>DATKED010000312.1:0-36388 GCA_035512375.1 Anaerolineales bacterium
CGCGGACCCAGTGTCGTCAGATAATCGACTCGCAAATATTCATTCTCAATGGATGCGAATGGAAGTGGGGAAGTGGACATGATTACCCCATCGTTATCTCAACGTTCACTTCGCTCACGCCTTCCTCGGCCCGGATCAGACGCCCCTCTGCCTGTCCTCCGTTGACCATGACTTTTTCCACACCTTTGCAGACATGCTTTGGGTTGGTTACTGTAATGTGATAGGTGACGCCGCGATATTTGCGCGTCGCTTTGAAGCCATCCCACTTCGACGGGATGCACGGATCGATGCACAGTCCGTTATATTCCGCGCGGATGCCAAGAATCCATTGTGTGCCGGCCTGGTACATCCATGAGGCGGTGCCGGAAAGCCACGAGTTACGCGCCAGCCCGAACTGCGGATGTTCATCTCCCAGAATATTTTGCGGGTAAACATACGGTTCACTTTCGTACAGATCGATCATATCGTTCTTGCCCGCCGGGTTGATCTGTGAATAGTACTCATAGGCACGGTCACCGTTACCAAGCATGGTCTCAGCGATCATCGCCCAGGGATTCGGGTGCAGGAAGATGCCACCGTTTTCCTTCGCGCCAGGCGGATAGGTTGTCACGCCGCCGTAGCGCGGGTCGAAGCCGTTATAACCGGGTGTGGAAAGTTTGATCCCATACTTTGTATTGAGGTGTTTGTAAACGGAATCCATTGCCTGATGGGCACGCTCCTGAGATGCGAAGCCTGAAAGCACTGCCCAGGACTGCCCATTAAGGTGGATCTGCCCGTATTGATTTTTATGCGAGCCAACAGGTGTGCCGTCATGGTCGAAGTACATCATATACCATTCGCCATCCCAGGCGTGTTCCTCGACGCGGGTTCTCATTTCGGCATGTGCCTTGCGCCATTCATCTGCGTCGTCTTTCTTTCCAAGATCATCGAGCAGGGCAATGAACTCATTGAGTGCGCGTCCATAGAGATGCGCCGAGAAAAGGGACTCTGCGCCTGTCGCCAGGTTGAGGGTGTCGTTCCAGTCGGCGAAGCCAAGGAGGGGGAGTCCGTGTTTGCCCGTGTCGGTGCGGGTGAAGGTCAACGCGCATTTCACATGGTCCAGTACGGGCGACGATTCGAGCGGGTTCCCATCCTTGTCTTTTTCATAGAACGGGACCATCTCATCCAGAAAGGCCACATCGCCCGTTTCTTTGATGTAAGCCGTTACGCCAAGCACGCTCCACAAATGGTCGTCGCTGTAATAGTGCGGTCGATCTTCCACCTCTGCCGAGTCGCCGAGGCTGCCCTCCATTGTGAGCGGGTTGAACTGGTGCATTGCCGAACCATTTTGCTTTTGGAAGGAAAGGAGGGTCTTTAGGAATCTTTTCGCATCGTGAGGAATATTCGCCATCACGCCGAGAATATCCTGCGACGAGTCGCGGATGCCGATGCCGCGCGCACCAAGCCCAAGCTGATAGCAGGAAAGATAGCGCGACCACTGGCGCGTAATGTAGCATTGACGCGGATTATGAATGTTGAGAATGGCGTTCATCGCTGCATCGGGCGTTTCCACCTGCAGGGTGGAGAGATACTCATCCCAGAAAAGTTTCATCTCTGTAAGCGCATCATCCACAGACTGCGGGTTGCGATACGTTTCGATGCTTTGCTCTGCGTCTGCGAGCTTTGCGGCCTGCCCCAGTTGTGTGGTGAGGCGTTTTGTCTCGCCAGGCTGAATTATGCCAAGATGATGCATGAGCGCCGCGATGTTATCGCCGCGCAGGGCTTCAGTGTCCGAGAGTTCTTCGTTTTGTAAACTTACAGGTTTCGCCCAGGTGCCGTATTCATTTTCCCCAAGAAACTTTTTTCGGTCTGTCTCAAACGATGATACAGGCAGGTTAGATGTAAAGTAATTGACCTTGATGTCGCGGAACATAAACGGATATTGGATCAGCACAATACAATCCGTGTCCTTCACCGCTTTCGATGTCATGGTCTGCGGAATCCAGTCCGCGTTCGTGAATTGCTTCAGCGCGTCGGGATGAGTGTATTCCAGCACGGGAATCGCATCCACTTCGAGCGGCTTGTCGCTTATGTTGGTGATCTGGATATCGCGTATTTCAACAGCTGCATTGATTGGAACAAAGATCGTTACTTCGGTGCGGATACCATGGAACTCGCTGAGGATGCGTGTATAACCCAATCCAACGCGGCATTCATATTTATCGTACGGATCAAGCGTTGGCACAAAGAAGGGAGAGAAGACTTTAAAGCCCGTAACTTGTGTTATCCGCAGATAAAGTGTTTCGCCTTTGAAATCGGATGATGGCATCTGCTGGATATATTTCGTGATGCGGTTAAAGGTCGGGTCATTTTTGCAAATGAGCGCGCCGCCTGTGTGATCTACAAATCCGCCGAATTGCAGTGTGCCAATGTAATTGATCCATTTTGTGGGTGTGCGTGGATCGGTGATGACATATTCACGGTTCGGATCGTCGAAGTAGCCGTAGTTCATGGTTTCTCTCTTGAAAATAGATTCGATTAGCCCTGCGAAGGTTTATCTTTAGAGCCATTTGCGCATTTGAGAAAACCTTCGCAAGGCTCATTTTATGGATTACATTCCAAAATTTCGGGTGATGGGTCGCCGTAAGTCAGACCATAGCCAAATGGGAATAATGGGGCATCACAGCCAGCTTTCTCTGCCGAGTTGTTGCTGTTGATGGGAAGCTGTTCGTTCGAACGCGGCCAGGAATAGGATAGTTTTCCAGTAAACGGATAATCTCCGAACAGTACGTCCGCAATGCCGCCACCTTCTGTACCGGGCAGCCATGCCGCGACCCACGCCTCGGCAAGCGACAATTGTTCAGTGATGACTCGTGGACGGCCCGAAATGAGGATGACAACCACAGTCTCACTTTGTTTTCCCATTTCAGTAATGAGCGTGGTCTCCTCTTCATTGAGAGAAATATCTGCCCTGTCACCCACGCCCTCGGCATAAGGTTCTTCCGCAAGGACGACAATCCCTACGCCAGCAACGAGCGGGTTGCCTTCGGCGTTGTTGAATTCACTGAAGTTGCCATTGCGATTGTATTCAATGCGCGTGTTCGCACTGGCGATTGCTCTGATGCCACTGAGTATTGTTGTGCCTTCGTTGTCATTGCCAGGCTTGCCAAGCCATTCCAGCGTCCAGCCGCCGGACTGGAGACCGATATCATTCGCGCCTTCGCCGGCAACAAAGATGCTCGGTGTGTTTTCATCCAGTGGGAGAGCATCATCCTCGTTCTTGAGCAGTACCAATGACTCGCGCACGGCTTGCCGCGCAAGCTCGAGATGTTCGCGTGAACGGACCGTCCCCTGATATTTCGTGTCTGGCATGGGTTGCTCGAAGAGGCCAAGAGCGAATTTCACGCGCAGGATGCGGCGGACAGCCTCGTCGACGCGTGATTCGGGAATATCCCCATTATTTACAGCATTCATCATCGTCTCGATAAAAGTCACATAGTCATACGGGACCATGTTCATATCTACGCCCGCATTGACGGATGTGACGATGGAAGCATAGTAATCGTCCGGAAAGACCTGGTCCATCCCCTGCCAATCCGAGACGATGAAGCCGGTGAAGCCAAGTTCATCCTTGAGAACTTTTGTGAGAAGATACTGTTCACCGTGAATCTTGGTGCCTTTCCAACTGCTGAAGGATGCCATGACGTTCATTGCCCCGGCGTCCACTGCGCTTTGATAGGGCGGCAGATAAACCTTGCGCACAAGCTCTTCAGGGACCTGCATATTTCCCTGATCGAGTTTGTAATCGTTCGTGCTGGATGAATCCCAAATGGTCGCACCATCACCGATAAAATGTTTGGGCGTCCCCAGCACAAAGATGGATTGACCCGGAACCGGGTTGTCAGCCTCTGTTAACGTTTGCAAGCCTCTTAAGTAGGCAGTACCAAGCGATGTGACAAGCTCCGTCTCTTCGCCAAAGCCTTCATAGGTGCGGCCCCAGCGCACATCCTGTACAACTGCGACAACCGGCGCAAAATTCCAGGGAATGCCAGTGGCAAGCATTTCCTCCGCCGTGGCCCGTCCGATTTTTTCCAGTAGCTCAGGATTATTGGTGGCGCCCAGCCCGATATTATGCGGAAAGATGGTTGCATTGAGCAGGTTGCCGTGACCATGCACCGCGTCCACGCCATAAATCATCGGGATTTCCAGTCGTGTTGCAAGTGCTTCATTTTGAAAATCTTCGACCATTGCATACCAGGCTTGTGGCGTGTTCTCGCTGGGGGAACCGCCTCCTCCACTTAAAATGGAACCGATGTAATACTTGGTGATATCGCCTGACTTGATGCTATTCTTTTCCACCTGCGTCATCTGCCCGATCTTTTCATCGAGTGTCATGCGCCTCAGCAACTCTTCGACGCGCGCTTCGACGGGCTGGGATGGGTCGGTATAAATCGCCGTGCCCAAAGATTCGGTTGCAGCAGCGGGTGATTCTGTTGGCGCAACAGTAGCAGGAGTCTGCGCGGCACAGGCAGAAAGGAGGAAGGAAAGAAGAAAGCCTGCCCGGAGCAGGGTTAAAGGGAAAAAAGTGAGGATTCGTGTCATCATTTGTTGTACGCTTCGATTTCGCCTGCGGTTCCGCTCAGCGCGAGTGATTTTCTATGACGCCGTCTTTCAACGTCCATACTTCATGGACATATTGATCCACTAATGAGTCATGCGAAACCATCAACATGGTAATGTGTTGCTTCTCTATCAATTCACGGAAGAATGTGAGCAGTTCACGTGTGGTTTTGCTGTCCAGCTCGCCGGTGGGTTCATCCGCCAGAATCAATTCAGCGTGATTCGCCAGGGCACGCGCGATTGCCACGCGCTGTTGCTGCCCGCCAGACATTTCAAAGGGGCGATGGTCACGCCAGCGACTCAAGCCGACGATCTCCAGACATTCCAGCGCACGTTGGTGCCGCGCAGCATATGCATCGCCTTTGATCCGCAGCAGCAGCTCAATATTCTCATAAGCCGAAAGCGTGGGGAGCAGTCCGAACGATTGGAACACCAGCCCAATTTGTTCCCGCCGCCACACGGTTAATTCATGGTCGCTCATTTGCATGAGATCATGTCCGAGCACATGTACATCACCGGAGGTGGGTCGGTCAAGGCCAGCCAAACAGTTCAACAGTGTCGTCTTGCCGCTGCCTGAACGTCCTTTCAGCGAGACAAACATTCCTGGCTGCACTTTCAAATTCACGCCGCGCAGGGCTGGGATGCCATCCGTACTGGTCTTTGAGGGATAGACGCGCCACAAATCCTTTGTTTCGATGGCGAGAGTCATTTTTCGTCTCCGTTGAAGTTCTTCGATGCACGCGTAAATCTGGACTTAAGACTCTGCCATATTTTTGATAAGTTGGATGGACTCTCCATCGCTTCAGACGCAGCCGATTCGTGCTCGCCAGACGCAGAGACATGATCATGGCTGTGATGTTCTCTCGCCGGCGGGCGGATGAGGATTCCCTCATCTGTAAGCTCCACCTGCACGCGGCGGCGGATATTGAACTGTTCCAGGTATTCACGCGGGATCTGCAGCCGACCGGCGGCATCCACGACTGCGAGTTCCACGAGATGATGCTCGTCACTATCTGATTTTTGCACACGCAGTGTTTCACTCGCCAGTTTTCCATCTCTTACCGCCACCACGCGGTCCACATGGCGTGCAATGCCCGGGTCATGACTGACGATGACCATCGTGAGTCCCAGTTGCTTGTTCAATCGACGCAAAAGATCATAGATCGTCTGTGCAGTGGCGGTATCCAATTCACCGGTAGGCTCATCCGCCAATAACAACTTTGGGCGATTTGCCAGCGCAATGGCAACAGCCACGCGTTGCTGTTCACCGCCAGAGAGTTCCTCCAGGCGATGATCCATGCGCTCATGCAAGCCAACCAGATCAAGGAGTTCCAATGCGCGTTGACGCGTGGTCTTGCCGACCTGTCCGGATAACGTAAGCGGCAGCTCTATATTTTCCAGGGCGGTCAAATACGGGATAAGATTACGCGCGCCCTGCTGCCAGACAAAACCAACGGTCTGGCGGCGATATTGATCGAGCGCGCCTGGATTCAATTGACCGAGATCCTGTTTGCCGACGAGAGCGCGTCCGCCGGTGGGACGGTCCAGCCCTCCCAGGACGTTGAGCAGCGTCGATTTGCCGCTCCCGCTCGCGCCGACGATGCCCAGCATCTCTCCCTCGGCAACGGTGATATCCATTCCCTGTAATGCCTGCACTTCGACAGACCCACCGCCTTCCTGATTCAGGCGATAGATCTTCACAAGGTTTTCACAAACGATCAAAGGTTCTATACTCATTCTCTTTTTCGGGAGGCGGGATCGTGGTCCCGCCAATCAAGTTGGGCGAAACGCACGATCTACGTTGTCTCTCCGAGCTTAATGGCCTGGAAGATCTTCATTCGTACAAGCAATGTTGAAAGAGTGCCAAGCGCCGCTACGAAGAGCAGAGCGAATAGGATATAAATCTCTACAATCGAGAGCCATGCGATTTCAATCTGGAAGGGCGGGTATTGTGATTGCGCGCTGGCTCCGATCTGTAAGAAGGGAACAAACAACCTGCTGGCAAATACACCCAGTGCGGTCCCAACACCGACGCCGAGTAAAACCAAAAAGGCTAGCTCCGCGGCGAGCAGGGAGGTCATCTGTTGAATGGATAGACCAATGGCGCGCAGCATACCCATCTCGATGAAGCGCCGGCGGAAGGAAAACAACGCGTAGAGCAGGAAACCCAAAACAGTCAGCAAAGCCGAGGATACAAAGCCTACAGAGAGTAATCCAAACAAACCTTGTCTTTCAGGTCTGCGTTGTTCGGCGCGGATGTTCAACTCAGAGGATGACCAATCTTTGACGATGGTGTTCAATCCGTTTTGCACCAGTTTGGATTGATCGGCTTGCTGGTCGAGCAGGATGCTAAAGCCTCGTACCGCGTACGCGATGAAATCCGGTTCAGCATCGCGCCTGGTTCCCAGCCAGACCTCATGCGGATACTCTGCACCCGCGCGCAGGGTTAATTCTTCGAGATTGCCAACGATCATTGTTCCGCTTTCAGGATACCAGGTGGGGAAGAGATCGAACGACCCGACGATCGGTGCCTCGAGCGCAATGGACTGTCCGGCGACCCCTGTCGTAACTCCGAGCCTGAGTGTATCTCCAATTTCCAGCTTCTGTCCGGTGAGCAGGCTGTCCGGCACAAGCACGCCAGTGGGGTTTGCGGCTAATTGATTCATCAATACGCCAAGCTGTTCAGAAGCAAAGTCTCTTTGCCAGTAGGCGGCGGAAGGGAAGGTCAGCCGGTCTATGGCGAGGAATGTTCCTTCAATTGAACCGGTCTCGGCGCTGGCTGAAAATTTATAGCGGCCGACACGCGTTGCTGATTCCACGCCCGCAATGCTCAAATGGTCTTCCACAGGCCCAAAGGTGTAAACAGGATTCGGATTATCATCGTTGAATGTGGTGCCAAGTTCATAAATATTCATGTCTGCACCAACTTGATACTGGATCTGCTTATCGAGTTGGACATCAAGCGTACGTGCAAGTGACGCGGTAAAAGCGGATAAGCCAAGTGTCAAAACCAGTAGAACAAGCGGCGCGCTATAGAGGGCCGGAGTCCGTGCCAGGTAACGCGCGGCCATCAACATGCCAACGCTTTTTGACGGTTTCAGCAATCGGGAGATAAAGTCCATGAAACGGGGGACAAGCCGAAGCGTGAAAAGAGCGACTGAAAAGATCCCCAAAGCCGGGACAAGGAGCAGAAGCGGGTTTTGCAGCGGGTCGGGAATCGCTTCCGATCCCTCCAATGCTTTTTGAGATTGCTGTGTGAGTTGCCACAATCCGTAGCCTGCCGGGATCAATAGGAGGATATCCAGCCAATAGCGCTGCCACCAGGAAGTGCGGAAGGAACGAGCACGCTCCTGCTTGTAGGTAACGATCGTATTTTCCGCCGCACTCAAGGTGGGGATGAGCACTTGAATGATGAGAATGATTGCAATGCCTAGGAGGCCATATCCAAGTATTTGCGGAGTCATGCTCACTCGCAGGCCGCCCGCCGCGCTGAAATCAAGAAAACTGCGCGCCTTGCCAATGGAATGTGTGATCCAATAGGCGAGGCCAGTGCCGCCTGCCAATGCGATCGCGCCGAGAATGATGCCCTGCAAAAGTGACATGCCCACAACCTGCGCGGCGCTGGCGCCGCGACTGCGCAGGATCGCCATCTCGCCGCGCTGTTGGTTGACGAACAGACCTGCAACCAGCCCGATGAACGCAAGAATTAAGCTGAGTATGGGAACACTAAACGCAAACAAAAGATAGGTGAGTGTAGGCGCGTTCTCCTGGTAGCGAGCCAGTGCCTCCAGCGGTGACGCGCTCAATGTTGTTTGCGGAAGAAGTGAATTCGCTCGAGATTCAATCGTTCGAATATGCTCCTGCAACGTGGCGACATCATCTGCATGTAGGGATGAACCATCTGCAATGATGTTCCATATCCCGCTTCGTAGTTCATCGCCGACCCTGTCGCTGATGATGCCCTTGTATGTCTCTTCATGGACGATGAGCATACTTGCATCTTTTACATCCCAATAGGGCGCTGTGGGGTCAACCGCCCTCCAGAGACCGGCAATATATACCGGGATTTGACCGCTTTCTGTGCGCAGGGAATACGTATCACCGACCTGAACGCCGAACTCGTTTGCAAGGCTTTCACTTGCCATCGCTTCAAGTGCATCGCCCTCACTCAGCAAAGAGACGAACGGCTGTGGGGTAGTCCCGTTTACCACAATGACGGTTTCCTCCAGCGGAGTGATGAAGGCGAAACTGGCTGTGGTCAGTGAGTATTGTGTGCCAGGATTGCTCGGGTCGCGCGGCGGATAGATGAAATATCCATCGGTGCGAAAGCGACGGACCAACTGCATGATGCGAAGATCGATCGTCTGCAAGGCTGTGCCAGTGAGGTACTCATCCACCTCTTCAACGTTTTTCCATTGCGGACTATTTTTCCCTGAAGCTTTCTGCTCAAAGACGAATGAAAGCGGCGCGTAGTCAACAGGCTTTTGAACCAAATCGAGCTCACGTCCCACCAGAAGTTCTTCACGCAACAAACGGAAGTAGGTCGCATCAGCATAGAGTGGCACGCTCAAGATAAACCCGGACGCGATCATCAACCCGGCAATGGATGCCAGGCTGAGAGAGCGTTGAGTCAACAGGCGCTTAAAAGCGATCCCGGCTGTCGCCCAAATTTGCAAAGCCAGGGAAAACAGACTAGAAAACAATTTCATAAAATTTTCTCTCGGCGGGGATGCCGCCGAGGACAGCGGCTTGAGCAGAGGGAATCATGGTCCGACGACAACCTGACCTTCCTCGAGCCCGGAGAGGATCTCAACCATATCACGAGTCTGCAAGCCGATCTCTATATCCACGCGCTGCGGTCCACTGTCACTGTTGATGATGACGAACGTACGTCCGCCGGCCGAGCGGATCGCATCCGGGGGCAGCCACAGCACGCCTTCCTTGCTAGCAAGCTGTACAACGAGCGTGACTCTATCGCCGCTTTGATAAGTGCTGGCTGAAGGTGCCGAGTCCAAAACCACATGGATGCTACGTTCATCACTTTCACCTGTTCCAAAGGGGGATGGCAGCTGGCGGATGACACCGGTCAATTCCACTTCGGCATTTGCATCCGGCGTGAGCGTCACGGGCATCCCTTCGAACATTTCCCTCACTTCCTGGTCGCCTGTTCCGGGATTGAGGTCTGCGACCACTTCCAATTGATCTGGATCGCCCAACACAAATGCGGGAGTAGTTGGGTTTACATTTCGTCCCGCATTGACCGCCGCGATGATCGTGCCATCTGCCGGAGCAAATGCCCTTGCCTGTGCCACTTGGGCGTCGAGTTCGTCGAGCACTGGTGAGTCCGGGTCAATACCCAAACCCTGGAGCACTTCATCGAGCTTCATTTGCGCCAGTTCAACCTGCAATTCCTGGATCTTGATCTCACTGGCTGAACGTCCCTGCGACTGGAACTGTTCAAGAGTCAACTGAGCGATTTCAAGATCGATCTGAGCGCGCCGAATGACGCGTTGCGTTTCCTCTGCCTGTGCCCGCAACTCCTGTGCTTCCGCAAGTTCGCCCAGCAATTGTCCTTCAGTCACCTCATCGTTGACATTTGCATACACTTCCCGCACCTGTCCAACAATCTGGAAATACACTGTGTGCGATGCCAGCGGCACGACACGTCCACTCAATTTGGTCTCCACAGTAATATCACCCCGTTGCACAGTGAACGTTGGACGCACGGGTGTGGGGAAGGGGGTTGGTGTCGCTTCGCTTGCGGCCTGTCCACCACCACAAGCAGGAAGTAACAGCGCGAGTGCAACAAACAAAATCCATAATCTTCTTTTCATTAGCTGACGACAACCTTAATCTTTACTGTTTGAATATTTTGCCCTGCCAGAGAGGCATGCGGCAATGGGATGACTGTCCCGGCAACAGGTTTGCCATCCACTTCGAGCGAGACGCTGTTTCCTGGGCCTTCCCGTTTTACGGATATTTCGTATCGAGCTCCCCGAAAGCTGCGTACCGCTTCGAAGCCATTCCAATCTGACGGGATGACCGGCTTCACTTCCAGTCCATCGAACATGGGACGAATACCCAGGATGTGCTGCGTGATCGCGACATAATTCCAGGCAGCGGTGCCGGTGAGCCAGGAGTTCTTTGCTTCGCCGTAGGTCGCGGCGTCCCTGCCCGCGATCATCTGGGCATAGACATAGGGCTCGCATTTGTGCAGTTCGCTGATCCCCTCACGCGCCGACGGGTTGATGCGCTGGTAATAATCGAATGCCTTATCTCCGCACCCCACAACGGACTCGGCGATCATGATCCACGGGTTGGTATGACAGAAGATGCCCGCGTTCTCCTTATAGCCCGGTGGATAGGATGAAATCTCGCCAAGATGCAAGTAATACTGGCTAAAGGCCGGTTGTTGCAAAACAATCCCATGCGGGGTAGCAAGATGTTCTCCAACTGAATTCAGTGCCTTGACCGCGTTGCCATTCCCCACGCCCAGGCCAGCCATGATGCATATGCCTTGCGGCTCGATGAAGATTCGTCCCTCTGTGTTCTCCTTTGAACCCAGCACATGACCGTAATCGTCATAGGCGCGGCGGAACCATTCGCCATCCCAGCCCGCGGCCCAAACCGTCTTTTCCATTTCAGCCGCGGCTTTTTGAACTTTATCCACTTCCGCCTGATCGGCGCAATGCCCGGCAATACCAGCCATTTCCTGACAGGCAAGCACAAACAAACCCGCGATGAATACGCTCTCCGCCACTTTGCCCTCTTTGTTGGTTGTGGTCTGGAAGGATTGACCAGGGGTGTCGGAGAAGCAGTTTAGATTCAGGCAGTCATTCCAATCCGCGCGTCCAATGAGTGGAAGGTTGTTGGGTCCGAGACGATCAAGTGTATATTGGATGGAGCGCTGCAAATGTTCGTAAAGCGGGCTCTCAGTTCCCGGCTCGTTCTCATAGGGGACTTGCTCGTCTAAAATGGACCAATCGCCGCTTTCCTTGATATAGGCGGCCACACCAAGCACCAGCCAGGCCGGGTCATCATTGAAACCAGATCCCACGTCATTATTGCCGCGCTTGGTGAGCGGTTGATATTGATGGAACGCGCCGCCGTTCTTCAATTGCGTGGCGGATATATCCAAAATTCGTTCGCGGGCTCGTTCGGGGATCATGTGCACGAAGCCAAGCAGGTCCTGGTTCGAATCACGGAAGCCCATGCCGCGTCCAATCCCGCTTTCGAAGTAGGAAGCCGAACGGCTCATATTGAAGGTCACCATGCACTGATAGGCGTTCCAGATGTTGACCATGCGATCCGTGTGTTCATCGGGCGTGGACACCTGCATTTTGCCAAGCAGCATCGTCCAGTATTCGCGTAGCTCTTCGAAGGCTTTGTTCGCGTTTTCACGGTCCAGATACTTTTCCATGACCGGTCTGACCGTCCGCTTATTGATCATCTGCGAATCGGGCGGGTCAAATTTATCGTCCTGTGGATTCTCATGATAGCCAAGGATGAAGATAATTTGTCTCTGCTCCCCAGCTTCCAAATGGACTTTAACGTGATGCGACCCGATCGGCTGCCAGCCATGCGCTTCAGAATTACACGACTTGTCATTTGCAACGACAACTGGTTCGTTCCAGCCTCGGTATGCACCCAGAAAGTCTTCACGTACGGTGTCGAAGCCTGAGAGTTTTTCGGAGCATGCAAAATAGGCGAAGTGGTCACGACGCTCGCGATATTCGGTTTTGTGATAGATCACATCGTCAACGATCTCAACCTGCCCAATGGAATAGTTTCGCTGGTAATTGGTGGCATCGTCGTTCGCGTCCCACAGACAAAACTCGACGGCGGAGAATAGGCTCAAGTCCGCGTCGGAAGCGCTCTCATTGGTCAGGGTCACCTGCCAGATCTCAAGGCTCTCTCCGAGCGGGACAAAATAACGTGTCGAAGACTTAATCCCATTGAATTGGGATGTGATGATCGTATAGCCCTGTCCGTGGCGGCATTCGTATTCATCGAGCCTGACGCGGGTCGGCATCCACGAAGGCGACCAGTATTTGCCTGTGCTGTTGTCGCGGATGTAGAGATAACGTCCGCCCATATCGAGCGGGGCGTTATTGTAGCGATAACGGGTGAGGCGGCGCAGGCGGGCGTCTTTATAAAAGGAGTAGCCGCCTGCTGTGTTAGAGATCAGACCAAAGTAGGCTTCGCACCCCAGGTAGTTGATCCACGGCAGGGGAGTGTCTGGTTGGGTGATAACGTATTCCCGTTGTGTGTCATCAAAGTAGCCGAATTTCATGAATCATTCCATTCTGTAGAGGCACATTGTTCGCACTCAGCGGAGCCGCAGGCGCAGTCGAAGCGTTGTGCCCTACACCAAAATTATTAAACCTTTGCCAGAGCTTCTCCGATTTGAGCAAGCATTGATGGCGAGACGAAGGTTGGATGGTTGGTTGCGATCTGCTCGAGAGTCATATTCTTTGCCATGCTCATATCTGCCATGAGCAGGAAGCCGCCGATGTACCTGGAAAGAACGGCGCGCCCATCGGGATCATCGAGCAGTTTTTGAACGGTTAACCCCGTATGCAGCCGTGATGCGCGCGGCTCAGGCTCGAGAGCAAAACGTTCAGTCGAGCGGATGTCGCGGCTTGATGAACCGACCAGGATCTCGAAATCGCCGGGTTCCGTCGCCCATCCATTGCTTGTCACATCGAAGAACCAGAACGCTTCGCGATCCAACGTGAATGTAACGGTTTTTGTCTGTTTGGGCGCCAGTTCCACCTTAGCGAAGGCTTTGAGTTCCTTCTCAGGCCGTGCAACCGTAGAATTCACATCACGCACATAGAGTTGAACGACTTCCTTGCCCGCGACTTTGCCGGTGTTAGTCACGTCCACTCTGACCTTCAGCAGTTCATTCGGTGTAAGCGATTTTGCACTCAGACGCAGGTCGCTGTATTTGAACGTTGTATAGGAAAGTCCGTGACCGAATGGGAAGAGAGGCGCTAATTCCTTTTTGTCGTAATAGCGATAGCCGACGAAAATCCCTTCGCCATAACGAACTTTGCCATTCTCACCCGGATAATTAATGTACGCAGGGTTGTCCTGCAAGCGGACGGGGAAAGTTGTCGGCAGTTTGCCCGATGGATTCACATCGCCAAATAAAATATCCGCCAGCGCGTTGCCCTGTTCCTGGCTGTTGTACCAGAGCTGCAGCACCACAGGGACTTTGTTGATCCACGGCATCTCAACGGGGGAGCCAACGTTCAACACAACGATTGTGTTCTTATTTGCTTTGGCGACGCGTTCGATGAGTTCATTTTGCGCGCCGGGCAACTTCATGTCGGCGCGATCAAAGCCTTCCGATTCCCATTCGCCGTCCAAGCCTGCGATGAGTACCACCACATCAGAGTTCTTTGCGAGTTTGACGGCTTCCGCGATTGTGTCCTTCGCGTGAGGCGGCTGATGCCCAAACGATAGCGAGCGCCAGCGCGGATTGCCTTTCCAGTAATATTCGATCTTGATGGGATAAGCTTTGCCACCTTCGAGCTTGAGGTCAGCCGTAAGCTGCTTCGCCATGTCCGTGTCGGAAGTATGGTCAATGACAAGTTTGTTGTCGAGATAGAGTTTGCCCCATCCCACCGCCGCCAGCGCAAGAGTATGCGTGCCACTTTCCTTTGGCGTAAAGAATCCTTCCAGACGGAGCGAGAAGGATTCCTGGTCAGCGTTAGGCACAGTGTTCTCAAACCAGCCATATTGAACAAGAGTCGTGACATCTGTATAAACCGGGTCGCCGGCAAGCTCGGTCCCGTTGAACAGGTTGAGGCTGAGCCCCCTTTGGGGACGGCGCCCACCGGACGTAGATAATGTTTCAGGCGCCGGCCCGGGCAGAGTCTTGTAGATAAAGCAGCCTGGTGCAGCCTCCACTTTAATCTTGTCGCCGGCGCGGTTCTTGATCCCTTCAAACGGCGAGACCGCGTAATGCGGTGTGACTGACGAACTGCCGCCGCCAAGGATCTGCGCAGTGTGAGCATTCGGACCGATCACTGCGATCGATTTGACCTTCTTGAGGGGGAGCGTGCCGTCGTTCTTGAGCAGGACGATCGCTTCGCACGCCGCCTCTCGAATGATCCTGCGGTGCTGCGGTTTGTTCTCGGCCCGTTCGGCCCGCAGCTCCGGGTTGGCGAACAACCCGGCTTTTTCCAGCACACCGAGCAGGCGGCGGACTTTATTGTCGAGCACCTCTTCCGTCAAGGGACCGTCATCGAGCGCACGCTTGACATGCTCCTCAGACATCCAGCGCGCCGCGCCGGGCATTTCGAGATCAAGCCCGCTGTTGGGAACGTCCCGGTCATATGTGCCGAACCAGTCGGACATGACGATACCTTCATATTTCCATTCGTCTTTGAGGATCTCGAGGAGTGTGTGATTGTTCTCGCAGGCGTAGGTCCCATTGACGCGGTTGTAGGAGGACATGACCGACCACGGATTCGAGTTGCGGATCGCGATGCGGAATGGCTCGAGGTAGATTTCGCGCAGGGTGCGTTCATCCACTTCCGAGCTCATCGAGAAGCGTTCATATTCCTGGTCGTTGGCGACAAAGTGCTTGATGCACGCGCCGACGCCTTTGCTCTGAATCCCATTGATGTAGGCAGAGGCCAGCATGCCGCTCAGGAACGGGTCTTCGGAGTAACACTCAAAGTTTCGTCCAGCGATAGGCGTGCGGTGGATGTTAACGGTGGGGGCGAGCAGGATGTGCGCGCCTTTGGCTTTGAGCTCATCACCAAGCACATTCCCAACTTTTTCAACGAGGTCGGGATTCCAGGTCGCGCCCAGCGCGATGCCGACAGGCGTGGCAACCGACGATGGCCCCATACTTCCCCATGAGCCGCGCGCGCCATTGGGTCCATCAGTCACTCTGAATTGAGGAATGCCAAGCCGCGGCACGGGGACGCTGTGCCATAGGTCCGCGCCGGCGAGCATGGCGATCTTTTCTTCGAGCGTCATTTGTAGCAGAAGTTCGTCAATGTGAGACATGGTTTCTCCGAAAAATGGTTTTCTTTGAGGATGAGGGGTTAGAGTTCGGCAAAAGTGATTAGTTGAATCCCGTTCGCCTGAGTTGCTTCTTTGATGGATGGGTCAGTCAGTATTTTCAATTCCCTGTCACGTTGATCGTTGTAAACGGACTCTTTTGCGAATGCATCATCTGTATAACCCGGATGACACATAATCTCGGTAGTAGCCTCAGGCAGATTGTTGATAATGTTCAATAACTGTTCATGGGTTGCACGTTCGTCATAAAAGTCCACCACAAAGCTGTCAGGCCGCCGCGGATTGAACTCCTGCATTAAATCTGGGACCTGTTTGTTTGTCTCTTCCAATTCACTCGAGACATTATGTGTGAATGGGAAGCGGATGGCGCAGTCGTACTCTTTTGCCAGCTCAAGCATTGCACGAAACAAACCTGGAGAGAAATAGGATGAGTGGTGATGTGAATCGAGGTGCGTCGGCATGCGCCCGGCTGCTTTGACGAACGCCTCGATCTGGGCGCGCCATTCTGTTTTCACTTCATCTATTTTGATATTTGGAAGTTGTTCAATCAAGGGAGTGTATTTAAAGAAACTTCCGCTTTGATCTGTTATGGATGGCACCGTTTCAGGCGCGGAGATAGGCTTGCCCATCGTTAGAACAAGGTGGACTCCCATCCCCAGCCTGGGAGTCTCTTTCAATGCGACAGCGATATCTGCCGCTGTAGTTGGGATGTTCATCATGCAAGTGGTGGATGTCACCACTCCCTGAGAGTGTGCACTGCGGATGCCACGGGAAATATCAGGCGTGCGTCCGTAATCATCGGAGTTGATGATAAGTCGTTTCATGGTTTTCCTTTTGCTTCA
The DNA here is from genome assembly GCA_035512375.1 of Anaerolineales bacterium. Classification (GTDB taxonomy): domain Bacteria; phylum Chloroflexota; class Anaerolineae; order Anaerolineales; family Villigracilaceae; genus Defluviilinea. Next base: position 16,485 of record DATKED010000312.1, read on the forward strand.
GGCGGGAATCTCTCAGACCTGAAGAGCAGCTACAATTAATCGGGCGCGACGGTCAGGATCTTAAGCAGGCGCAATCCCTTTTAAGTATTGAGCATAAAAATCAATGAGGAAAGACGTTGGGTTCTTGTAAAACTCCTCAGGATCAATCTCAAATTTTGCATAATCGGGGATGGGTTTAATTTCGGGCTGGGTTGCCGCAAACTCCTGGATGACTTTTGCATGAGGTTTGAGTGAGCCGTCGGGTCTCACGAGCCCGAAGAATCGTTCGTGTTGGGCGTTCAGACAGGGAGGCAGATCCCAAAGCTCAGGGATATAGTCTGCATAGCACCAGACCATCGCGCCGGTTGCGCCGCTTTCCCGAAGCTTGGGCAGTGTCAGTCGAATGAACTCGGCAAAGTCCTCCTCAGAGGCCATGAATTGATCGCGTTCACGACCGTTGGTCTCGGTCCATTTCATAATGTGCGAGGGTTCACCGGGCTGAGCTGTGCAGCCGCCAAACTCTTCCATCAGAATTGGCTTGCCAGCCAGTGCAGCGGTCACGGCGCAGGTGAACGGAACAAAATCAGGGTCGAGTGGTTTGCGTGCCCAGGGTGTGTACATCGGATAGGAGTGCATCACTGCAACGTCCGTGTGTTTATAAACCTTATCCACGCGCAGTCCATTATCGCGGTGCAGTCCATCTCCGTGCAGACCGATGGTGACTGGATGGTTAGGATCAATCTCTTTGATCAGTTCCACCATTTCTTTTACCCACGCTGCACCTTCTTCCGAAGTGTTCGGCCACGCAAAGAGATCGGGCTCATTGCCAAGATTCCACATCCAGATCGCTGAATGGTCTTTGAGCCTGCCGACAACGGTCTTGAGAAGCAATCGCTCCGCGTCCAACGCCATTTCATCGTGGAACATATTGCGATAGCCCTTGTCGGTCTTTTTGCCTTCGCTGACAACTTCGCGGAGCCAGGTCTGATGTGCGGCAGGAGGTAGGTCCCCGCCTACCAGCCAGCGCGGACTCCAGTTTGGTCCACTCATGTGACCGGTGAAGAATGTCACGTCGAGACCGAGATTGTTTTCCGCAGCAATATCCGCGACTGTTACCAGATGTTCCAATGCCTCTTTGGAGACCGAATCCGGCTCGGGTTGAAAGTCATCCCACAGCAAAAATATACGGACGACATTCAAGCCGATCTCGCGGATGAGGCTAAACTCTTCGCGCACCTCGCCAGCGTCGAAGTTGTTCCACCAATACATGGCTTTCCGGCGGGGCCAATAGTTGACCCCAAGGGTAAAATCAGTCATTGAAATCTCCAGTTAAAAGAATTTTGGTATTCAGAAACGAGAATCACAAAAAGTCTTAAGAGGGTGATTATGGACCCGGATAGGCTGTTTGATAAATGGCATTTAATAGCGACAGATCGCCCTGCGCGTCGTGGTCCAGTGCCCAGAACATGATGCCAGCCGCTTTTTCCATTGCAATACGTGTTTTGGTTTGAATGGTCGGGATGCCATTGTAGTGATAGGTGGTGCCGTAGTAATCGAATGTATCCGCCTGTGCGGCATTCGGATCAGCTTGCACAATTTTGAAATAGGGCAGGTTTGGGTCGCCATAGAACGGCGCGCCCATGACGATCTTCTCTTTTGGCAAGCCCCGCTCGCTCCAATAGGATAGGCCTCTCTCGAATTGTTCCATCGTTCCATGGTCGCGACCATCATAGGTCATGATGTTGACGAAATCGAACAACTCAAAAGACTCATTTGGAACTCCGATGCCATTGTCATCGCCATAGGAGACAACGGCAGTGGTCAGCAGTTTATCAGGCATTGCCGAGCGCAGTTCTTTGATGAGAGCGAGAAAATTTTGCGATGATTGACCAGGGTCAGGATACTCCCAATCCATGTCCACACCGTCGAGCTGATATTCATCCACGAAGGCTTTCAGGTTTTGGACAAAGGCGCTTCTGGACTCAGGGTCCGCTGCCAGTTCCTCGAATTGCGCATCCCAACCCCAGCCGCCTACCGCGATGCTGACGCGAACACCATGTTCATGAGCTGTTTTGACGATCTGCTTTAGCTTCCAGCCATTAAGGATGGGGTTAAAAGTACCATCGGCTCTTGGGGTAAGGAATGAATAGTTAATGTGAGTAAGCCTCTCGTAAGGAATGATGTCCGCGAAGATGCCGTCTGTGGCATACGCCAGGATGATGAATTGTGAAGCGGCAGTCGGGGAGGGGATCACGGTTGGTTCCGGACTGGGTGTTGCATCTGTGCTTGAAATCGGAGCTGCCGAGGTTGAGCAGGATGTCAATAAAACGGCGAGCAGGCACAGGCTTGAAAAGAAGCGGAGCATTTTATCCAAGGGTCAGGTTGAGACGGTGGGTGAGCAGCCCCATTGCCTCACTCAAGAGTGCATCCAAATCTGCATCTTCGTTTTCGAAAAGTGCTTTTGCGATAGCACTCAGCTCCTGACCAAACTGGTTTTCGATACGCCGCCAGAGTGGAATGGAGCGATACGTGCGCGCCGAGGAAACAAGCTGGATCATCACAGGCCGCAGCGGATGCTCGGCAGGGATGAGTTCATCCAGTGCATCGACGCGAGCCGGGAGGATTTGCGCCCGGCGTCCTACTTCGAGCATCGTGCTTTTGTGGGTGAGGAATTCTGCAAGCTTGAACGCAGCTTCGAGGCGGTCAGGGAAGCCGTAAGTGTGCCTCCAAATCACGAGGTTGCCACCCCCAGACCAGGGGATGCTCATAAGGCTGGCTGCGCCGATATTTTTAGCCTGTGGAGTGTCTTCCTGTAACTGCGATAGAATGGCACGTGCATCGGTCAGTACCACCGCGGCTTTTCCCTGCATAAGCATTTGCATGCAGTCCACGGTGCCCAAAGCATCAACGTTTTGTGAGCGTCGCAGGAGCTTGAAATAAGCGTTCAACCCGGCCAGGGTAGCCGGCGAATCGAAGAGTACCTGTTTGCCGCGGTTATCGATCAGGTGCCCCCCTGAACTCCAAACCCATGAAGCGGCGGTGTGGACAAAATCACTGAAAGGGAATGGGACGTATGGCATGAGCCATGCGTGTTCAGCACAGTTGAGTTCTTCCAGTTTGCGAATCGTTCCTTCAAAAGCGAAGGGTGTTGCAAAAGCAGTGGCACCATTCAGACCCGCCTGTGCAAGCAGGTCGCGTCGGTAGGCAACAGCATACGTATAGGCACTGAGCGGAATCGCCCAGGCATTTCTATCGTCCTCCATCTTTGCGCTTTCCCACGTGGAATGGATAAAGGACTCTTCAGTGCCAATTTTTGTGATCACATGAGAAGGGATGGGGCGCAGGGAATTCATGCTTACCAGGCTGCTGACCCAGGTGGAACCAACATGTGAAATATCGGCTCCCTGCCCATGGGTGGAGATGTTGATCAGCTGTTGCCATGCATCACTCCACTCCATGCGCGTGAGCTTGACCTCTATGCCGGTCTGTTTCTGGAAATCTGCCAGCAATTCAAGCTGAAGACCATAGTCTGCGTCTGTATCCGGGATGGCAGTGAACTCGATGGCTGTCATGCTCACCTCACCGAAACACTTCTCAGCACGGAAACGCTTTCGTTCATGTTACTGCGAATCTCGGGCGTTACACTCAATGTGCCGGCTTCCATGCCGAGCATGACCGCGCCGATGACAGGTGGAACACTCAATCGCACAAGGCGGGCTTTCGGCGCCAGTTTGTGGATCGTATCGCGCATTGGTTCGATCAGCATCGGGCCGCCTTCGAACATGCTGCCTGTCATCACAACATCAAAGGCGAGATTTTCAAAATCGAGCTGGCGGATGACTGCATTTGCCAGCTCGCCCAGTTCAGTCCCTGCCCAGCAGATAAGATTACGTGCAGCCTCATCGCCTTCTTCTGCCACACGAAAGACAATGCGCGCTGCCTCGGCTCCAACCTGATATTCATACGTTGTATAACCACGCATCAGATCTTCCAGGTCTTTTGCACCTGTATGTGCAATCATGGCATCTGCCAGCGCGGTCCTGGGCAGGCGTTTGGTCCAGGAATAGCCAATAATTTGCATACAACGGTGCATGAGTTCAGAACCGCCCGCGCCTTCACCCATCATCACGCCATGTCCGGTCACGCGTCCCTCGTGCCTGTGTTCACGATCCCAGCCGCGGCAGTTTGAACCGGTGCCTGAGACCACAACAACACCCCAGGCTTCCTCGGAACCGGCAATCAACCCGGGCACCGCATCATTGACGAATTTATAGGGTGCGCTAAGACCAAGACGATCGATGACTGAAGTTGTGGCTTCGATTTCGGATGGCCAATCATAGCCGGCCACGCCGAAGCCTGCTCCCCTTATATCCTCCTTTTTCAGTCCCGCGGCGTGCAATGCCTGCTCCATTCCGTTATGCATGGATTGGAACATGCCGTCGTATCCGACCGATTCATGGTTGCCAGGTCCGCTTTCCCCGAAGCCAAGCGCGCGGCCTGTTTCATCGACAATGAGAGTGTGAGTCTTGGTGGCGCCAAGGTCGGCGCCGAGGTAGTAACGCATAGGTATAAGTTTATAAAGGGCGGCCGGTCGGGTCGCCCTTTTTCTTTCGTGGGTTAATTCCAGAACTGCGGCAGGTGCTCTTTATGTGTTTCCAGCATATCATCGAGCACTACCTGTACTTTGTCTGCTTTTGGCCCCAGGGGATGTACCAATAAAGCCTGGTACGCGGCATCGCGGTCTCCGTGAACAGCGGCTTCCACGGTCAGCAATTCATAGGCTTTCACCGCTGAGATCAGACCGAAACACGAGGCGGGCAGTGGTTCCGTAGGGATGGGAGTGATCCCGCTCTTTTTCACAGTCGATGGAATTTCGAGGACCCAATCGGCAGGCCACTCTTTGACCGCGTCGTCATTCCGAATGTTGACCACGTGCGTTTCACCCAGATCGTTGTAATGAGCGTTCAGCAGTTGTGTGGCAACTGTCGAATAGTATGCACCACCGCGCTTCATCAGATCCGCAGGAGGTTCCTTTAGATTTGGATCGGCATATTCGCGCAACAAATCTTTTTCAACCTCAATGACTTCCTCTGCTCGTGAAGGCGGCCATTTATCCTGCGATTTCAATTTTTTGTCAGTATGATAAAAATACTGGAGGTAGTAGTTCGGCATCATCCGCAGGACTTCAATCGTACGCGGTTCCCATTCCGGCTCCACTTCCTGCCTTACTTCTGAGATGAATCCCTCAATCACCTGTGGCCAGACATCTTCCCCTTCAATTGTAAAGCCGCGATGCCAGGATAGGTGATTCAAGCCAAGAGTCTTTAACTCTGTATGACTCGGATCGATCTTTCTACCCGTAGCCTGCTCCAGGCCTTCGATGATGTGCATCTTGGCTGTAATTGGGACATTGCATACACCAACTGCGGGAACATCTGGCGCGTATTTGCTTAAAGCTTGTGTGACGAGACCCGCAGGATTTGTAAAGTTGACCAAAACCGTTCCAGGTTTGGCAACCTCTCTTATATCCTGCGCGATCTTTAAGATGACAGGAATGGTACGCAATGCTTTGCTCATGCCGCCAACACCGGTTGTTTCCTGCCCGATCAAACCATGCCGTAGACCAAGGTACTCATCACGGCGACGCGCTTCCATGTGACCGACGCGCAATTGCGTGGTCACATAGTCTGCATCTCTGACAGATTCCCTTTGGTTCGTGGAGAGGATCACCGTGAACGGTGATCCTTTGGCTTCCACCATGCGTTGAGCGAAACTGCCAACGACCTTTAATCGCTCCTCATCGATGTCCATCAACCAGAGTTCGTCGAGCGGAAATTCATCCATTCGTGCGAGGAAGCCACTGACGAGTTCCGGAGTGTAGGTTGAGCCTCCGCCAATGACTGCAACTTTGAGCATATTATTTTTCGACTCCGGTGATCACAATTCCCTGTACAAAGAACCGCTGGGCAACAACAAACAGAAGCAGCGGCGCAATCAATGCCATTAACGCGCCCGCCTGAATAAGCTGAGGTCTCTGCCCATAAATGCCGTTGAACGTGGAAAGTGCAATGGAAATCGGCCAGGCATCGCGATTGGTGGATAGATAAATCAATGGGCCAAAATAATCATTCCAGGCAAAGACGATATGGAAAACTGTCACTGCCATCAACGCCGGGTAGGATTGTGGGATGATGACCGACCATAGGATTCTCAATGGGCTGGCACCATCTATCATGGCGGCTTCGTCCAGTTCACGTGGCAGGGTCATGAAATACTGACGCAACAGGAAAACATCATAGGCATTCGCAAAAAATACCGGGACGATAAGCGGCAGCCAGGTACCCACCCAGCCGATCCTTTGGAAGAAGGTGTAAGTAGGAATAACCGTGACTGCGGCCGGCAGGAAAATGGTGGAGATCAGCACGATGAATAAGAAGTCCCGGCCTGGAAAGCGGAAGCGGGAGAAGCCAAATGCCACAAGGGTACAGGAGAGGAGCACGGCGATGGTAGTAGCGATGGCGTAAAAGGTGGTGTTCCACATCAGGCGCGGATAATCAATGGTGTTCCAAACCTCCTGATAATTACTCCAGGTCGGAGAAAATTCCCAGGCGCGATCCAGTGCGCGCCACGAAACGGCGCAGGTAAATTCACCTCGCCCGACATCATCGGGATCAACGAAAGCACTCTCCTTTTGACCTTTTGTAACAAGCGCCAAATGTCTTGTGCCGTTGGTACCGGGATCAAAACCCTCGCATTTTCCCAAGGGCACGATGAAGACTTCAACCTGTTTGCCGTTATATTCATAGACCGGAGGCTTTGCAGGCCAAATGGGTGCGCCAACGATTGAGATTTGCTCCTGAGTCTTGAGCGAGGTGAAGATCATGAACGCAAAAGGAGCCAGGAACATGACGAGTACCGCGAGGGTGAGTACTGTGACGAAGGTGGCATTGAGTCCGTTTTTTACTTGGGAGCCCCATAGGTTGACCCTGGTTTTTTCCTTCGGCCTAGGGATTGGGCTGGCAGTGATGCCGTCTTCTGTTTGTACGCGGGATAGTTTCATCTTGGCTTTCTCCTTACGAACGGGTTTCGCTCGCGTAATAGACCCAGTATTTTGCTGACCAGAAAAGAAGAATTGTCACTGCCAGAATGATCACAAATAACACCCAGGCGAGTGTTGCCCCATAGGACATGTTCTGGAATAAAAAGAAGTTTTTATATAAGTACAGGTTGTAGAACATGGTGAAACCGCCCGGCCGTCCCGTACCATTGTTTACCACGAGTGGAACAAGGAAGTATTGGAATAAGCCCACAATACTCAAGGTCAAGTTATAGAAGATAACGGGCGATATCATTGGGAAGGTCACCTTCCAGAAAGTCTGCCAGCCATTGGCTCCATCCACTTTGGCCGCGTCATACAGTTCGGTCGGAACACCCTGCAGACCCGCAAGCATAATTAACATGGCATTGCCTATTCCCCAGATCCCCATAAGGACGTACGTCGCGTAAATCCAACCCCATTCTTGTGCGCCGCTGTTTGCCCACAGGGGCACACTGTCTTTTGACATCTGAAGAACCTCGACCAGAAAGCGATTAATCCAGCCGGTTTGAGAGTTTAGCATGCCCCCCCACAGGAAAACCGCCGCTACAAAGGGGACGATGTAGGGCATATAGAACAGACTGCGGAATAGCATGGGCGCTTTAAGGTGTTTGTTATTCATTAATACGGCTATTCCCAACGGCAGGAAGATCCCGATTGGAAGAGCAATGATCCCAAACGCCAGGGTAACCCATAACGAACCAGGTGTACCACCCTGAAACCAGGTGGACGGATTTACACCAGCCTGATTATCATTCCATAAAAATTTGTAGTTATCAAAGCCAACCCACTTGGGCGTGCTCGCTATTCCATCTGTGATTTTGAGGTTAATAAAGGTAAAAATCAGAGTAGCGATAATTGGAATCAGTGTAAATATCAGGAATCCCAATAGCCATGGGGAAAGGAACCACATCCCTTGCTTGAGCTCTCTACGCGCCAGCGGGGAAAGGCTGCGAAAAGACTTGAGAGACGGAAGCGAATTTCGGAAATTAGAAAACTGCTCAAACATGGATCATCCTTTCTCTAGTTGAGGAAGTCTGGGCGGGTCAACCCAGAAGATTGACCCGCCCAAATTATACTCACACAAGCTTACTTGTTATAGATGGTATTAAGATCGTCAACAAGTTTCTGGAATTCAGCATCGTAATCGAATTGATCGGGCGGTGTATTGTTCATCAGATCCATAAAGGTCTGTTGACGGGCAAACGCCTCGTTCCAGTTCGGCTGGTACTGTTCAGCGCTTGGGGTATCGGGGTAAGCGAGACCCTGAATAAACACATCCCAGCTTTCGGCGGTCACGAACGGGTAGTCAGCCGATTTCACCTCAAAGAAGGCTTCGGTCTTGGAAGCGATCGCGGGCATGGCGCCGTAGGCGGGCAGAAGTTTGTCGCCACCGGTGGTGATGAGGTAGCTCAGAACTTCAAATGCTTCCTTGGGATTGGGCGTACCCTTCCAAATGCGGAAGGTGTCAGCATCGATACGGCCGTGGACTTCACCGTCAGCGCTCATCGGCTGAATCGCGAGCTGGAATTCATTGCCAGCCGTTGCGAAATCACCCAGACAGCAGGTGTACCAGGTCTGGGTCAAGCCCATAGCGGCTTTACCGGTGTTGAAGACGTTCCCGTTTCCGAACTCAGGAGCACCAGAGAGAGGACCGGTCGCGATGAAAGGTTGTTCACCCCACATGCCTTCGTAATACCATTGCCAGGCATCCTTCCAGCTATCGGGGATCGTCGATTCGTAACTGCCTACGGCATCGCCTTCATAGATCTTTGCGGCGCCGCCATAGAAGGTCGCGATGGAGTTCGGGTGCTGCCATTGTGGTGAATAACCAACCTGGACGATCTGCGTGGCATCGAAACCCGCTTCCGTTGAATTGTTGCCGTTCACGTCAACGGTTAAGAGTCTTGCAACTTCAGTGAGTGTGTCCCAGCTCCAGTCAGCTTCACTGCCATCCGGCATAACGTATTTTTCGCCATATGTGTGGGGAGGATAGTTGAGACCAGCCTCATCGAACATGGCTGGCACATAGTACACAGCACCCGGGAAAACGGCGAAGGGCAGACCAACCTGTCCCTCTTCAGTCTGGTAGAACTGGACCAGAGCAGGATCGAAGACAGATGTGTCAAAACCAGTTTCTTCGATGTAGGGGGTCACATCAAGCCACTGGCCATAGAAGCCATTGGAACCACCCCAACCGACTGGGCCAACAATATCGGGTCCAGCACCGGAGGCGATCTGTGTAGCAAGGGTATCGCGAGCGCTGTCGTAGGGTACGATTTCGAGAACGAGTTCGATCTCATCCTGGGAAGCATTGAAATCTGAAACGACGTCTTCCTGAATGGTCACCTGTACAGGATCGGTGCCGGTTCCGAGACCCACAAACCAGCGGATCTGGACTTTGTCGCCGGAGGCTGCAGGTTCGTCAGTCGCCGCGGGGGCGTCTGTTGCGGCGGGGGCTTCTGGTTGTGCAGGAGCGTCTGTCGCTGCTGCAGGCTGGCCGCCACAGGCGGTCAGGACCATCGACGCGATGATCAACAGGGACAGAACATACAAAAGTTTCTTCATGGTGAATTTTCTCCTCTACTTAAGGATTTGGATTGGTGAAATACGGAAACATCGGCAAAAGAAAAATATGCTGCGGCGCTCACCTCCTTTACAAGATATGGGACTCATACTCGGCAACCACACGAACGACGGAAAATGATTTCAGTAGGGAGGATGACCGCGCCATTTGGACTTTGATTTTCCAGGAGGTCAAACAATCGTTCTGCGGCGATTCTCCCTACTGACTCAGTTGGGGCACGAACAGTCGTCAGAGGTGGGTTTAAAAAAGGAGCGAAACCAAGATCATCAAATCCAATAACAGCAACATCTTCGGGTATCCGATACCCATGCAAATGCAGAGCTTTCAAAACCCCTATGGCTGCATCATCATCACCTGTAAATACAGCATCGAACGCGACCCGTTTTCCGTTGCCTAGAAAATTATCCAGGGCCTGGAAGGCGATGTCGCGTTCGAATTCCCCGTTCAAAACCAAATTCTCATCAAAGGGAATTCCCTTTGCCGCCAGCGCAGATTTATAGCCCATTTCGCGCCGATTCGAATCCTCCTGGTTGATCGGACCGCGCAGGAACAAAATCCGCCGCTTGCCATGTTCTTGTATGAGATGCTCCACCAGTTTTTGGGTGATCTCCATATTTTCAACTGTTACACTGGGAATACTTAAAGAGGGGGGAGATGTCCGATGGACCAGGACCATGGGGAAACCGTTTGCATTCAGATTAGCCAGATCATCATCTACCAGGCCATCTGAAAATACCAGCAATCCGTCCGTGTTATGGGGCCCTATCGGTGGTGGCATTGCATTGCGGCTATTTGCGTGATAGGTGGCTACAATCAAGTTATACTCTTTTTTGCGGACAACCGCTTCGATGCCATTTAAAAGCGGGACAAAGAAATCATTATGCAGGTTGTTGAGCAATAGACCGATCACACGGGTCTTACGAGAGGCCAGGTTCCGGGCAGCAGCGTGTGGTACATACCTTAATTCAGTCATCACCTGATTCAGACGTTCCCCAACCGCTGCTGAAACTGGTACATTTCGATTAATAAAACGGCTGACCGTGGCTACCGAGACACCTGCCTGGCGGGCCACATCGCGGATCGTAACAGAGGAAGAACGTCGAGTCATAATATTTATGTAACCGTTTACTGTAACCGTTTACATTATTTCATAACTCCTGTAAAGAGTCAACCAACGCTTCTCTTAAAAAATGTTAATAAGAGTTTAACAAGCTTCAGATTTGCTAGGTAGCACCTCACTAAAGCGTGGAGGTGCGTAAATCTTGCGGAAAATGGGGTTCACTGGCAAACTCGTGCGACTACCAAATCGTGCGAGAAGCCAATGAACCCACAAGAGCTATTTTGCCCGAACATGGATTGCCCCGCAAGAGGCCAAACAGGAAAAGGCAACCTCCAAGTTCATAGCCAGCAGGACCAGCGGTGTTTGTGTAACGTGTGCGGGCGGACGTTTACGACGACCAAAGGCACCATTTTTTATCGTTTGCGACATGCGCCTGAATTGGTCATCCAGGTGCTCGTTCTTCTGGCGTATGGATGCCCAACGCAAGCGATCGTCAAAGCCTTTGGCTTGGATGAACGCACGGTTCGAGACTGGCTGGCACGCGCCGGTCAGCATTGTCAGCAGCTTCATGAACATCTGGTCGAAGGCAGTCAACATGATTTGGAACAAGTGCAAGCGGACGAAATCAAGGTCAAGACACAGAAAGGTACGTTCTGGATGGCTCTGGCGGTCTGGGTTCCCACGCGTCTGTGGATCGGCGGGGTGGTGAGTCCCAAACGTGATTTGGATTTGATCCAGGCATTAGCCAACAAGGTGAAACAGATGGCCTTGTGCCGTCCACTGTTGTTGGCGGTGGATGGGTTAGCCAGCTATCTCAGCGCTTTTCGGAATGCGTTTCGGAGCAAGTTGCCTCGCTCCAAGGGCGAAACGGGACGCTGCAAGCTGGTGGCTTGGTCGGACATCGCCATTGTGCAAGTCATCAAACAGCGTGTGGAAGGCGTCCTGCAGGTGGAGCGGCGCATTGCCCAGGGTGCGCAAGACCTGGTGGAACACCTGATCCAAACGACACAAGGCAAAGGCGTGATCAATACCGCTTTCATCGAACGCCTCAATGCCACTTTTCGCCAACGCATCTCGCCTTTGACGCGCCGCACTCGCCATCTCGCCCAACAGGCTGAAACTCTGGTCGCAAGCATGTACCTGGTCGGCTGCTTCTACAACTTCTGCGACTATCATCACAGCCTGCGGTTGAAGTTGTCGGTCGGCTCTTTTGGTTATCGCTGGGTGCAACGAACTCCGGCGATTGCAGCGAAATTGACCGATCATCCATGGACGCCTGCCGAACTCCTCAATTTCAAGGTGCCACTGCCACTTTGGACAATGCCTAGTCGGCGTGGAAGACCTTCTACCGCCCTGCTCCAACTCGCTCAACAATGGGTTACATGACCACGCTTAAGTGCGCTGATACCATTTGCTATACGTGTCCATTTATCGAACAATATAGAGTGTTATAGACTGTGGCGGGACCGTAATACTATTGGATATTTCCACTTCTCCGATATTTTCCGCCCTATGAGCAGGATCCAACAACCATGCCTCAGCCCGGACTTGAGCTGCGTCGCCGATTCGAATGGCTTTTATCTTCTCTTCAAGCGATAGATTAATGACCATTACGGTCAACGCGCCATCTTCGCGCCTCGCTGCATAAATGGACAGGTCAGAATCGTCTGAGGATGAAGAAATGAGTTCATTTCCAAACTTTTTATACAACTGGTAGGCGTAATAAGAGGGATATACATCTGTCTGTCCGATCAACCCCAGACCACCATAGCCGCCTTTTGCAGTCAGTGCCCACTCATTTGCCATGAAAACACCGTTCTTGATCATCCGTCCCAGCACATCTGCCAACCAGATGGCGTTGAGATGAGAATCAGGCGTGGTTTCACCCCCCACAGACTTGTCGTAGGCAGAGTTGAACTCGGTCACCGCGATGGGCAGGTCGCGCCCCGCATGTTGATGGATCAATTCACGCGCGTGGATAATGATCCTGTCCCACTCCTGCGCGCTTTGCCGCAGTTCATCGATCGATGGGGGACCAGATATCCGTGAACTTGGGAATGGATAGCGGTGAAAGGAAACAATATCCACCAGATCGCCGTTCGCTTTGAGAAACTCAACAAACCATTCTTCATCTCTTGGACCGAAGTTGGTCGTTGCCCCGGGCGAGGGATCATGACTGAATTGATTGATCTCCGCGCCAACGAGTTTGATCGTAGGGTCCACTGCCTTCATTGCTTCAGCAAATGTGCGCCACTCCCGGTTGAATCGTTCTATATCGTAGCTCTCACCTCTGTTTTTTAGTTCACCATCGAATAACGTCGGTTCATTTCCGATCGCCCAATATTGAACGTCATATTTCTTCGCTATATTTGTATAGCGCACCATTTCAGCGGCTTGCTCTGGGGTTCCATCCAGCAAGCGGACGTGGAAAATGGCTGTTGCCCCCACTTTGTTGGCAAAATCCATGAACTGGTCGATCTGATACGTCTTTACGTCGTTATGGTCACCCCATGAACCTGCCGGGAAACGGAGAATGGTGACCCCCGAATCATAGGCTGCCGGCAGCATATCGACCGACACCACCAGCCAGGGACCGTAGTTCGAGCCATAGATCAAGGGACTGATCGGTCCCAGCGAGATGGATGGGTCTACATACAATGTGTTGGGAACGGGCGTTGGGATAAGGGTAGGTGTGAGAAGGATCGTTGAGGTTGGCGCAGTGGTCGGGGGAACAGAAGCAATGGAAGTCGGCGCGGGAGGTATCCCACATCCAACAAGCATCAATAGAGTCAGGGTCAGGAGAAGGTATGTGCGAAGCATGGAAGTCTCCAAAGTGTTTCTTAAATTTGTACTACATTACCTTTACTGGGACATTTTTTGCACATCCAGGTACTTCAAACCTGAACCGGTATTGAACAGCACAATTCTTTCCTCCGGATGTACCCAGCCTTGCTGGATCAGTTCTTGGAGAGCGGCAAGCGTGGCAGCGCCTTCCGGAGCCGCAAAGATGCCCTCCATGCGCGCGAGTTGTTCCTGAGCTTTAAGGGTCAAATCGTCGCTCACAGCAATGGCTGTGCCGCTGCTGTCATAAATATCCTGAAGAATCAGATGGTCTGCGAAGCTTTTCGGCACACGTAGACCCGAAGCGATGGTTTGTGCATTTTCCCAAAATTCACAGGATGATGCATTTGCCTGGAAGGCTTTCACCACTGGCGCGCAGCCCTCCGCCTGTACCGAGACCATGCGTGGTCGCTTTGTGTCTTCCAACCAGCCCAGTGCTTCAAGTTCTGCAAAGGCTTTCCACATGCCAACCAATCCTGTGCCGCCGCCCGTGGGATAGATGATGACGTCAGGCAGACTCCAGCCAAACGCCTCTGCCAGTTCATAACCCATCACTTTTTTGCCTTCCACGCGGTACGGCTCCTTGAACGTGGAAACATCGAACCAGCCTTCGGCGCGTGCCTTTTCACCTGCTAATGCAGCTGCATCGCTGATCAGGCCATCCACTAGAACGACTTCTGCACCTGCAATGCGACTTTCTACGATGTTTGCGATCGGAGTGTCTTTGGGCATGAAGATGTGCGATTTCAAACCGGCACGGGCGGCATAAGCAGCCATGGCTCCACCAGCATTGCCGGCTGTAGGAATAATCACTTTTCCTATTCCCAGCTCTTTAGCTTTTGAAATCGCCGCGGCTAAGCCTCGCGCTTTGAACGATCCGGTTGGATTGTTGCTTTCATCCTTTACATACAGGTTGGAGAGTCCCAACTCTTTTTCGAGATGGGGCAGAGGCAATAAAGGTGCATCACCTTCTCCCAGGAAGATCTGATTTTCCTGATGCAGGACCGGTAACAATTCCTGCCAGCGCCACATGCCTTTACTGCGGCGGGAGATTTCGTCCCGGTCCAGTTTTCCCCGCGCGGCATCGAGATCATATTTTGGCAACAGTGTGGCTTTACAGTTAGGGCAGAATGTTTGGATCTGTCGATGGGAATATTCCTTATGGCACTTAGAACATTCGAGGCGGGTAATGAAGGAGTGGATCATTTCAGTCCCTTAAACGAAAGGCGCGACCTTTGGGCCGCGCCTTTGTAGTTGATTATTTTGCGATTTCCGTGGCTCTGGTCTCGCGTATGACGGTCACCCTGATCTGACCCGGATATTGCATGGTCTCTTCGATCTTCTTGGCGATATCGCGTGCCAGCCTTGCAGAAGCGAGATCGTCGATCGCATCGGGCTTGACGATGATACGGACCTCGCGTCCCGCCTGGATAGCGAAGGCTTGCTGCACGCCCTCGAATGACATGGACATCTCTTCGAGAGAGCGGATCCGTTTGATATAGGCTTCAAGGTCTTCGCGGCGGGCGCCGGGGCGCGCGCCTGAGATGGCATCCGCGGCTTCGGCGATGACTGCTTCCACTGTAAGCTGGTCCACTTCATGGTGGTGCGACTCGATGGCGTTCACGACCACAGAGTTCACCCCGTAACGGCGGCAGAATTCCGCGCCCAGTTTGGCGTGTGTCCCATCCTGGTTGTGGTCCATGGCTTTGCCGATGTCATGCAAAAATCCGCTTTGCTTGGAAACTTCCACGTTCGCGCCGATCTCCGCCGCAAGGATACCCGCCAGCTTGGAGACCTCCACGGCATGGGCAAGCTGGTTCTGTCCGTAGGACGTTCTGAACTTTAGACGGCCCATCATGCGCATCACTTCCGGGTGCAAGCCTGTGATGTTGGCATCATACGCTGCCTGCTCGCCTGATTCACTGATGACCTTCTCGACAGCCCTGGTTTCATCTTCGACAATTTTTTCAATGTGCGCAGGATGGATCCTGCCGTCCAGGATCAATTTCGCCAGTGCGCGGCGACCAATTTCGCGCCGCACAGAGTCGAAGCATGAAACGGTTACGGAATCAGGGGTATCGTCCACGATCACATCGACGCCGGCGGCCTGCTCGAAGGCTTTGATATTGCGACCGTTGCGCCCAACAATGCGTCCCTTCATCTCTTCGTTCGGGAGGGTGACGACTGCCCGTGTCACCTCGGCCACATGCTCGGAGGCAACGCGCTGGATGGCGTCTGCGATCAACTTGCGGGCGCGCTTTTCGCCCTGTTCACGCGCCTCCGCTTCGATCTGGCGGATGATGCGAGCCATGTCGCCGCGGGCTTCCTTTTCAACGGCAGCAAACAGGTCCTTTCGGGCATCATCCTGAGTCATTTGGGCGATGAACTCAAGTTTCTTCATCTGATCTTCGTATATTTTTTCCATCTCATTATGGCGGCGGTCCACCTGTGATTGCCGCTTGTTGATGGTTTGCTCGCGTTGTTCAAGCCGCTCCACACGGCCATCCAGTTCAGACCGCCTCTTCTCGAACCGTTCTGTTTCCTTATTGAGTTCGATCCGGCGCTCTTTGATTTCGGCCTCAGCGGCTTGCACGATCTTTACGGCATTCTCGCGTGCCTGACTTTCGATCAGGCGGGCCTGCTCACTGGCGCCTTTTAGAACGTTATCAGCCTTCTCCTGCTGGTTCCTGCGTGCAATCTCAGCCTGATAACGGTGAAAAAAATAACCGGCAACAGCACCCACAATCAGAAAAAGTATTGCTATGATCCAAGCGATCGGGTTCATGTTAAGTCCTCTTCTTCATAATGTTGTTCATCTTTGTGCGCCTCGTTCCACGTGCGGGTAACAACAGGCGCGATCACCGAGTAGGAAAATCCGCGGCGGGCGAGAAAATCGCTCAACTTTCTGCGGAACTCGTTCCACTCCAAACCTTTCAATCTTGATGCCCTTTTTACGGCAGCTTCGTAGGCGAGGGACTCATCATCCACACTTTCAGTGGCAGAGGAGACAGCCTCGTCCGAGAGCCCCTTTTGGCGGAGTTCCATCGCCATCATCCGACGGCTGCGCGGGCGAAAGGTACTTCTGTTTTCCACCCACGCTCGAGCAAATTGATTATCGTTCGCAAGCCCATCCTGTCGCAGCCGTTCAAGCGTTTGCTCGATGACCGGCTCGGGGATTTCGTGCTTGCGGAGGTTCTGCCGAATTTCGGATTCAGACCGGGCGCGGTAACTCAGGAAGAGCATTGCCTGCTGGAACGCCCGTTCACGCGCATCTTCAAACTGCAACTGTTCAATTTTTTCTTCGCTGAGTTCCTGTCCGATTCTCAGCCATGCGGCAACGATCCGCGCCAGCCCGAAGGCGAACTCCCCATCCAGGTGAATATTCACCCGATTTGGGGATCTTTTCTGTACCTCTATTGCTGTAATCTTCTTCATTAAACACACGCAGCCGAGAGCCATCTGAAGCGGCCTCGGCTGTCGAAGATCCCGCGTGAGCGGGGTGGAAATATCTGGGTAAGTTGAGCAGGTCCCAAGTCCCGCGAGAAGCGTGCGAGACCACAGGAGTCAAACCGCGTGACCGGGTCTTAAGGTCACGTTCGGCACAAGGGTTGTAAGAGCGAAGTCAGGTGATTATCCAATTCGATCCTGCATTGACTTCAAAAAATAACTCCCAAAACCGGGGGAGGTTCGTGCTCGAATATCCAGAGTTCGTAACAGCCAAGCCGCCTGGGCGGCAGAAATTTGCTTATCCAATCTTGTCGGATAACTTAATTATACATTAAATCTAACGTTTGTTAACATAACTTTTCCATTGCGCATGGTTCCGCCTTTCAGTGCCTGTCTCATTGGTTACCCAACCTTTGAATATTTGCAGGGAAATTCCCGGTTTGGGTATGGCTATCAGACACGCAGGCAGTACTTTGTCTGAAAATCGTGACAAATGCAACTAGGGAAACGGGTAAACTCGTGCCATAATTTGAATGGTCTGAACATCAACAGGAGGCTGTATGGCTAAAATTACGCGTGAAGATGCACTTGAATATCATCGTTTGAAGGGTAAACCCGGCAAGATTGCGGTTGTCCCCACCAAGCCCATGGATACCCAGCGCGACTTGAGCCTGGCGTACACCCCTGGGGTGGCCGTGCCAGTGTTGGAGATCGAAAAAGATCCTGAACTGGCCTACGAGTACACTTCAAAAGGCAACCTGGTGGCTGTGATCTCAAATGGCACCGCTATTTTAGGTCTTGGTGACCGGGGAGCACTGGCTGGCAAACCCGTGATGGAAGGGAAGGGTGTACTCTTCAAGAAATTTGCTGACGTGGATGTGTTCGACATCGAAGTGAACAGCCACGATCCTGACGAAATCATCAAGGTGGTGGCAGCCATTTCCCCCACCTTTGGCGGCATCAACCTGGAAGATATCAAAGCCCCTGAGTGCTTCTATATTGAAGAGACACTCAAGGAAATGCTCGATATTCCTGTGTTCCATGATGACCAGCATGGAACAGCCATCATCTCATCGGCAGGGCTGGCGAACGCTCTCGAGATCGCAGGCAAGAAGCATAGCGAAGTGCGGATCGTTATCTCAGGGGCAGGCGCCTCGGCGATTTCGTGTGCAGAACTGGCGATCATTTGGGGCGTGAAGCGTGAGAATATCATGCTGTGTGACAGCAAAGGCGTGGTGTACAAAGGTCGCACGGTGGGCATGAATAAATATAAGGAACGCTTCATGGTGGATACGGACTGCCGCACGCTCGCGGATGCATTGCGCGGCGCCGATGTGTTCTACGGCCTCTCCGTTGCCAATGTCATGACGCCTGAGATGGTCAAGTCCATGGCAAAAGATCCGATTGTCTTTGCCATGGCGAATCCTGATCCTGAGATTAATCCTGACCTGGCAAAAGAGGCCCGCAAGGATGTGATCATCGCCACAGGACGCTCGGACTACATGAACCAGATCAATAATGTGTTGGGCTTCCCGTTCATCTTCCGCGGCGCGCTGGACGTGCGTGCCAGAGCCATCAATGAAGAGATGAAGTTCGCGGCGTCGAAGGCGCTTGCTTCCCTCGCAAAAGAGGATGTGCCTGATTCGGTCATCCGTGCCTATGGCGGCGAGAGCATCAAGTTTGGTCGCGAATATATCATCCCGAAACCACTCGATCCACGCGTCCTATTGTGGGAGGCACCCGCTGTCGCTGGGATGGCGATGGAGACCGGCGTTGCGCGCAAAACGATCGATATCAATGAATATCGCGAACAGCTTGCCTACCGGCAGGGCACAGGGGAGCAGGTGCGATATTTCTTCCAGAACAAGGCGCGTTCCTCCGGCGGCCTAAAGCGGATCGCGTTTGCTGAAGGAGAGGAGCAGAAGATTATCCGTGCCGCGTATCAGATCAAGGAGGAGGGGATTGCGACTCCCGTGCTGATCGGACGCCAGAGCGTCATCGATGAACAACTGAAGAAACTGGGGCTGGAATATAAGCCTCAGGTTGTGAACCCGGAGGAGTTTGACAGGGTTGAAGCTTATACCCAGGCTTACTATGAGTTGCGCCAGCGCAAGGGAGTCAACATCGTGGATGCATCCAAGCTGGTGCGTACTCCCAATGTTTTCGGTTCCCTGATGGTCAGGATGGGAGATGCCGATGCCTTCATCTCCGGACTCACCTATGATTACCCGGAAGTGATCCGCCCATCCCTGCAGATCCATCATACTGCCAGGGGCGCGACGCGTGCGGCAGGTGTGTATATCATGATCGTTGAAGATCGCGTCTATCTTTTTACCGACGCGACGGTCAACATCGAACCGACGGCTGAAGATTTGATGGAGATTGCGTGCCTCGCGGCGGACTTTGCGAAACGTTTGGAGATCGAGCCGCGTGTGGCGTTCCTCTCGTTCTCGAATTTCGGCTCCACCCCTCATCCGCTTTCGGACAAGGTGCGGCGCGCCGTTGAACTGACAAAGTCCCGCCGCCCGGACATCCATGTGGATGGTGAGATGCAGGCAGATACCGCCGTTGTGGCTGACATCATTGAAGATCGGTATCTGTTCAGCGCGGTCAAAGACGCGAATGTCCTTGTCTTCCCCTCGCTTGAGTCGGCAAATATCGCCTACAAATTGCTGGCTCGCCTGGGCAAAGCAAAAGCGATTGGTCCCATCCTACTCGGCATGGGAGCGCCGGTCCATGTGTTGCAGACCGGTGACGATGTGAATGCCATCGTGCAGATCGCCTCGGTCGCTGTGATGGATGTGATGGGACGGGAAGAAAATTCGTAATCCCTTGGGCTGACAGGGAGATAAATGGAACGTCCCTGAGGCTTCATGCCTCAGGGACGTTTTCTT
>DATKED010000313.1:0-16614 GCA_035512375.1 Anaerolineales bacterium
ATAATCCCCAAAGATGAAATGTTTCACACGTACCAGGGCGAGCCATCCCTCAATCTCATTTTTTCCTTGAGAAACGAGCCGATAAACAGGGAAACCATATGCCCTGTGGACAAAGTTCAGCCACGGATCAAGCCCCGTAAAACCGACTGAACACGCAAGAGATTCCGGCAAAAGCATCGCTTCGTCTTCTCGAAGGACGCGGACTTGAGGGGACAAGTCTGATGTCATCCGGCTGCCATCACCTTCAGGGCTTCATCGAGGTAGGTCCCAAGCGGAGAGACCGGAAAGTTGCGCAGCAGTTCCGCAAGGAATGAAGACTTATCCCGGAGAAAGGGCAAAAATAATGGGTTCCGCATCAAGTCCCGCGTAAGGCGCGTGGACGCGGCCGGCTTCACCAACTCATAAGGATGCAAAATGATCGTCGGACTGAATCCGCGTTTCAACTCCTGCTCGATGATCTTGAACAGGTGCGTCCCCATCAATCCAATGCTGAAACTGGAGCCGTAGGGGAATTCTCCGCCAAAAAGCAAATGGAACGAAAAATCGCGCGGCGCAGTATAGGTTTCATTTTTCCCGTGCAGACGTAGAGTGCTGACCGGGATTTCCCAGACATTTCCTTTTTGCAGCAATGTTCCAGCGGGCGCATAAATGGATGAGCTATATAAAAATCCTGTCTCACCGAGCAACTGATAAGCTGACTCACTAATACCAACCATGGGCGCACGATAACCGCGCACACCAAATCGTTTGCACCAGGGAGCGGAGGCGCGCAGATCCTCGGCGAGTTCATTCACATTGATCAGAGGGCGATGGATGTGACAATGCAAACCAAGTTCATGTCCCGCAGAAACGATCTTTTGAGGGACCTCAGGATACCATCCCGCAATTTCCCCGACGAGATAAATGCTGGCTTTGGAATCGCCCAACTGCTCGAGGATCGGATCGATGGCGTACAAGGTGAAACCCTGATCCAGATCCCGGCGCTGCTCGGAATCGGTCAACTTATCATAATGTCGGAAAAGCGCGAACACCGGTTCATAATCAATGCTCAGTAGCACGCGTGGAGGAAGTGACATAAATTAAGTCTGGCAGTTCAATATTCGATAGACAGTTAATAACTGGGTAGTCATCCCGCTTTTCGCGGGATGACTACCCAATCCTATCACTACGTAACGATCAAATTACGGAACGATCCACGTACCGGTTTCGCCTTTGAGTGCGCGTCCAATATTCTCAGGATTGGTGATCAATGCCTGTTTGCCGCCGTTCTCGAGGAACCTCATGATGGCCTGGATCTTCGGTGCCATCGAACCCTTGGCGAAATGAGTCCCTTCAGCCAGATAAGCCCTGGCTTCGGCAAGCGTCATCTTATCGAGCCATTTCTGTTCGGGCTTGCCAAAGTTGATGGCGACTTTTTCCACAGCGGTAGAGATCAGGAACAGGTCAGCTTTGATGAGACTAGCCAGCAAGCTGGAGGCGAAATCCTTGTCAATCACGGCAGCCACACCCTGATACTCATGATCACTAATATCAATGACGGGAATCCCGCCGCCGCCAACGGTGATGACAACTGTTCCCGCGCTAATCAAAGCTTCCACCGCTTCGAGCTCAACCACTTCCTTCGGCAATGGTGACGCGACCACGCGCCGCCAGCCGCGACCCGCATCCTCAACCACACTCCAATCCATATCCGCTTCGCGGCGTTTGGCTTCGGCTTCATCCATGAACGAGCCGATCGGCTTCGATGGATTCTTGAAGGCCGGGTCATTCTTATCCACCAATACCTGGGTGACAACGGTCGCAACGGGCTTTTTGATGCCGCGGCGATACAACTCGTTCTGAAGGGTCTGCTGCAGCGAATAACCGATCGCGCCCTGCGAGTCCGCACCGCAGACATCCAGTGGGACTTCATGCATCCCTTCCACTTTCGCCGCGATTTCGGAGCGCCTGAGAATGAACCCGACTTGCGGCCCATTCCCATGGCCGATCGCCACATCCCAGCCCGCTTCGATCATATCTGCAATGTGCAGAGTAGTTTCTCTGGCGGCTTCATATTGATTTTCAACGCTCTTGCGTTTTTCATCTTTGATGAGAGAGTTTCCACCAATTGCAACAACTGCTAATTTTTTTGCCATATAAGCTCCTTGTATACCTGGCTACTTGTGACTTAACCCATCGTCAATGCCATCACGGCTTTTTGAGCGTGGAGACGATTCTCCGCCTCATCGAATACGACGGAGTTCGGGCCGTCCATCACTTCACTGGTGACCTCGACATCGCGGTCAGCAGGCAATGGATGCATGTAAATGGCATCCTGCTTGGCAACTTTGAGCTTGGCAACATCCATGATCCAATCCTTGTACGCATCCTGGATCTTCTTGCCTTCAGCCTTGTCGTTGGTGGTCAACAGCGGGCCCCAGGACTTGGCATAGATTACATCCGCATCCTTGCAGGCTTCGGTCATGCCATCCTTGCTATCAATGATCTCAAAGTTGGCGCCGGCGATCCTCGCCTGTTCCTTTGCCTGCTCGACAATTTCGGGCATAAGCTTGAATTCAGGTGGATAAGCCAATGTGACATCCATGCCAAAACGCGGCATTTGGAGAATCAGCGATTGGGCAACGGAGACCGGTTTGAGATAGGAAGCAGCGTAAGCCCACGAAACGACCATCTTCTTCTTGCGCAGGTCACGGCCCTTCTTTTCCATGATGGTCATTAAGTCCGCCAGGCATTGGAAGGGATGATAGATATCGCACTGCATGTTCAGGATGGGAGCGCGGCTGGATTTGGCAACATCGTTCAAATATTTGTTGCCGTCGCCAAAGTCACAGTGACGGATGGCAATGCCATCAAAATAGCGACCAAAAATTTCACCGATCTCAACCGGGGTATCCCCGTGCGAGATCTGCGTGGTATTTGAGTCGATGAACGCACCGTGTCCGCCAAGCTGTGCAATCCCGGCTTCGAATGAGCCGCGCGTGCGCGTCGATGAAAAGAAGAACAGCATCGCCAGCACCTTATCGCGCAGGTATGCATGAGGCTCGCCGAGGGCGCGCTTGCGCTTTAAATCCCAGGCTACATCAAGAATAGTTTCGACTTCCTCTTTTGTGAAGTCCAGGTCGCCAATAAGATCGCGACCTCTAAAATTGGTTTGCATTGTGTTAGTCTCCTTGTTTTTTGTCTTTAGTCTTCTAGTCGATCAGCTTGTTGACCTTCTAGTTTTTGCCTAGTTATGAAATCATTCATCAGACCGTCTTGATACTCTCAATAATTCCGCATTTACAAACTTCCCACCCTTCCAAAAAAGTTGCGCACCCTCGCAATAATCGACAGCTTCTCCCCAGGATTCATAATCCGCGTCCGGGAAGGAGGCAACTACACCCAATTCAAGGACTCCTCCATGATTGATGGCCAACGCGGCGCGACCATTGGCGAGGTCGTCTGCCAACGTGGCATAATACTCGGCGAGCTTTTTTGCATAGCGTGCCGCCGCGCCGCCACGTTTCACTGCTCTGGCATCCGCCTCAAACGATTGCGGCCACGGAACTTCGCGCTCCACGTCACTTCCATAACTGCTCATTAATTCGATCTGCTCATCCACGGCAAAGCCCATGGCAATGGCAGTTTCAAAGGCGCGTGGAAGTGTGGAGGTCACCACACGGTCGAATGGACCCAAGTTCTCTCCGACGAGACGCGCAAGTGTGACACCTGATTGATTCAGGTGGGCACCAGGCTGGGAGCGGATAGAGTGACGTCGAATTTCGATCGTTTTCATGATGGCTGTGCACAGGTAAACAAGGTAAACACGTAAACAAGTACACAGGGGATCCTGTTTACTTGTCTACGTGTAGACCTGTGTACTATCTCGTATTGCTTATTCCATTGCACCGAGGACGAGCGTCAGCAGCGTCATGCGCATCACAACGCCATTGAAGGCTTCCTGCCAGTAGCGCGACCACCTGGTGATATCCACATCAGCCGGGATCTCATCCATGCGCGGCAGGGAGTGAAGCAGGATCGCATCAGACTTTGCCTTTGTGTACAGCAACTCACGCGTGATCTTGTAGTTTGCGGGCGTGAGATCGAGTTCGCCGGTGCGTTCATCACGCGACTTGGTGTAATCGGGCTGAACCACCGGCTCGACCAGGATCACATCGGCATCGGCGATGGCTTGCTCAACGTGCTCAACTTCCTGGAAGTTCACGCTGAAGCCATTGAGTTCCTTCTTGAACTCATCGGTCAGGCTCATTTCCGGCGGGGAAACGAATGTGACAGGGCAATCGAACTGGCTCAAAGCATAGCCAAGTGAGTGCATGGTGCGCATGCGCAGATCACCAACCGCCAGCCACTTGAGTCCGTCAATGCGGCCCTTTTCGCGCAGGACCGTGTACAGGTCGGTGAGGATTTGGGTGGGATGCTCGCCCCAGCCATCACCACCGTTAATGATCGGCACACTCGCCCATTTCGCAGCTTCGTGCGGCGCGCCCTGCTGGAAGTGGCGCATCACGATCACGTCGCCATAGAACTCCAGCATCTTCACCGTATCCTTAATGGACTCCTGGTAGAAGTCGCCGGCACGGGTCATCTTGGCATCGGAGAAGCCCGTAACATGGCCTCCCAATCGGTGCATGGCGGCTTCGTGGGCCAGACGCGTGCGCGTCGATGGCTGATAGAAAGCCGTTACCAGGGTCTTCTCCTTGAGAAGGTCCACGTTCCTGCGTCCGCGCGCGATGACTTCCATCTTCGCGGCAACATCGAACACGTGGAAAAACTCGTTCCGCTCGAATTCCTTGAGCGAAAGAATGTCACGACCAGCAAAACTACGCATACAAACCTCCAATTAGAATGATTAGATTTCGGACGTCGCAATGTTTCCAATTGCTTCCAAAGCGTCCTTCTTTGGATTTTGTTTAAGTAGACAAGTAGCCAAGAAAACAAGTACACATGTTTAGGTTTACTTGTTTATGTGTCTACGTGTTTACCTATTCTCTGTGGCTACGAATTTCCAATACGCCTTACGACATGGAAATTGAAGTACCCGGGAATAAAGTAACTCACCGTATGATCCACGATCTTTCCATCGGATGTATACAGCTGTGAAACGAATTGCAGCAACACATCGCCGCGCTGGATCTCCAGCGCTTTCGCAACATCAGCAGTGGCATTCGTCGCACTGATCGCGGCCCGCGAGATCCGCAGATCATTACCGCGCTCGAGTAAAAAGTCCAGCACGGACCCGTTGAAGCCTTCAGGAAGGTCCTGAAGCCTAAGAACTTCCTCAGGCAACACATCGATCAGGTAGGCAACGGGACGCGTATCGGCACGCATTACGCGTCGGATGCGCGTGAGGCAAGTCCCGATGCTGACACCCAGCCCAAGCGCATGATCCTCATCTGCTTCGACCTGTTCGAGACTCAGGTCGCTGACTGTGATCACCAGATTCATACGACGCGCCATCGTTTCGAGGCTTTCCAGCACCTCGAGCCCCGCATCCATCACCGGCACTTTGCCCACGACGAACGTCCCGGCACCCTGACGCCGCCGGATGAGACCCTGGGTTTCAAAGGTACGCATTGCTTCGCGCAGCGTGGCGCGTGACACACCGAGTTGTTTTGCAAGTTCAGGTTCAGAGATCAAACGTGAACCGGCGGGCGTGCGCTCGATGAGCGCAGCAAGATCGATTTGTAAACGTTGAAACGGAAAGTTAGCCATTATTCCTCCAGTACAGGAACAAAATTGAATTTGGTCACATCCACGAGTCCCTTATCGGAAATCCGCAGCTCGGGGATGACCACCAGTGCGAGCAGCGATAACTGCATATTTGGATTGTTGAGTATGCATCCACAGGCTCTAAAACCTTTTAAGATTGTTCCTGCTTTCTTTGCCACAACATCCGCTTTTTCTTTGGACATCAAGCCGGCGATTTTCAACTCGACTTGACCAATGACCTTGCCATTTCTGACCACCACCTGACCTCCCCCGCTCTTTGCCAGACTGTTGGCTGCCACCGCCATGGACTCCTCATCCGTGCCGACGACGATCATGTGATGGCTGTCGTGTGCAACCGTGGAGGCAATGGCACATTTGCTGTCGAAGCCAAACCCGCTGACGAGTCCCATCGTCACGCCGCCGGTCCCCTTATGGCGCTCGACCAGCGCAACCTTGGCAATGTCGCGTTCCATATCAACCTTGATCTCGCCGTTTTCGGGTTGCATATCAAAGGTCAAATGTTGGGTTGGGGCTTGATTCTCGATTACACCAATAACATTTGCTTTGACCTTTGACTTTTGACCCTTCGATACGGCTTTGCCACGCAGGGCAGCGCCTTTTACCTCTAATTTAAAATCCTCCGCCTTCAAAGACCTTTTCAATTTCACTGAATTCGTCGCCCAGGAAGGATATGTGAACTTCGGCAGACTTACCTTCCATTCGCCTTTTTCAGCGATGACCTGTCCCTTCGCAATGACCATATCTGCTTTGAAGTTGGTCAAGTCTTTGACAAGCACCACATCCGCCCAGCGACCGGGCGCGATCATGCCCATTTCCTTGCTCAGACCAAAATGCTCGGCGGTGTTGATCGTCATCATCTGGATCGCGGTGATTGGGTCGAGTCCCTGCTCGATGGCGTGCCGCAGGACGCGGTCCATGTGCCCATCGTGGGAGATCGTTTGAGCGTGAGAGTCGTCGGTCACGAGGAGGAAGCGACGCGGATCCAGACCGAGATGCGTAACCGCTCCCACCTGCGAAGCGACATCATGCCAGGAAGACCCGTATCGCAGCATGGCTTTCATGCCCTGCCGCACGCGTTCGACAGCGTCTTCAAGAACAGTCCCCTCGTGGTCGTCTTCCGCGCCGCCCGCAACATATCCATGAAACGGAAGTCCAAGATCGGGGGAAGCATAATGCCCACCGATCGTTTTGTTGTTGGCGTGCGTGATGGACATTTCCTCGAGCATGTTCGTGTCCCCCCCCGACACACCGGGGTAATTCATCATCTCACCAAGACCGATGATGCCCTCCCACTTCATCGCCTGTGCCACTTCCTTCGGACCGATGCGTGCGCCGGGAGTCTCAAAGCCCGGCGCAGACGGGACACATGAGGGCATCTGCACCCACACATGAATCGGCTGCTTCAACGCTTCGTCGACCATCAGTTTGACGCCTTTAAGACCAAACACATTTGCCATCTCATGCGGGTCGATGAACATGCCGGTCGTGCCGCGTACGCCGACCGCGCGCACAAACTCCGTCACTGTGACCATGCCCGATTCGACGTGCATATGCCCATCGAGGAGACCGGGGACAAGATAACGTCCCTTCGCATCGATGACTTTTGTTTTCCGTCCGATCGTGTGACTCGCGTCTTCGCCGACGTAGGCGATATGTCCATCCTTGATGGCAATATCGGAATTAGGGATGATCTCTCCCGATTGCACGCTGACCCACTTGCCATTCTGAATCACAAGGTCAGCAGGCACACGTCCCATCGCAACATCTACCAGCGCACGGGTCAGTTTTGTGGATGAAGGCATAAATTCTCCATTACAAATCCAAGGCTACGTTCCTTACAGATAACCGTACAACTCCCAGGACCAATAGAATTGTCAGGAAAGCAGGAATATCCGAGTAGGATCAAGAGGCACCTGCTCCAAGGGCAAAAAGCAACAAGAGAACAACCAGGAAGAACGGGATGGCAAGGATCCATGCCAGCATTTCTCTTCCATAGCGCATCGCCCAGGCCGCGCCAAAGATCAACACCGGAGTGAGAAAAATCGGCGAGCGGACGATAGGAAAGCCGCTCAAGTACCACGAGAACGGGACCGCCAGGATCGCCGCGCTGAGGAGATAGCGATAGTTATTCTTGACCAGGCCATAAATCGCGAGAATGACCGTTGTCACAATCGCGGGCCAGCCGGCAAGGAGAGAGAGGATGAAATCAAGCATGTTTTTTATATGTCATTGCGAGCGTTTTTTGCGAAGCAATCTCCTATTAATCGGATGAATCTTCTCGAGCAGTTCGTCATCTAAGAGAAGATTGCTTCCCGAAGGCTCGCAAAGACATCCTATGATAAGAGCCTTTTTGCTGCCTTGTTATGTTTCTCGATCAACTTACCTTCTTCAACCGTGCACAATTGTCCTTCTTTGACGACGAACCTGCCGCCAACGACCGTGTAATCCGCATTGACAGACTGACCAAATACAATCGCAGCAACGGGATCGTGCATACCGGTAAAGCCGATGCGGTTGAGATCGATGGCGAAGAAGTCGGCGCATTTGCCAGGTTCCAGACTTCCAATATCGCTTCTTCCTACGACTGCTGCTCCCCCGCGTGTGCCGAGATATAGCGCCTCGCGAGCGGTCATTAGCTTGCGATTCGGATCATTGGATAACGAATAACCTGTAATGCCCTCCTTGACGCGCGCCAGCAACATCGCGTGGCGGACTTCGGCAAGCAGATGCGACCCGTCGTTGGAGGCGGAACCATCCACGCCCAGGCCGACGTTCACGCCTGCCGCGCGATACTCTTTAATCGGCGCAATGCCGGAGGCGAGCCGCATGTTCGACGTGGGACAGTGCGCCACGCCACAGTTATGTTTGGCAAAGACCTGGATCTCTTCGTCGTTGACCCAAATTGCGTGCGCAAACCAGACGTCAGCGCCCACCCAATCCACTTCCTGCATGTAACCGACCGGGCGATGTCCGAACTTTTGCAAACAGAATTGTTCTTCATCTTCGGTCTCTGCCAGATGTGTGTGCAAGTGGACGCCGTATTCACGCGCCAGTTTTGCGGACTGTTTCATCAGGTCGCTGGTGACGCTGAACGGAGAGCAAGGCGCCAGGACGATCTGCACGAACGCGCCGGGCTTGGGGTCATGGTGTTTCTGGATGAGCCGCTGGGAGTCGCTCAGGATGGAGTCTTCGCTGTCCACAACGGAATCGGGCGGAAGTCCGCCCTGCGATTGTCCCAGGCTCATGGAGCCGCGCGACGCCTGGATGCGGAGTCCGATCTCCTGCGCCGCGGCTATTTCATCGTCCAGTTTTGATCCGTTGGGGAAAAGATAGAGGTGGTCGGAAGCAGTTGTGCACCCCGAAAGGGCAAGTTCGGCGAGCGCCGTCTGCGCAGAGGTGAAGATATCCTCGGGGTTCATGCGAGCCCAGATGGGGTAGAGCGTGGTCAGCCAGTTGAAGAGATTGGCATCCTGCGCGGGGGGGACGGCGCGGGTGAGGGTCTGATAGAAGTGATGGTGCGTGTTGACCAGCCCTGGCAGGACAATGTGACCCTTGAGATCGAGCACTTCATCGGCGGTTTGGGGAAGGTCGCTCATCACGCCCGACGTTCCGACGTGTTCGATGAAGCCGTCGCGAATAAAAAGACCACCATCGGGAAGCTCCCGCTGATGGTCATCCATTGTGACAATGTAGGCGTTTTTGATGAGTAGTGTAGTCATTTAGTTGAGTAGTTATTTAGTTGCGCAGGTTCAGTAGAGGACTAGACCAAATTTGTCTGACAACTTCTAGTGTAGCAAAAAAAAGGGCGGATGTCAATTGGGATTTGAAGAAAGTACAAAACTACACGTCCGCAGGGTGACTTTTGTTCGTTACTGTTAAGGGAGGATATAGGCACCGTTTACTCCCCATTACCTCTCCTTGACATCTCCTTGGGGCGTTCAGTGTATGGCGGCTTGGTAATATTCAGACCAAACTTGTCTCAACTACTTACAGAGTACCGTACGATACGTTATGTGAAGTTGAGTTTATATTTCATCTTGCAAGACAATTCAATTAATGAGACAAGCGGTAGAATAGGGTACTTATTGGTTTTCGAGGAGTGAGCAATGGAGCGAAAAATGCAGACAGGTTATCTGGTGCTGGCAGATATTTCCGGCTACACATCTTTTGTCGCGCAGACGGAGATCGAGCACGCCGGAATGGCGCTCTCCTACCTGCTGGAAACCATCGTGGGGGAACTGAGCAGCCTGCTGGTTATCTCCAAGCTGGAGGGCGACGCGGTCTTTGCCTATGTGGAGGAAAGCAGGCTCGAGGAAGCCAGGACCCTGTTGGAGCTGATCGACCAGACCTATCTGGCGTTCCGGAATAAGGCACTGGCGTTGTACGACCAGGCAACATGTCCCTGCCGGGCATGCCGGGCGCTCCCCACTCTCGATCTAAAATTCTTCCTGCATCATGGCGATTTCGTTGTCCAGAATGTGGCAGGCATTAAGGACCTGCTGGGGACGGATGTCAACCTGATCCACAGGCTCACGAAGAACCACGTAGCCGAATCCACAGGCTGGAAGGGCTATGCGCTCTTCACCGATCCGGTCCTGGAACGGATGCAATGGAACCGCGATCATTATTTCAAACGCTGTGAGTCCTATGAGCATTTGGGGGACGTGGACATTTATTGCATGGATATGCACGTCCGTTATGAGGCAATGAAGGCTGCCTGATTTCTGTCATTTACTTTCTATTTCACCCGTTCAAAATTATAGGGACTGGGGATCGGCGCTCCCGGGGGCAGCTCGATCAATTTGGATAACGGGTAACGCACTTCGAACTGAGCCCGTTTCACATGCGGCATCCACGAATAACGGCGCCCGTCATTCGTCCAGTCGTAGAGCGCGCCGTGGGGGAACGGGACCGTTTTCCCATTCAACTTGATGATATTGGCGGCAAAGAAGAAATGCCGGTGCGTCTCGGGCAGGAACAGATAGTCGTCCGGGTTGATGTCCTGCACCCGCTCCGGGTAGCTCCGTCCCTCCTTGAGCGGTGGAGGCTGCGAGCCGTCCAGCATCGTGACGATCAGCTCATCCCCGCTCACCACGCCGGTCAGCACCGACAGGGAACACGTGCGGACCTTATCGAACTCGGGGTCCGGGCGGTTCAGCCTCTCGCCCCGCAGATGATCGGCGCGCTTGTCAGGAACAGGCCGGTTGGTAAAGGCTTTCGTGGGCCCGAACAACGCGACAATATTCTGCAGTCTCATGCCGGGGTTGATCGCCCGGATAAAGAATTGCCATTGTTTCGTGATCGTCACCCGGCTGTCATGCATCGGGAACACCGCCGGACAGGGCGCGCAGTCACGCACGCCATCGAGCGCGCCGCGATCATCCTTGTGCTGCCAGAGCGGCACAGCCGACAGCGCCTGAGGGGGGAGAGTGGGAGTGTTCATTCGTCCTTCCTTGAGATGAATTCCGTGGGTACCCAGCCCTCCAGTCCGCCGCGCCCCCTGATCTTATCCAGCATGACGACCAGGGTCCATTCGCCGCGGAATTCCTGGATCCGGACCCGCGTGCCCACCGCGAAAGGTCCTTCGGCGAGCGGCGGTGTGGGTACATTTTCGCCTCGCTTGAAAAATGGCTGGGATATCGTTGTCCTTCTCTGATCCACGACTTTCCCTTTCATCTTTCTGCCCCCTTTCGACCCGCCGCTCTTCGCCGAATCCAGGGAGGCGGTTTGGACCCAGCCTGTTCCCTTCACCTGGGAATCCCTGGATTTGATCACCGTCACGAGCGAAAAATCACCTGCCTGCCTGATGACCTTTACCAGTGTCTTGGCAGGCAGGGGCTTGGCAAAGGTTTTCTGCCTGGGGTTGGGAAGCCTACCCTCGAAATTGGCATAGATGTCCGTCTGGTGATTGATAAAGTATTCGTCGATCTCCGGCTCCCGCCTGCCGAACATTTTCTTGCGGAAGCGCGGCATGGGAAATAATGGACCGGGATCGTAACGGTTCCTCAGGTTGACATCATCGTGCCCCAGGATTTCCACGATGCTGGGATATCTCTCCTTCAGGGCGCGGACAATGTTCAGTGCCACATCGAGCTGGACCTTCGTAAATTTTTGCCAGCCCGGGAACCTGGCTGCATTATTCGGAGTGAATTGCTTCCAATGGACATCCTGCTTCACCTCTTTGTCTGGAATGATCATTTTATTCCGCTGCCATTTGCCGTCCTTCCTGATCAGCAGGCCCGCATTGTCGAGTTCGATGCCGATGCTGCACTTGTTGAGGTTGCTTTGCTGCTCCCACCAGCTAAAACCACTGTGGTGCGCAATCCGGTCGAACGGCAGGAACTGCACGACCCGTCCATTGCGGCCGATCAGCAGGTGCGTGCTGACGCCGGAGGATGGATCCTTGAAATGATTGATGGTGCTTTCCATCCGGGTGCCGGTCGTAAAGTGCATGATGATGAATTTGGGCTCGGGGTTTGTCTTCCTGGGCTCGAAACCATTCTGATGCGGTGTGATCTCCTGAAACTGTCTTCCCTCAGCGGTCGCCAAATAGTGGTCCGGGCGGACGACTGCGGTAAAGTCTGTTTTGACCCGGACCGCTCTCTTTTCCACCCAGCCCATCAGCCACGGATTCCCATCCACATCCGCGACGACCGAGATCAGGCACCAGTCAAACCTCTCGTTGATGACCGCGACCGGTGTGCCTTTTGGAATGCGAACTGCTGAGAGAACCGGGTGCGCTGATCCAGGCTGGCTGAAGAGCAGGACGCTGCGGGAGGTCTCCTGCAGCAGGCTGGAACGTTTGTTGATCCCCAGCAGTTTCTCCCGGAACTGGATGATCGGGAAGGCAGGTCCGGGATGTATGGCGGTGAGAATTTCATCGTATACCACCGTATCGATGATGTCATACTTATCCAAAAGCGCTCTGGCGATTACCAGCAATGAATCGAGTTGATCCCTCGGATAGAGCGGCCAGTATCCATACCTTGAATTGCCCAATCCGCTGGCGAGGATATATTCATTTTCGGCGAAGCTGCTCTTCAAGTGGAACGAATGTCCTTTTTCAACCAGTTCTCCCGGGTATTGAAGGTCGATCGCAATGGATTTATTGTTGAAACCGGAGGCATGGTTTGCGCCTCTGTGAAAGGGAAGCATCTGGACGATCTCCCTGCCATCCCGTCCGAGCACCAGGTGCGTGGAGCGCGGCAGAAAACTATTCTTTGGCGGCTTTTGCAGGAGGTGACTCACAGCTCCACTGACCGAGGCACTGCTCGGTGCGTGGATAATGAGGGTGCGCTGAGGCAACTGTACGTTCGGGTTTACATGGGGGCTTGGGTCAAATCGAAAACGAAAAATTTTGTCCCCTTCGGTCTCCTCCATCGTCAGGCGATTCAGTTCATTGACTTTCATGGCTTCTCTCCTTTCCCACAGACCACTAAACAATCACCGGTAAAGCGTGGTATCAGTATAGCATTTCCAAAATCGATATGCAATTCCCACTGCGCACTCGCGCTTCGGCATTCCCTGCCTTCCAGCTATAATCAACGCATCGTTGCGGTCAATGGCTGAGGAGTTACATATGTTCAACGTCAAAGAAGCGCCGTGGAAAGTCATCCTTGTCTATCTGGCGGCAAGCATCGTGCTTGTGTCGATCATCAATCTCGTGTTGTTCCCGGGTCCGTTTTTCGATCCCATTGCAAGGGCTACCGGCAGCCTAATCGACGCCACCCTGCAAGCCAACCTGCTCAATATTCTTCTGTTCAGTCTCATCGTTTTCGGCTGGGGCAAACTCGGTCCCGCTGACGTGGGGCTGGAATGGGGTAAATTGGCGCAGGGCTTGTCTCTGACCGCGCTGTTGTGGCTGGCGACCCAGGCGATCATCCTGCTCATCAACTGGATCAACGGCGACATCCATCTCGATCCCGCGTGGAGCGAACGCGGCGTGACGACCATACTCGGAGGTCTGATCGCGCAACTGGCGGGCAACGCCTTTTTCGAAGAAATGAATTACCGCGGCTTTTACTTGGGGCAGTTCTATCTCAAGATCAGGAATCCCAATGGGCGCCGGAGGCTGACCTGGGCAATCCTGTCCATGCTGGGATTGTTCATCCTGTCCCACATCCCAAACCGGATTTTTTCAGGATACACGCTGGCAGACATCCCCCTGGATTTTGCGCTCCTTTTCATCTGGGGTCTGTTCTTCACCGCCGTTTATCTGATATCAGGTAATTTATTTCTCGCCATCGGTGTCCATGCCTTGTTGAATAGACCGACCACGATCACCGAAGCCCCTTTCCCCGTTCAGATTCTCCTGTTCCTGCTGACCGGTATCCTGCTCACCGTACTGCGAAACCGAAACAAACGAATTCAATCTGTTGCGCTGCCAGACTCCTGATCACTAATGTCGTGCCAATATCGTTTGCATCGTCTTGATCCCCCGGCTTTTATGGTCATGAAAGAAGGACCAGAGCTACAAAATCGACCAGCAGGGACGGGAGGTGTTGAACTTCCAGATCACGATCACGTTGGTCCTGTTTCCGTTCGTGCTGATGCTTATGATCGCCCCGGCTGTTTTCATGATGGTTCAGGATCTTGATGGCGAGGCGGGATTATTAGGCGACATTTTCACCTTATTGCCGCCCATCCCAATCCTGTTCATCATGCTATTCACCACGTATCAGGCGGTCGTGAACACAGTCCGCGCACTTTCTGAGAAGCCGGTGCGCTATCCGCTGAGCATTCAATTTGTCAAACAGGTTTTCGTCATGGCTGAGGCATCCGCCCAATTTCCCTCTCTCACTTCTGGTCAATTATGTTTCTGTTAACGTCAGCTTGCTTTTTTCGAGCAGAAGGCTGATCTCAACAGCCGCCTCAGCAAGTGTAATGCCCTCCACCGTTGCCCATTCCTGACAGAGCACATCCTGCGTGTTACGCAGGAAGGCCGCGATCGTCCCACTGATCGGCTTGTGCGCGCCATAGGCAGACAGGTCACGGACAACTTCACAGTGGGCCGCGATCGTTCCCTCTTTCAAACGAGCCGATAGATCCGATTGCCTGAGACGCGAATCCTCTGTAAGAGGCAAGGGCCGCGACGCCAGAATTTCACGACAGCGATCGATCTCACTTTTCACCGTCAACTTGCGCAATCCGTATGTTGGCTGGTCCAATGGCACCCACAGGGTACTGCCAGGAATTGAAACCTCATAATACCGGCGCATCACTCCCGGTTCAAATTCTCTCTCATCCAATTTGACTACATGTCCCACCCCATACTGGGGATGAACCACCCGGTCGCCAACCTCCAATTTCATTTCCATAGCCAAACTCCTTCACCAACAGCGACGCAGTTAAAAAGAAACCATCAACCCCAGAAGTGGGGTTGACGTCAGTGGAAGCACGCTAACCTGTTATAAGTTAACCGGATTATATCACGTCCAATAAACGCTTCCCGTTGATGATCATCTCATCTTATCACTCATTAAGGCTCACATAGGCAGCTTATTCGCCAGTTCGAAGTGCAGTACATCCCATACAACCATCAAGAATTAATAACTGGATCCGTATGGGTTTTCGCCGCCGGCTCTATTATGGGCCGGCGGCTCGTACTATAACCGGAGAACTCAATAGTCATGGAAATCAGGTTGGCGGAAAACACCCCATCGAAAGGTGGGGTTTTACCTGCTATCAGGATTACATTATTCTCCTTATGATTGTAGGGATGCAACTATTAAAAAGTAGGCGCAAAGCACAACACATTGTAATGAATAAAGTTTCGGTATTGGTAGTTAGTGTTAAGGAAGGAGAGAAATGGATACGACAAATATCACCACAATAATTATCGTGGCGGTCATTTTCCTGGTGATCGGGGGGCTGCTCATGATGGCAGTGACCCGCTTCCAGCGGACAAGACGCCTTAAGGAGCGGTTTGGTCCTGAGTATGAACGTATGGTGGGTGAAGCAGGAGATAAGAACCAGGCAGAATCCGAGTTGGAAGCGCGTCTGGCGCATGTGGAGAATCTGAATATCCGTACGCTTACGGCAGAGGAAATGAATCGCTTTGCGCTGGAATGGCAGTCCACGCAAACAGAGTTTGTGGATCATCCGCTGGCTTCCGTCCAAAAGGCAGATCGCCTGATTCGGGAAGTGATGAAGGCAAAAGGCTACCCGGTGGAAGATTTCGAGCAGCGGGCAGCAGACATCTCGGTGGATTATCCCGATCTGGCAATGGACTATCGAGGGTTGCATCTCATCGCTGTTAAGGAAGATGAGGATCAAGTCTCTACAGAAGAGATGCGCCAGGCGATGGTGCATGGGCGAGCCTTATTCGAGAATCTCGTGCAGCAACAGCCGAATGTAGAAGAAACAAATCAGAAGGAGTTGATCTGATGGAAGAAGAAAAACAGGAACAGATGAATATGGATGCAGTGGATACGGATATGGCCGAGGAAGATGTGGAACGCGAGGAGAGAGTAGACGAACGAACCCACGAAGATCGAACCTCAACAAATATGATGAAAGAGGAACTCGAGCACCTGTTTGAGGAGGATGAAGCTGGAAAATTCCGTTCCCGCTGGCTGAGCATCCAGAGCAGATTTGTGGACGATCCGCGCGATTCGGTCACACAGGCGGATGAACTGGTCGCAGATGTACTCAAGAGCGTTACAATGAGCTTCGCCAATAAACGGATTTCCCTGGAAAAGCAATGGAAAAGTGGAGAGAATGCTTCAACGGAAGATCTGCGAGTCGCGCTGAAACGTTATCGCTCCTTCTTCGACGGGTTGCTGACTCTGGAATCCTGACGGGAATTGCCCTCCAGATAGGATCTTGCAGAGATTGAGAGCTTTTTTGGAGACTCTGATAGCGCCTCATGCCTATGCTAAAGAC
>DATKED010000314.1:0-4992 GCA_035512375.1 Anaerolineales bacterium
AAGCGAAAGCGTTCACCGAGCGTGAAATCGACTTGATCCCAAACGGAATTGATGTAGACCATTTCAAACCTGTGGAAAAAAACAAGAGACTTGCAGAGGCGCTGGGGTTAGACACAGGAAAGATGAAAGAAGATAGAGTGGTCGGATTTGTAGGTGAGTTACGTGAGAAAAAAGGAATCTCGGCGCTTCTTCGTGCCTATGCGCAGGTGAACAAGATCCAATCCGCTGCCCTGCTTGTGGTTGGCGATGTACGCGCCGGTGAAGACAAAAAATTATTCGATGATCTGAAGTCATCTATACCGAATTCAAAAATTATCATCACCGGCTATGTGTCAAATCATGACCTTCCCTCGTATTATTCATTAATGGACGTACTCGTCCACCCCTCCCTGCGGGATGGAATGCCAAATGCGCTGCTCGAAGCGATGGCATGTGAGAAAGCTGTCATTGCAACACCCGTCGGCGGAGCACTGGACGTTTTGGACGATTGCGAAAACGGGCGAATTGTTCCCATCAATGATATAAATTCCCTCACAACGATCACTCAAGAAGTATTGTCAGACAAAATACTGCAAAAGAAACTGGGCAGGTCTGCCCGCCGTACCATCCAAGACAAATTCACTTTGCAGAATGAATTGGATGGGAACCTGACTGTTTATCGCAAATTGGGATTAAAGAAATGAACCCTACACTTATTTCCTGTTAATTTCAATTTATCCAAAACAGTTATACTATTTTGATTATAGGTGACAAATGAAAAATCCTTTTGAATCGACTGGCAGAGTAAAAGCATCCTTAGGCGAAGAGAAATATATTGCATCGGATGAGATTGCAACCATTGTGTATCTTGCACAGAAGCTTGGCAAGCCGCTTCTCACCGAGGGACCGGCGGGTGTGGGTAAAACGGAGCTTGCCAAGGCCATCGCGGGCGCAACGGGCCGGGAATTGATCCGCCTGCAGTGTTATGAAGGGTTGGACGAATCCAAGGCATTGTATGAGTGGGAATATTCGAAACAGTTGCTTTATACCCAGCTTCTCCGTGACAAATTGAATGACACCCTGGGCAAATCCGACTCGCTCGCGGAAGCTGCAGATAAACTGGCTGCTGAAGAAGATGTTTTCTTCTCGAATCGCTTCCTGCTGCAGCGTCCGTTGTTAAAAGCCATTATGTGTGACGAGCCCACCGTACTGCTTATAGACGAAATCGACCGCGCTGATGCCGAGTTCGAAGCATTTCTACTGGAAGTGTTAAGTGACTTCCAGGTTTCCGTCCCTGAACTGGGGACGTTGACGGCAAGGCATAGACCGTTTGTTGTCCTGACATCCAACAACACCCGTGAATTATCCGAAGCGCTGAAGCGCCGCTGCCTGTATCTCTTTATTGATTATCCAACCATCCAGGAGGAGCTTGCAGTCGTACGCCTCAAGGTCCCGGACCTGAACCCCAAGCTGGCACAGCAGGCCGTGGAGTTCGTGCAGAAACTGCGAAACACCGATATGCGCAAGTCGCCGTCGATCAGCGAAACATTGGACTGGGCAAATGCGCTGGTCGCCCTCAACGCCAAGAGCCTTGACAGGTCGACACTCGAGGATACGATTTCCGTGCTGGTCAAGCACGAAGCCGACCTGCAGAAGGCGCGCAGACAGTTGATCAATCCACCGGCAACGCGAGGTAAGCCGGATGAATTTGGACGGTTTTCTGGAAATTAACATGTCATTGCGAGCCCGTAGGTGAAGCAATGATGGAGGATAATAGATTATGGAGACCCGCATATTACAGTTAATTGCAGCATTACGCGCAAGCGGGGTGCGCGTATCACTGGCTGAGTCTGCGGAGGCATTTTCCGCAGTGGACCTGATGGGGATACAACACCGCGAGCATTTCCGTTTGTCGCTGCGTGCGACGCTGATCAAGGATCTTAGAGATATTCCCGTCTTCGATAAATTATTTCCCCTTTTCTTCGGCTCGGGTCAACCGCCGATGATGGGCGGCAACCCAACTGACAGCATGACCCCCGAAGAGGCGCAAATGTTCGCAGACGCGCTGCGCCAGTTCGCCGAGAGTCTCCGTCAACGAATGGAACGCCTGATGAACGGGGAGAAGTTGTCCAGGGAGGAATTGGAATCGCTCGCCAAAATGGTCGGACTCAATCAAATGGACGATCTCCGCCACCAGGAGTGGCTGGCACAGCGGATGATGCGCGCCATGGCATTCCCAGAAGTCCGCGAAGCGATGCGCGAGCTGATGGAACAGCTCCAGCAGATGGGCATGAGCAAGGAACGCATCCAGGAAGTTCAGGAAAAGATCCAGCAGAATATGCAGGGGATCGAACAGCAGATCAAGCAGTTCGCGGGTGAACGCATTGCTGAAAACCTCAGCGAGCAGCCCCGCGGTGAGAGCGTCGACAACCTGATGAACCGACCGTTCCAGGCGTTATCTGATTCAGACAAAAAGATCCTGCAGCGCGAGGTCAAACGACTGGCTGCCGCGCTGAAAACGCGCATTGCCCTGCGGCAGAAACGCGCCAAAAGCGGACAGCTCGACCCGAAGGCGACCATCCGTGCCAACCTCAAACATCACGGCGTGCCAATGGAGATCCACTACCGCGATAAGACACGCAAACCAAAGATCGTGGTCATTTGCGACGTCAGCACATCCATGCGATTCTGTTCGGAGTTGATGCTGAGTTTTCTATTCGCCCTGCAGGGACAGGTCAGCAAGACCCATGCCTTTGCATTTATCGATCATCTCGAATATATCTCGAAGGATTTCAACGGCTCGAACGCGGACGAGGCTATTACCTCCGTTCTATGGCGCATGCCCAGCGGACACTACAATACCGATCTTGGCTGGTCACTGAATAATTTCAACGAGGAATATATGAGCACGCTCAACGGACAGACGACCCTGATCCTGGTCGGCGACGGGCGCAACAATTACAACGACCCGCGCCTGGACATTTTCTCGTTGATGAGCCGCCGCGCCGGGCGGACCATCTGGCTAAACCCCGAACCGCCCTTCCTCTGGCACGGCGACAGCGACATGCCAAAGTATGCCCAGCATTGCAGCAATGTATTGAAAGTCAGCAACCTGAGGGAACTCACGGATGCAGTGGATGCTTTGTTGTCAGCGTAGAACTTCACTGCAAAATATAAGCTGAAAATAAACAGAGGAATGACCCGACCGCCTGGCGCTGGTCGGGTCGCGTTTTCTGTACAGCACTCTCCGGCCGGCAGGCATGAAAACAAGCTTATAATAACGGGAATTATGGCAAAGATCATGGTTGTGGAAGACGATGTACAGGCGTCAACCTTTCTCGCTGAAGTCCTTACTGCGGAAGGTTATGTTCCCATTGTCGTAAACGAAAGCTCAAAGGCAATGGCCATGGCAAACGCCACTCTTCCCGATGCCTTTCTCCTGGACCTGATGATGCCTGAGCCGGACGGCTTCAAACTGTGCAGGATGCTCAGGTCCAACCCGAGTTTTGTCACCACACCCATCATTATTGTGACTGCCCTGGACGATACCGACAGTCGAATCGTGGCTTTTGGCGCGGGGGCAAATGATTATATTGTGAAACCTTTTCATGTTAAAGTGCTTGCCTCAAAAGTAAAGGCTTTATTGGAGAAATGATTTCCATCGTATAATTCCGCCACATGAAAAAAGACAGCAGGCTGACCACCATCCAGATCCCAATGCAGGCCGAAAACAGATTATGCCAAAGATCATCGTAGTCGACGACGACAAGACTTCCACAGCACTATTCGAACAGGTTCTATTAATGAACAAGTATGAAGTTGTCACTCTAAACGTCAGTGGGAAGACCATAGAGACCGCAAGCGCCGTACAACCTGATCTTTTCATTCTGGATCTGATGATGCCTGAGCCCGATGGATTCAAACTGTGCAGGATGCTGCGCGCGCATCCACTTTTCAGGCGGACGCCCATTATTATCGTCACCGCTCTTAACGACCTGGACAGCAGGCTGGTCGCCATGGGAGCTGGGGCAAATGATTATCTTGTAAAACCATTCCACATCGACCAGCTTTTCAGCATGATCGAGAAACAACTGGAGAAAAACTGACAGGTCCTTTTACAGAATCACCGCGCAGGTTTGTCGTCATTTTACATAATTCCCATTGTGAAAAATACAACTTATGTCAGATTACGCGATCGAAACAGACGGATTTACCAAACGCTACGGCGATATCCTGGCTGTGGATTCTGTCAGCCTGCGTGTGAAGCAGGGAGAGATATACGGCTTCCTGGGTCTGAACGGCGCCGGGAAAACGACAACCATCCGTGCGCTGCTGGGAATGATCCGTCCAAGTGAGGGGAATGTCAAAGTCTTGGATCAGGTTGTCGGTCCAACTGGACGCGGACCCTGGGCCCGAGTCGGGCATCTGGTCGAAAGACCGTCTGCCTATCCTGAATTGACTGTGCGTGAAAACCTGGAGATTGCAGAACGCATGCAGGGATTGTCGGATTCGAGCCGAACCTCCCGCATTATTGATCGGCTTGGACTCACCTCCTTCGCGGACCGAAAAGCCGGCGCGCTTTCGACGGGCAATCTCCAGCGCCTGGGGCTCGCCCGCGCGCTGCTGCATCAACCTGAACTGCTCCTGCTCGACGAGCCTGCCAACGGACTCGACCCGGCGGGGGTCGTCGAAATCCGTGAACTACTGTTAACGCTTGCGCGTGAAAAAGGAGTGACCATCTTCATGTCATGTCACATCCTTACCGAAGTGGACAGGCTGGCCACACGCATTTGAATCATTCATAGGGGAAAGTTGATCGAGGAACTGGACACACAAAAAATCGAGGAACTGCGCGCCAGACGGCTGGAAATCAGGACGCGCAACCTCGAAGCTGCACAGATCAGCCTGAAGAGCGCGGGGTACAAGTTTGTTTTGGAAAATGAAACGATGATATTGAGCGACTCACATGCCACCGAACGCCCCGATGACATTGCGCGCATCCTGGTCAATACG
>DATKED010000315.1:0-8206 GCA_035512375.1 Anaerolineales bacterium
GGGCAGAGATAACCGCTGAAAGCATCTAAGTGGGAAACTCGCCTCAAGATTAGATCCCTGTAATCCAGTTAATGGAGTAAGACCGCAGGTAGACCACCTGCTATATAGGCAACAAGTGTAAGCGCAGTAATGTGTTGAGCTAAGTTGTACTAATGGTCGAGGGCTGAATCCCGTGATGTGGAGAACTTATTACTCTTCCACAAGAATTATTATCAGTTACTATTCAGCACTAACTAGTGAAATAGTCCCTTGGTGATTGGAGCGACGGGGGTACACCCGGTAACATCCCGAACCCGGTAGTTAAGCCCGTCAGCGCCGATGGTACTTGGAGGGCGACCTCCCGGGAGAGTAGGTCATTGCCAAGGGGCTTTTCTTTTAATATTTTGCACAGGCTTTTCACCTGTGTCTGAATCGTGTATAATCTTTATTGCAAGTTCGGTTGATGGGCATGAGTCCAGATTTTACAAAAGAGGAGTGTGAAGCGTACGGTTTGATCCGGTGATCATTTTGTCGTTTCTTTCTTTTGAATTATGTCCTCCCTCGGCCGAGTCTGCATATCGGCCGATTTTCTTTTCTCGGCACTTTCCATGCGGAAAGGAGGTGACTTGTTTTGGCATCTGTAAATTTACGAAATGGCGAATCCCAGGATTCTCTGCTCAAACGCTTTCGCAAGAAGGTTGTAAAGAGTGGTGTTTTGAGTACGGTTCGCCGTAAACGCTGGTTCGTTTCCAAGAGCGAACAGCGCCGCATGGAAAAGAAGAAAGCAATTCGTCGCATAAAACGACGAACGTTCACGAGAGAGACTGAATAAGTCAAGAGGTGTATATGGCAAAGGAAGAAGATAAAATTCGAGCGGAAGGCGTGGTCGTTGAGGCCCTGCCGGGTACCCAGTTCCGTGTGAAACTGGATAATGGTCATGAAGTGCTGGCGTATCTCTCTGGCAGAATGCGCAAGCATTATATTCGTATTTTGCTGGGGGATCGGGTCGCGATGGAAATGTCACCCTATGATTTAACGCGCGCTCGTATCACGTTCCGTCAGCGCAAGAATGCTCCCGCTCCTGTTCAGGAATAATCTTCACTTGCCATAGCGTTATTAAATAAAAGGCTCTCGATTTTAGAGAGCCTTTTTCTATTTATATTGACGGATCTGATGGAAGTGTTAAGGCAGTTCTCTGAAAGAGTTGAGTACCTTCATATAATTTGCTCTTTCAAATGCGGCAGGATTACTTACTGATTTTTGACTCATGCTACCCTGCATTTGTTTGATGGATACATACTCATGCTCTTCCATCCATTTTTGGGTTTGATCCAGGATTTCCTTGACCCGTTGAATGGACCCATCCCATAGCAATTCTGATGCAATCATTGCAACCTGTGCGCCCGCCATCATTGCTTTCAGAACATCCCGCGCCGTGTGAACGCCACTCGTGAGAGCCAGATCTGCATTGAGTTTGCCATGCAATATGGAAATCCATCGCAAAGGTAAGCGCAGGTCTGCTGAGGTACTTAGATCGAGAGTGTGGACGATCTGCAGCTCCTCGAGATCGAAATCGGGCTGGTAGAAGCGATTGAACAGTACC
This sequence comes from Anaerolineales bacterium, assembly GCA_035512375.1. Classification (GTDB taxonomy): domain Bacteria; phylum Chloroflexota; class Anaerolineae; order Anaerolineales; family Villigracilaceae; genus Defluviilinea. The sequence continues at coordinate 1,583 of DATKED010000315.1, forward strand.
AACCCGTCTGCACCGGCTTCCACGAGTCGCTTCGTGAAGTTCGAAACCGATGTTACGAATGGACTGATCTTTACAGCCAATGGTATAGTAATAGCAGACTTTATTTCTGCAACCAAGTCAACCTGCTGATTTTCAATCTCAGCCGAGGTGACGTCCAGATCGGTGGCAAGATAATACATATTAAGCTCAAGTGCATCTGCACCTGCCTCTTCAATCCTGCGCGCATAATCTGTCCAGCCGCCTTTTGTGACGCCGTTCAGGCTGCCGATGACCGGGATGCTCAGAGCCTTTTTTAACCCAGCAACCTGATTTAGATATTTCTCAGGGCTAATTCCATAGAGCCCGCCATCAGGCAGAAGGGAGAGAGCTTCGGGAAATGCGTCTGTGGTGCGTGTGAGATAGTGATGCTGTTCGAGACTCTCATGAATGATCTGCTCTTCGAAGAGTGAATACATCACAATTGCCGAGATGCCTGCCTCTTCCAATTTGCGTGCTTTATCTATCTTTTTTGAAAGAGGGGAAGCAGATGCAACGAGAGGGGTTTTTAAGTTCAGACCCAGATAAGTAGTAGAAAGATCGGTCATACTTTTTCCTTAAATTAGATTTTGTAAAAGCCTGGCGAAGTTTTGAGATCATTTTCGCAAGGCTTTTCTCCAGAGCCTAGTTATCCTTTTTTTCGTTGCCATTCCCGTTTCCGTAATGCATGGCAGCCATTTGTTGGTAGAGGGTCCAGCGGGATTTGGCATCATGCTGAGCTTCACGCATCAGTTGTTCCGCGCGTCCCTCATCCAATTGAGTAAGCATCTTATAACGCGTCTCGTTATAAGCATATTGCGAGATCGGGATGCTCGGTTCCTTGGACTCAATGATCAACGGATTCTGTCCCTGGGCTGCCAGGCGTGGGTCATAGCGATACATCGGCCAGTGACCGGATTGCACCGCCAGTTTTGACTGTTCGAGACTCTTTGCCATATCGTAGCCGTGTGCAATGCACGGGCTATATGCGATGACGATGGACGGCCCATCATAAGACTCGGCCTCCAGCAAAGCACGCAAGGTTTGCTGGTCGTTGGCGCCCATTGCGACGCGAGCAACGTACACGTAGCCATAGGACATCGCAATCAGACCGAGATCCTTCTTAGGTAATCCTTTACCGCCCATGGCAAACTTGGCAACTGCCGCACGCGGGGTGGCTTTGCTCGCCTGCCCGCCTGTGTTGGAATACACTTCGGTATCCAGCACAAGGATATTGACATTGCGCCCGCTGGCAAGTACGTGGTCGAGACCACCATAACCAATATCATATGCCCAACCATCGCCACCGATGATCCAGACGGACTTCTTGACAAGGCTATCAGCCAGACTAACCAGGTCTTTTGTGCGCGTATCGCTTGACTTGGCAAGTTTATTTTTCAATTCCACCACGCGTTCACGCTGTGCTTCAATGCCTGCCTCGTCAGACTGGTTGGCATTCAAAACCGCATCTACAAACTTCTTACCAAGTTCTTTCTCAAGCGAAGCCAGCAATTCACGGGCATATTCATTATGTTTATCAATTGTCAATCGCATGCCCAGACCAAATTCGGCATTGTCTTCAAACAGCGAATTTGACCATGCCGGTCCGCGCCCGTTTGCATCCACAGCCCACGGGGTTGTGGGAAGGTTGCCGCCATAGATGGACGAACAACCTGTTGCATTGGCAATGATGGAGCGGTCGCCGAACAGCTGCGAGACCAGTTTTACATATGGTGTTTCGCCGCAGCCTGCGCACGCGCCGCTAAACTCAAACAACGGACGAAGCAGCTGAGAATTCTTGATCGTTGAAGGATTAATCAACTTCCGATCCAGATCGGGAATGGACATGAAGAAGTCCCAATTCTTTACTTCCTGTTCACGGAGCGGCGGCTGTGCTGCCATGTTGAGCGCCTTGCGTCCAACCTGTTTTTTGTCTTTTGCAGGGCACACTTCAACGCACAACGTACAACCCGTACAATCCTCGGGCGCGACCTGGACCGTATATGCCATGCCTTGTGAAAATTCCTTGAACTTCGATGGCATGGATTTGAACGTTTCGGGTGCATTTGCAAGCAGCTTCTCATCATAAACTTTGTGGCGTATCACGGCGTGCGGGCACACCATGACACATTTGCCGCACTGGATACACAGGTCAGCTTCCCACACCGGGATATCCAACGCGATATTGCGCTTCTCCCATTGTGTTGTTCCGGTTGGAAATGTTCCATCCACGGGGAACGCAGATACAGGAATATTATCGCCGTTGGAGCCGATGATCTCTCCAAGCACATTGCGGACAAATTCCGGTGCTTCATTCGGGACCGACTGCCGGCGTGTGACCGTGGAAGTGATCGCCGCGGGAACTTTGACCTCATGAAGATTTTCGAGGGTGTGATCCACAGCTTCGAAGTTTTTCCTCACGACCGCTTCACCGCGCTTGCCATAGGTTTTCTCAATGGCATGTTTGATCTCAGCGATTGCTGCTTCCCGTGGAAGAATTCCACTGATGGCGAAGAAGGCGGTCTGCATGATGGTATTCATACGTCCGCCCATACCAGTCTTCTCAGCAACCTCATAACCGTTGATCACATAGAACTTGAGATTCTTTTCAAGAATATCCTTCTGTACCTCGACAGGGAGTTGATCCCAGATTTCGTCTGGACCATACAAGCTGTTCAACAGGAATAGGCCGCCTGGTTTGGCATATTTGAGCATGTCCACGCGTTCGAGGAACGAATATTGGTGACAGGCGACAAAGTTTGCCTCATTTTTCTCAATAAGATATGGCGCGCGGATGGCCTTTGACCCAAAGCGCAGGTGCGACATTGTCACGGTGCCGGATTTCTTTGAGTCGTAATAGAAGTAGCCTTGCGCGTAGTTGTCAGTCTCTTCGCCAATGATCTTGATGGAATTTTTGTTTGCGCCAACTGTACCGTCTGAACCGAGACCAAAGAAGACGCAACGGATGGTCTCTTCAGGCTCGATCTTAAAGGATTCATCCACCTCCAGACTGGTAAAGGAAACATCGTCATTGATGCCGACAGTGAAGTGATTCTTGGGTTCGGGCTTCTTCAATTCATCCAGGGCAGCTTTGACCATTGCGGGTGTGAACTCTTTTGATGAAAGACCATAGCGCCCACCGATGATTTTTACACCAGGGCGATTTCCTTCGACAAGCGCATTTATGATATCAAGGTAAAGCGGCTCGCCAGAAGTGCCAGGTTCTTTTGTGCGGTCGAGCACAGAGATAAATTTCACGCTGTTCGGTAATACTTTAATGAAATGTTCGAGCGAGAAGGGGCGATAGAGCCTTACACAGACGACGCCAACCTTTTCACCTCTTTCAGCCAGATATTTGACTGTTTCTGCGGCAGTTTCAGCGCCGGAGCCCATGATCACGAGAACGCGTTCCGCTTCGGGATGACCGACGTAATCGAACAGGTTGTAATGGCGTCCCGTAACCTGGGCAAATTTGTCCATGGCTTCCTGGACGATGCCGGGAGTTGCTGTATAGAATGGGTTGACCGCTTCGCGCATCTGGAAATAGACATCCGGGTTCTGTGCGGAACCACGTAAAACGGGGCGGTCAGGAGACAAGGCGCGCGCCCGATGGGCGCGGACCAGGTCTTCGTCCACGAGGAGGCGGAGTTCTTCATCCGTAAGTTTGAAAATCTTTGCCACTTCGTGCGAGGTGCGGAATCCGTCGAAGAAGTGCAGGAAAGGCACGCGGGATTTGAGGGTTGCCATCTGTGCGATGGCAGCGAAATCATGCGCCTCCTGTACGCCACCCGATGAGAGCAAGGCCCAACCGGTCTGGCGGACAGCCATCACATCCTGGTGGTCGCCATAGATGGACAAGGCGTGCGCGGCGATGGCGCGTGCCGCAACGTGAAAGACTGTGCTGGTGAGCTCACCCGCAATTTTGTACATGTTGGGGATCATCAGCAGGAGACCCTGGGATGCTGTGAAGGTGGTGGTCAGCGCGCCGGTTTGAAGCGCACCATGCACAGCGCCCGCCGCACCGCCTTCCGACTGCATCTCGACAACGAGAGGAATCGTGCCCCAGAGATTCGGTTTACCTTTGGCTGACCATTCATCGGCGAACTCGCCCATGCCTGAGGAGGGGGTGATCGGGTAAATTGCGATCACCTCACTCAAACGGTGCGAGACCGAGGCTGTGGCTTCATTGCCATCTATCATGATTGCTGGTTTTTTCATACTGACTCCTTGGAAACAGGGGTAAAACCTGTGTATTTCTCTATCCTTACAAGTTTATCTCCATTGACCCCTAACAGTTAGTTATGAATGACTTAAATCCCCGTGCCTGTTGTCACATTTCGGACAAAAATGGTAGAAATGAAAACAGGAGCAGAACGCTCCTGTTTTGTGGGTTTTCACTCTGTTATGCCGTTGGGATTTGCTCCAGTTTGGTATAAATCTGCAAACCGTTCTTCCGCGCAACCTCAACCATCAGGTCTGCACCTTCCGATGCACCCCCAATTCTCAGGACCGCATCGCATTTCTCCAACAACCGCTCCGCGACAGGATGGAGTATCTCACGGTAGGCTTCATCGCCAACCTGTTGGGATCTTGCGAGATGTAATAAAGGAAGCGCGAACCATTCACCCAATACGGGAATATGTCCGCGACGGAAAATAGGAAGCGCATAAGATTCCATGTCCTGTACATTCGCTGCCATTTTTTCGGGATCGTCACCGGTCCCGGAACGATAAGGTCCAGCGATGAGGATCAGCATTGATCTAGACAAGATATTTCTCCAAATATGGTCTTGCCAGCAATAGTGCCGCCAGCGACTTGGCATCCCGTAGCTCGCCTCGTTCTGCCATTTGGATTGTCTGTTTCAACGGGATCTTCTCCACCTGTAAAAACTCATCTTCATCCGCCTGCAATGGATTATCCTTCAAGTCTGTTGCTAGGAACACAGCCATGAATTCAGTAGAATAGCCAGGCACAACAAAAAACGCACCGATCTTCTGAAGTTTGCCTGCTTCCATGCCGGTTTCTTCACGGATCTCGCGTGCCGCGCATTCCTCGAACGGCTCGTCGCCATTACGCGTCCCTGCGGGGAGCTCGAGTAAGTCTCCTCCTACCGCGTGCCTATACTGCCGGACAAAAAGCAAGTTGCCTGAGGCATCCACCGGGAGAAGCACAATTGAGCCGCCATGCTCGATGATTTCAAGTCTTGTCTCACGGTCATCAGGGGTTTTGAGAGTATCTCGTTTGACTTTGAAGGCACGTCCCTGCAGCAATGTTTCCGATTTGATCAGTTCAAAAGACATGATAATTCCTCATCTGGTTAGCGTAATGACTTAAATTATAAGACAAAAGCCCAGGCAATTACCTGGGCTTTTCATTACTGTTGCATTTTTACTTAAGGAATACTCAACTGCTGACCGGCGGTCAATGCAGCGCCAACTGCAATATTGTTGGCTTGTGCAATTGCTGACGGATCGACATCACCGAAGAGACAGGCAACTCCATAAAGCGTTTCATTCGACGCGGCAACTGTGTAGGTAGCCGGGTGGTTTCGCAGCGCGCGAGTGCCGGGGAAGTTTCCACTCTGCGGAATCTTCAGCGTGAGATTAGGATAATAAAGGTTTCCACTGGAAAGGCCATTCAGGCTCAGTAATGCATCAGGGTCAACATCGAAACGACGCGCAATGCAATAAGGAAATTCACCTCGTTGCAATGTATATGATGCAGGGCGAGAACCAACAGGTACAGACGTGGGCAAGGTGTCGCTCATGGCCAAGGTCGCAGTTGATATAAATGTTGGGTCGGTGGAGATAAGCGCTGTCGGAGTTACAGTGACCGACGGATCCTGTGTGTCTATAGCCGCGGAGGGGGTTTGGGTTTCCAAACCTGCAACAGGTGTTCCTGTTAATGCAAGGGCTGTGCTTGTTCCAAAATTGGCAATATCGCTCATAGTAATACCAGGCGTTTGATTAATTGGCGTTTCAAACAGACTGGCTGCGTTAATCGGCGTATTGGTGACACTTGGTTGCTGAGAATATGGCTGGTTACAAGCAGAAGCAATTATTGTAACCAGCAGAAGACTGAAGGCAACCATCGTGCCTTGTTTTATCTTTGGCATATGCATCTCCTCGCGCTCTAACAAAAGTTTTGACGATAGTAGCACATCCCATTAAGCGCGTCAAGCGATGGGGTGGGAAATTAGAGGGATACTACCGCGTGCATTGAAAGCCAGATAATATTTGGTTTACGCGTGTGTCTGCTACGCCTCCCAATAGACCTTGAGCCTGCACTCGTTTCCAAAGCTCGCATAATCCTCTGCGAAGTCCATTGTCTGGTCTTAACACCTCATTGGATAATTTTTGCGCGGCTTCAATATTTCCTGTGCGTGCCTGTGCTTCGATATATGTCAACCACTCGAATGGGTCTTCCGGCTCATAACCAAATGATTTTGCCTGATCAATGAGATCAACCACTTGATCCCAATCCCTGTGTTGATAAGCCAGTTCGGCTTTTGCAAAGTAGTAACACCAGGTATGCTCAGGCTCTGCCAGGAAAGGCAGCTTCGCAGTTTTATCATCATCAACGATGATATTTGAAGGATCAGATAGCGGA
>DATKED010000316.1:0-14112 GCA_035512375.1 Anaerolineales bacterium
TTCTTTACCCAATATTCTCAATCATCTATCAAACCTATCCTCCACCACCTGATTTCAGTCAAAACAGGAGTGGAGGTCTGTTGTCATAGTTGAATATTGCGCCTGTAGAAAGCCTTATTTTCAGGTTGGGGGCACCTTAGCAAATTCTAATTCGCTCCTAAGAAAGCTCTCACGAAAAAGATAATACTTGCAGTTTTTCATCGTTCTTATTATTACAACTACAGGCAATTGTAGTTGTATTCTGTAATGCAAATTAAGGAGGATCCTACTTTGCGACTTCTTATAAGTTTAATGGGAGTTTTCTATTTTATTATTACCGTCGCTCTGGCTCTTTACGGGTTCCATAATCTAATCACCACAATTTTGTACCTGTCCATGAAACCAACTAAGAAGCGCAAGGCAGCAACTCGTTTGCCTAAGGTGTGGACACGTGTAACGGTGCAACTTCCCATTTTCAATGAAAAATATACGGTTGAACGTCTATTGCGCGCCGTGACTCGGCTGGATTACCCGGCTGACCGGCTTCAGATCCAGGTATTGGACGACTCGACTGACGACACCGTTGACCTGATCTCCAGGCTCGTTGAAGAGTATAAGTCCCGCGGCGTGAACATTGAATTGATCCAACGTGTTAACCGCAAAGGGTATAAAGCCGGTGCCTTGAAAAACGGACTCCGCACCGCAACCGGAGAACTGATCGCCATCTTCGATGCAGACTTTGTTCCCAAATCCGATTGGCTGAAACGGACCGTCCCATCCTTTCAAAATCCCCGGCTCGGATGTCTCCAAACACGCTGGGGCCATACCAACCAGCAATACAACTCGCTCACGCGTGCTGAAGCCATGGGTATTGACGGTCATTTCATTATTGAGCAGACCGTCCGTTCCAAAAACGGCTTCTTTCTCAATTTCAATGGCACGGCGGGTTTATGGCGGCGTGCATGTATCGAAGATGCCGGGGGCTGGCAATGGGACACTTTAACAGAAGACCTCGATCTCAGCTACCGTGCACAGATGCGCGGCTGGAAATTCGATTATTTGCCGGATGTCGTTGTTCCGGCTGAGCTTCCCCCGCATGTGGAGGCTTATAAAAAACAACAGTTCCGCTGGGCAAAGGGAAGTTTCCAGGTGGTGCGCAAGATCCTGCCAAGTGTATTGCAGTCAAACCTGCCGTTGAAGGTACGTTTCATGGCTCTCCTGCATCTCACCGGCTATTTTGTGCATCCACTGATGCTATCTCTGTTGCTGTTAACTCTGCCGGTTGGGCTTTTGGTGCCCGGCGCATTTAAAATGTTCCCCATTTCGCTGATTGCCGGTTTGGGACCGCCCCTGCTTTACCTGACGGCAACTGCCACACAGCATCGTTCCATCCTGAAACGATTGAGGTCATTTCCCCTGCTCGTCATCGTAGGGTTCGGTCTATCCCTCAGCACGACCATTGCGGTAGTAGAGGGATTGTTCAGCAAAGGTGGAGCGTTTATTCGCACACCCAAACTTAATCTAAACAACCGGGCAAAACAGAAACATGCAATTGATCGTGCCTATGTCGCGCCGCTGAGTTCCATGGTCTGGGTTGAGATCGCGCTGGGTCTATATGCTCTGGTGACAGGGGTCATACTCGCGCCCTATATCGGTTGGGGCATTGTTCCCTGGATGGTGATCTATATGCTTGGCTTCTTCTACATTGCGGGACTGAATTTGATCCAACACAGGCTCAAAGCAGGCTGACAACCTACCCAAACGGGGTGATCCATTGAGACATGTGCATTTCAAGTGTACATCCCAGCCTGCGGCTGGTGTTGCAGATTTCTTCCTGTTCCAGTATCGATTGGTTCTTGGCTTATACTGAGGACTGATTACCTGTTGTTCCTGGTACTTTTCTTTGCAGCGCTATCGGTTGTGGTATTTTTTTTCGTCGCCTTAACAGCCGGTTTCTTCTCTTTTGAAGACACTTCTTTCTTCTTACTTTTCTTTTCTATCGTTTCCTTTTTCTTGGTGCCAGCCTTCTTCCGCGGCTTCTTGACCTTCACATCTTCTACCACTACATCTTTCTTCACTCCAAAAATCCCGTCCCACTTTGCCTGCATGGACTCGACACCCGCGCCGTTCAAGGCACTATTTACCAATTCCCAATTACTGTCATCCACGAATCGCCAGTCCATAAACACGTGATGCTGGTAGGCATGCAGTTCAAGGTACATTCCCTTTTGCCAGAGTTCTCCACACGGGCGGATATATTCCAGATGCGTAACATAATCTTTGAATATGACATATCCCTCAAAAGGCAATCCTAACGCCTCGGCAAGGGACTTCTGCCGCAAGTCGCCCGTGTTCTTATCGAGATATGCAGCAGAGATTTTGATCCAGCCACTCGTATCGGCAAAGCGGTTGTGATAAAGGACAAGCCCGCGCTCATCGCCATGGATGTTTGAGTAGGCGAAGACGTTCTCGTCCACAGTGCCATTAGTAGTATAAAGATCGTAGAGGAAGAACTGTTCGACGTCGGCGAACAGGTAGCGGTGGTGAAGGACCGGGAAGATCTTCCAGTCATGCCCACCGATCAGCCCCTCATCAGGTGTCTCGTCCCATTTTGGTTTCCGGAACTCCATCCCATATTTTTCGCGGAAGCCTTCGACCTGTCCATGACCAAACATCGGCAAACCCGGCAGCGTGGATAACACTATGGCAACGCCAAAATATTTATCGCCATTGCCGTATTGCTCGATGGCAGTCTTTTCGTCGGGGTTGTTCATGAAGTTGACATAACGTTTGAGGATCTGGGGATCGAACTCAAGCGTATTCTTGATCGCCATCCGATATTTGGCGTTATCTTCATCGCGCAGCATGTGCATGAATGCCGAGTTATAGACACGATGCATGCCCAGCGTGCGGACAAAATAACCTTCCAACAGCCAGAACGCCTCGGCGAGCAGCAGCGTATCCGGCACTTCCGCCGCGACCCGATCCACGACTTCGCGCCAGAACTCATTGGGAATCGCCGCGTCAAATTCCGCGCGGGTCATGCCGTGTTCAGACCTCGACGGGATCGCGCCGCCCGCGCCCGGTTCCGGGAACCACAAGCGCTGGATGTGCTTCTTGGCAAGGGTCATCGCCGCGTCGAAGCGGATGACAGGGAAGTTGCGCGCCACATGCAGGATCGTTTGAATGACCGCTTCGCGTACTTCGGCTTTCAAATAATCGAGCTGTGCCGTGTCGTTCCATGGGAAAGATGTACCGTCGTTGCCATGATAGATGTAGCGGACATCACCAATAGAATGGTCACGCCGTTGAAAGACAACTGCGGCGTCGGTCTTATCGTAATAGTGATCTTCGAGATAAATCCCCACGCGCGGATCCTCTGAAAGATTCTCGGAATTGAATGAATATGACGGATACGGTGCATAAGGAAGGGACAGGAACCAATCGGGATGTTCGATGACCCATTGTGAGTCTACGCCCATATGATTCGGGACCATATCCGCAGAGAGTCGAACCCCGCGCTGCCAGGCGCGGAAACGCAGATTTTCCAGAGCAGACCAGCCGCCTAGATCCTCAGCGATATCGTACGAGTAAAGCGAATATGCCGAAGCGACGGCGTCAGCATCGCCCATGCGTTGTTTGATCCTCTGACTGGCGTGTGAACGCTCCCACAGACCGATCAGCCATAAACCTGTGAAGCCTCGATCACGCAACAGATCCAACTCTTCATCAGGGATTTGATCGAGAGTCTTGATCCAGCGTTGGTATTTTCTAGAGAGTTGTTCGAGCCAGACGTAGGAATTCTTGGCGATGAGGACAAGCTGCGGCATCCATTCCTTATCAGGAGAGTATCGTTCGTATTCCTGATATTCGCCGCCGCCAAAGGTCTGCAATGGGACATCGGGCTTGAGATCGCCATGCCCGTGCTGGCGGATAACTTCCTCGCGCAAGAAATCCATGCCGCGCACAATGCGTGCAACAAATTTTTCATCCAGCACGTGAGCCCACTTATCGATAATGAATTGCAGTTGCCCTTCCAGCGAGTAGGGGGAGGCTTCAGCTGGTGCACGCAAAATCTCAAACAAGGATTCGGCTCTGCCTTGAACCTGTACGTTGTCTTTTGCATATTGAGCAAAAAATGTGTCGAGGGCAGAGATCAGGTTTTTGTAGGCAGTCGGTTCGAGCGGTTCATCGTCCACCAATTCCAAAAGCGGATTCACCGCCGGGTTGGCATTGTGCGCAAAGACGTAGATCAATTCCTCAATCGTTTTGATACGCCCATTGGTCAGTTTCTTAAGATACTCTTCAACCTTCTCCTCCCCGCGATATACCTCTTCGGGTGGGAATTCCGAAATAAATCTCGTCTGCGTTGTGGCAACAGATTCCACGCCCAGGCTTTCGTCCACGTGGGAGACGGCATTATTCATCACAGCCGGTGGAGCATAATGCCGGACGAGCAGACGCAGTGCCTCGTCAATGAGCTGCATCGCGTAGATATCGGAGGCAGGTACCGGCTCGGCGCGCTGCGCTGACATTTGAGTGGCAAACCTTCGGGCGGAGGCATAATCCGAAAAGGTCACCCCGCCATCCGGGCGGAAGAAGTCCGAACTAAATTGATAGGTATCGCGGGAGGTCTTTGTGATAAGCATATAACAATAATAACCGCATTAAATGATTTCGAGTATACTTTCTTGCGATGTCAGCCCACGATCTGACCTTGATTTTGCACCTGATCCTGGCAGTGCTTTACCTGCCACTGCTTTTTACCATCATCCAACGGCACGAGGGACGTGAAACTACCGCGATGTTGTTGGGCGGATATGCATTGATCGGTGCATTATTGAACGTGGCTGAAGGTCTGTGGCGGAGTGGGCGGTTTTCCATTGCCTCTCAGCAGGTCGCGAACGACTTGCAGACCTATGGGGCGCTGTTGCTGGCATTTTTCCTCACACTGACAATTGTTTCTTTTTTGCGGCGCAACCTGCGTGCCTGGCTGGGGATTGGTGCATTCTGGGCAGCCGGTTTTGTGCTCATTATGCTTAATGTCTTCGGTTTTAGTGATGTCATCTGGACGAACGGTCGCTATTCTCTCACGCTTGAGCGTCTTGCGCCTGCCTGGGCAATGCTGGGCTGGCTTCTCTTCATGCTTGGCTCTGTCCTGAGCGTCCGCACCGCTTATGCCCGTTCACGCCAACCCTTATTGCGCAACCGATTGAATTATTGGACTCCGGTATTTCTGCTGATTGCCATCAATGATGTTCTGCTGCTGAGCGGCTATCCCCTCCCGGGCAACCCGATCCGGCTTGCCGCCGTCGCGCTGGCGACATTTATTGTCGTCACTCACGACCCGCCCGACCTTGTTGAAGTATCGCGACGTGTCGTCACTTACATTATTACCACCCTTGTGATTGTCGGATTTTATGTGGCGGGATTCACTGCCTCACAAACGGTATTCAGGGCGCTGCCCAATTACAGTCCGCTGCTGGTTGGCGCAGGGATTGCCCTGTTGCTTTCGTTTATCTTCACGCCGCTACTTTCGCTGGTGCGCCGCTGGGTAAACCGCTGGCTGAACATTCAGGAGTTCCATCCGAGCCGCACCCTCCATGCCTACAGCGAACAGATCAGTAACATCCTGGATATGCAAAGGCTGGCAAATGTGGCGGTGGGGCTGATCATCGAGGCGATGGATATTTCGCGCGGCTTTTTGTTCCTGGTTGACTCAGAACTCACCAGCGACGCTCAAAAAGCCTATCGTCTGCGCGCGGTGCGCAATCAAGGCGAACGGCAGGTCAAGATCATTACACTGACAAGCGATCATCCCGTTGTGAAACATTTTATGCCGGAGCAACGGCCGCTCCTGCAATACGACCTCGACCTGCTCCCGGCATATCGTTCCGTTTCTTCCCACGAGCGGGAATGGTTCAATCACCTTGAAGCGGAAGTGTATCTGCCGATCTTTAGCAAACGGGAATGGATCGGGATGCTTGCCCTCGGCGCAAAGATCAGTGGCAAACGTTATACCGAGAATGACCTGGTGACCCTCTCGGCTCTCGCGAACCAGACGGCCGTCGCACTGGAAAACGCCCGCCTCGTCGAGAACCTGGTCCAGCTCAACACTGAGCTCCGACAAGCCTACCGCGCCCTCGATAAAGCCAACCGCGACCTCGAACGCCTCGACCAGACCAAGTCTGATTTCATCAGCATCGCCTCTCACGAGCTTCGCACCCCGCTGACCACGATCATCGGTTACACCGAAATGTTGATCGAGGATCAAACTCTTCCACCCGCCGTCCATACCATGCTCAAAAGCATCTCAAAAGGGACGCGCCGCTTGCACGAGATCATGGACTCGATGTTCGATATTGCACAGATCGACACGCGCACTCTGCATCTGCATCTGACGCCGGTGGATACCGCCGGTTTGATCAAAGAAGTGAGCAATGGTTTGGAAAATTCATTCAAGGAACGCAAACAAACCCTGTCGATCGATATCCCTTCCATCCCACTTGCAAAGGCAGATCCCAACCTGCTAAAAAAACTTTTCCAACATTTACTGACAAATGCGATTAAGTATACGCCCAACGATGGCAAGATCACCGTTGCTGGAAGGGTCCTGCCTACGCATAGTTCAGAACTGCCGCATGGTGGAGTGGAAATCATCGTCAGCGATACGGGGGTTGGTGTCGACCCAGCCTCACAGGATATTATCTTCAGCAAGTTCTATCAGCCGGGTGACCTCTCCAAGCATTCCACGAGCAAGACGCGCTTTAAAGGCAGCGGCGCCGGACTGGGACTGGCACTCTCAAAAGGGATCGTGGAGGCCCACGGCGGCCGCATTTGGGTGGAGAGCAAAGGTTATGATGAAGTGAACTTCCCTGGCAGTAAATTCCACGTGGTCCTGCCGCTGAGCAATTCGAGCAGGAATGAAGAAGCAGAATTGGGGGAAGAAGTGAAAGTGTCTGTTGGGTAAGTAATATTGAGCCGGTATAGGGATTGATGGTATGAAGCCACCGGGATTACCGTGCATCCAAACATCCGGCGAGTTGCCAACGGAGTTTCGCTGACGCAGTAATTTCCAAGCGATTTTTCGTGTGAGCAATACCGGCTGCTATTTTCCTGGCAAGAACCAGGCCACCAGCGCATACAGGACGCCAAATACGATCAAGCCAAATTTGATCGTTGCACAGAACGCGGCAAGGGCGGGATCGCCAGAGTAAAGATCTCCCAACAAGACTCGCAGTAGCGCGTAATTTTCCAGAGCATCGAACAGCGCCGCGGCAAACGCCCCGTAGCCTGCTACCGCGCCAAGCGACCTTGTGCTGCCTTCATGCCTGCGCGCCGCAAGTAAGGTGCCGAACGCGAGGGCGAACGCATAAATTGGCATGAAGAGATAGTCAATGCCGAGACCGAACGCAGCGAAAACGTACGGTACGTTGACGATAGTAGGATCGGGCTGCCCGGCAACGGCACTAAGCAGGAGACTGGCTTGCTTCCATGAATCTGTAATTGCGCTCGCAGTCTGCTCGTTGCCTGCCAGCTCAAATGAGACGATCCCATTCGGCGCAGCTTCCGTTTGCAAAAGCTTGTCCAAGACTCTGAATATGGCGAACAGGACCAGGGTCAGAGCAAGGAACGTGAAGAAGAGCCGCTGGCGATATTCGTCAGGAATGGATTCGAGAGGATGCCGCATTTTGTTATCCGGTAAACAAGTAAGGATGTAGACAGGTAAGCAAGTTGGCAGGCTCTGGGAAGTTTACCTGTTTCCCTGTCTATGCAATAACTTTCCGATACACGCGATGATTCTTATACTCCACGCCATTGAGATTCTTTAAGTCGGCGCGCATCTGACGTGTGGTCTCGGCGACCTGAGTCATTTCAACGTGTTCGAACTTGTTGAATCCAAAAACCGTTTTCCCCATTTCATAATAGAGCAGAGCGTTCCCGCCTTTGCCCTGGAACTCAGGCAGGATGCCCATGCCGTTGCCGGAGATCGTTTTGGTGCGCCTCATCTCGAGCAGGATATCCACGATCCCGAAGGGAAGCAGGTGCCCATTGGCTCGCTGGAGCGCCGTAGAAACATCGGGAAAGGCGAATAAGAAGCCAACAATCTCATCTTTGTGCATGATGAGCTTGATCAGGCGCGGGTCGGCGATCATAAAGACGTTATCCACTGCATACTTCACATCCCCCTCTGTAAACGGATAATATTCCCAGTTGTGAATGAAGGCCTTGTTGTAGGCATAGCCGATCCGAGGCGCCCATTTGATGAGTTCACGTTTACTCTTGAATTGCTTTACCCATAAGTCACCACGCTCAAGAACGTGCCTGGCTATGCGCTCCACGCGTTCCGGGATTTTGAACGAATCGGCTGGCAGATAACAGGAAACGAAGTCCACTTCTTTGTCAAAGCCGAGCGCCTCGATGAGCGTGGGATAGTAATCGTAGTTGTAGTTCATCATTGTCATCATTTGCCGTTCGGTGAAGCCCTCCACCAGGATGCCGTAGCCATCGAATGGCGAGAGTCCCTTCGGGCCGATCACAGTATCCAGCCCGCGTTCTTTCGCCCAGGCAATGACTGCGTCGAAGAGCGCCTGTGCCACATCCAGGTCATTGATCGTTTCTAGCCCGTAAAAATGAGCTTTTTTGGTCTTGTGATAGTCATTGAAGAGTTTGTTGTTCGCGGCGCAGATGCGGCCCACCACTTCCCCAGCGCGCACGGCGAGAAAAAAATCCGCTTCGGAATGCTCGAAGAATGGATGCTTCTTTCGATTGAGCGGCAGATAGGCATCCATATACAACGGCGCCACCCACTGCGGGCAGTCCCTGTAAAGCCTGTACGGCAGATCCACAAAACGTTTTACCTGCACTTTGTTGCTGGTATCAACTTTTTCGATGCTAAGCATGGTGTCTCTCTTAAAAAATTGCCGGGATTAGCCTTGCGAAGGTTTGTCTTTTGGGCCATCTATCTATCTTCCGTAACCTTCACAAAGCTTACTGCTGTGGTGTGCAGTATATAACACAAATTGGTCACGAGCGGTTCATGCTATACTTGTGAAAAATCGTGCGGAGGATCCTTTATGGCATCAAAACAGCAGCACCAGGAATTACTACAGAAGTACGCCGAAGCGATCGTAAGAGTTGGTTTGAACCTTCGAGCAGGTCAACGCCTCATAATCACAAATGCCACCGCCCGCGGTGTCCCTCCTGCCGGTCGCGCCCTTGTCTATGCAGTGACCAAAGCGGCTTATGCGGCTGGAGCGCGTTTCGTGGATGTGATCTGGGGTGACGAGGAAATGCTTCGCCTCCGCTTGCAGAATGCTCCTGCCGATTCGTTCAACGAATATCCCAAATGGCAGGTAAGCGGTATTATGGACATGATCCAGAACGGCGACGCGCTATTGTCCATTTATGCCAATAATCCGGATGTCTATAACGGGCTGGATTCGGAGCGCCTGGGCGCCATGCAAAAATCCCATTTGGAAAATTATCAGGAAATTGGCTTGCACGTGACGCGTAATGCCATCAATTGGTGTGTAGTTGCTTCTGCAGCGCCCGCCTGGGCAGCCAAAGTATTCCCTGATCTAAAGCCTGAGGAAGCCGAAGAAAAATTGTGGCAAGCCATTTTTGAAACGACCCGTGCCGTACAGGCAGACCCGGTCGCGGCGTGGGGTGAACATGTCAGGTATCTGCGAAAACGCGCAGATTACCTGCAAGCCAGGAAATATACTGCCCTGCACTATAAGTCGGATAAGACGGATTTCACCCTCGGCCTGCCAGCCGGACACAAATGGATCAGCGCCCAATCCCTGGCGGAGAACGGCGTGGTCTTCACGGCCAATATGCCAACCGAGGAGATCTTCACCCTGCCAGACCGCCAGCGCGCAGATGGCACCGTGCAGGCCACGTTCCCGCTGAGCTATGGCGGAAGTTTGATCGAGGACTTCACGGTCACGTTCGAGAACGGAAGGGTTGTCAAAGTGACGGCGAAAAAGAACGAAGCGATCCTGCAAAAGCTGGTGGATACCGATGAAGGCTCCACCCGCCTCGGGGAGGTCGCGCTTGTCCCGGTCAGTTCACCGATCGCGAGGCGCGGGCATCTCTTCTACAACACACTCTTCGACGAGAATGCGTCCTGTCACGTCGCGATCGGGCGCGCCTATCGCTTCACGCTGACAGGCGGCGAAGAGTTAACCGACGAAGAGTTTAATGCCGCGGGCGGCAACACCAGCATCACCCACGTGGACTTTATGATCGGCTCGGACAAAATGGATATCGACGGCATCAGGGAAGACGGCACGCGCGAGCCTGTCATGCGCTCGGGCGAATGGGCGTTTGACGTGTAAGCCACTCAGCGCCATTCAGATTGGTAAGAAAGAGTCTCTTCGGAGACTCTTTTATTATTAGAACATCTGTTGCATTTTTGAAGTTGTCAAAGGAAAACAGACATGAATAAAAAGGGTCTCGCTTCGCTGACTGAGGGCTTGCCTCCTACCTATTGGTTAATCTGGACCGGCACACTGATCAACCGCCTTGGCGGTTTTGTCATCCCCTTCCTGACACTTTATCTCACAGCCCAGCGCGCCATCCCGGTCAGCCAGGCTGCGCTCATGGTTTCCTTCTTCGGCGCAGGTTCGTTTATTGCCCAGCTGACAGGCGGTGAATTGACGGACCGCCTGGGTCGCCGTCCGGTGATGTTAATGAGTTTCTTTATCACACCCATTTTTATGGTCACGCTTGGGTTGGCGCGCGATCTCGCTCTTATTTCCATCTGCACATTCATGGTCGGCTTCTTCACGGATCTCTATCGCCCTGCCGTGGGCGCGGCAATCGCGGACCTGGTTCCGCCCGAATCCAGGACGCGTGCCTACGGGTACAATTACTGGGCGATCAACCTGGGCGCGGCGGTCGCTCCGCTTCTCGCGGGACTGATCGCCAATTACGATTATCTGATCCTCTTCGTGGCTGACGCAGTGACCACAACCATCTTCGGCTTTATCGTCTTCTTCGGCATCCGCGAGACACGTCCGGTGGAGGCGCATCATGGTTCCCGTCTTCTGCTAAGAGAACGGATATCCCAACTTAAGCGCGCGCCGATCCTGTTGATCTTCTCGCTTATCACACTGTTCTTTGGGATCATCTACCTGCAGGGAAATGTGAGCCTGCCTCTCGACATGCAGGCTCACGGACTGGGTCCCAGAGACTACGGCGCGGCGATCGCTGTGAACGGTTTCCTGATCATCCTTGTGACCATCCCGGTCAGCAATATGGCTGCAAAGTGGCCGCGCTTCGAAACCGTTGCGGTTGCATCCATCCTGCTTGGGATTGGCTTCGGGTTCACCGCGTTCGCCACAAACCTGCCGTTGTTTGCCCTGAGCGTTGCCCTCTGGACGCTAGGTGAGATCGCAGCAACCTCCGTTGGACCTACCATCATAGCCGATCTCTCGCCGGTGGAATTGCGCGGCTTGTATCAGGGCATATTCGGCGCGGCATGGGGATTATCGTTTTTTATCGGTCCCCTCGCCGGTGGATGGATTTTCGAGCATTTGGGAAGCAATGCGCTTTGGGTCGGTTGCCTGATCCTCGGCGTGGTGATCGCATTTTGTTATCTGGCATTGAGCGCCCCTGCCAGACGCCACATGACGAGAGCTACTCCGTCATCAACCGATTGAATGGGACTCGCCAGGAAGGTATAATTTCCTTATGCCAGATAACGAACCCCTTCCTGTTGAATTCGATGAACTCCTTGCTGCGGAATTCGATTACATCGCGCAGACCGCGATCCAGGCAAATGAAGACCGGGCACGCGTCTCTTCTTTCTATCTGATCGCGGTGGGATCTCTGGTCGCTGCCCTTTTCGGCACGCAATTCTTCGACCTGAATTCTCCCTCACAGACTGTCAACCTCATGTTCAGCGGACTCTTTGCCCTGCTGACCTTGCTAGGGTCAGCCACAGTGTTGCAGCTGGCGCGCTTGCGTGGAGCCTGGCATGAATCCGCGCTTGCGATGAACCAGCTCAAGGATTACATGATGGAACATAATAAAACGCTTGTCAAAGCATTTCGCTGGAAGACAAGCACACTCCCATCAAAATACAAAAGGGACAGCGTTTCCTATTATCAAGCCGTTGAAGTTGCCTTGATCAGCGGGTTGATGTTCGGTGCGGCAGCGTTCTTTCTACAGCGGGCTTTCCTGTTGGCTGGCTTATTGCCCTGGATCATTTCGGCACTGACCGGCGTCATGACGATTTATCTCCAGCTTCATCTCTACCGACGGGCACTCAAATAATATGCCGCGCGATTATCCAGACGAGTCTCCCACGGCGCTCCAGCGCTTGCCGGAATATCAACGCGACGATGAGTGGATCCGCGCATTCCTGCGCGAAACCAAGATGGGACACATCGCTTCCGCGCCGGACGGTCAGCCGTTCCTGAACCCCACCACCTTCTGGTTCGACGAAGCGAATCACCAGATCATTTTCCATTCGAATGTCGCGGGGCGCATCCGCTCAAATATCGAGACCAATGCCCGGGTCTGTTTTGAGGCGAGCGGATTTGGGAAGATGCTTCCATCGAATGTCGCGCTGGAATTCTCGCTGCAATTCCGCAGCGTGATCGTCTTTGGCAGCGCGCGCCTGGTCAGCGACCCGGCAGAAGCGCGCCGGGTCATGTATGGACTCATCCATAAGTACTTCCCAGCGATGACCGCAGGCAGGGAGTTCCGCGAGATCACGGATAAAGAGCTGAAGCGCACATCAGTGTATGCAATTCAGATCGAGGCGTGGAGCGGCAAGGAAAACTGGCAGGACCGCGCCGACCAGTCCGATGAGTGGACTGCACTGGATGAGAAGTGGTTTGCGTAATTTGGATGCACACGGCAGCTGCACTGCCGGAAACCTTTGAAGCTTGCGAACGTAGAATGGGATGTATGCTTTCTACCGATGGAGGAACCTATGACTGAACAAAAATTCAAAACCGAAGAATTCCGCGTGGAAGGCGAGAAGCTCATCGCCAAGATGAAGGAACTGTTCCACGAAGGAAACATACGCCGGGTGATCATCAAGGATAAGGAAGGCAAGACCGTTATGGAAATCCCTGTAACGATCGGCGTCGTAGGTGCATTGATCGCTCCGCAACTCGCCGCCATTGGAGCGATCGCCGCGCTTATCACAGAAGCAACCGTTGTGGTTGAAAAAGCCGAGAGTTAATCGCAATCGCTGGAAATTACAGAAGGAACAACATGGATATCTTCACCGCAATCTACTTTGTAGCGATCGTCATCGAAATGATCATCCGCGCACCGCTCAATAAAAAGCGCAGGCAGGAAAAGATGAGGGAGCGCCGCATCACGGGCCAGGAAAAGACGCTGCTTGGTCTATTGTTCCTCGGCATGTTCTTCGTGCCGATCATCTACGCCGCGACGAACTGGCTGGATTTTGCGGATTACACGTTGCCGGTGTGGGCGGGTTGGCTGGGTGTCCTGCTCCTCGCAGGCGCGGTCTTCGTCTTCTGGCGCGCCCACGCAGACCTGGGACTCAACTGGTCACCTTCGCTGGAAATCCGTGAAAAGCATGAGCTGATCACACGCGGCATTTATGGGGTCATCCGTCACCCTATGTACGCGTCACAATGGCTATGGGTGATTGCACAGCCGTTGCTCCTACAAAACTGGATCGCGGGTTTCCTAAACCTGCTTGTATTCATTCCATTTTATTTCCTGCGCGTCAAAGCCGAAGAACAGATGATGCTCGATTCATTTGGTCCGCAATATCAGGAATATATGAAAACGACGGGGGCGGTCTTACCGAAGATGGGATAACAAAGGAGCCAGCGTTCGCTGGCTCCTTTTGATTTCAAATTAATTCTTCACCAAGCCCAATCCTGGTCCGTCTGGCAAGGTTAATTTCGCGCCATCATATTTCAAGCCGCGATAAGGGTCATTCCTGATCAAGAGGGGCCCGTCCAAATCGGCATAATCACAGAGCGGAGCGAGATGCGCGGCCGCAGTAACTCCCACGGATGATTCCACCATGCAACTCAGCATAATCTGCATGTCATGTGCGCGTGCGGTATGGATCATGCGCAGCGCTTCACGGATACCTTCACTTTTCATCGTTTTCACGACAATGCCATCCAC
>DATKED010000317.1:0-7769 GCA_035512375.1 Anaerolineales bacterium
CGAGTACTCCAAGTTAACGGGGCTTTATACACCGAGTGTGTTCACCGGCAAACCGGTTGGCGGCGGTGGTTCATTGGGTCGCACAGAAGCGACCGGTTACGGTGTTATCTATACCGTCCGTGAGGCACTGAAGCATCTCAATATGGATCCAACGAAATGTGTTGCGGCAATTGAAGGCTTCGGCAACGTGGCACAATATGCCTCCATCGGTTTTGTCGAAATGCTGGGTGGTAAAGTAGCCTGTGTGTCCTGCTGGGATCGCAACGATAAAAAATCCTTCACGTACAGTCACAAAGATGGCGTGGATGGCCGCTTCCTTCTTTCGATCACCGATCAATATGGAACGATTGACAGGAAAAAAGCAGAGCAAGCCGGTTATCTTGTTGAAGACGGCGATGCATGGATCACCAAGGAAGCAGACGTACTCATCCCCGCTGCGATTGAAGGCCATGTGAATACCGACACGATTAAAAAGATGTCCAGCCGTGTACGGGTCGTCGCCGAAGGCGCCAATGGACCGACCACGCCGGAAGCAGACGAAGTTTTCAAAAAGAACAAGATTTTCATCATCCCTGATTTTCTGTGCAATTCCGGTGGGGTTACTACCTCATACTTCGAGGGCGTACAAAACGATATGAACTTCTACTGGTCAAAACAGGAAGTGCTGGAACGGCTGGATGCCAAGGTCACGTCTGCCTTCAATGATGTGCTTCATATGGCCGAGAAGGAAAATGTCTACATGCGCGATGCAGCCTATATGGTCTCCATCCAGCGCGTAGTGGATGCCATGAAGATCCGCGGTTGGCTCCACGGTGATTGGTAAGTATTGCTCTTTGGTTTTTAATAAAAAGGACGCGTCCAATGCGGACGCGTTTTTTTTATCCGGTTGCTGCGCTCACTTCCCAGCCGACAATTGATCCCGTTAGATCAATCTTTGTGCGCTTCCAGGCAGATCACTCCCTGCCCGCCGACATGTGCGTCATGGACTACACCTGCGGGCAAATCGAGCCGGTCGCCTGCCTTCAATGTCAGTTGCTTCCCAAGTTCGGGGAGTCCGAATGTAATACTGCCCTGTACAACATAGATGACTTTGTTGTACGAATGTGAGTGGGCGGAGTAAACGTCAAATGGACCGTTTGACCACGAATAAGGACGAAGTTCTTCGCCGGTCATGAGTCGCCACAGTGTGGACTGCGTTGGGGCAGCGGGATCAGCCCAGGGCGTGACAAGAGGCGCTTTCGTCATCCAAGTCTCTCCATTAGTTCGATCCGATTACCAAAGGGGTCAAAGATATGCGTGCGCTTGTAGCCATCCAGCGGCGGTTGGGATGTATCGGTTTTGTATCCAGCATTTTGAATGCTTACGACCAGGGAGTCAAGATTATCCACAGTGAACGCTGGATGTGCCTTGCGCGCAGGACGAAAATCTGATTCAATACCGAGATGGAGCTGAACGTTTTCTGATCGGAACCATGCACCGCCACGTTTTGCCAGCTCGGGTGGCTTCGGGATTTCAGTAAACCCTAACAGTTCAACATAAAAAGCGCGCGCCTTTTCTTCTTCGCCGGCGGGCATGGCGATCTGGATGTGGTCAATGGAGAGGATGGTCATTGTTGTTTACGGCTCAATAGGGTATCCTGTTTCGAGCCAGGCTTCGTAGCCGCCGAGGATGGGAGTGACTTTTGTGTAACCACTGTTCAACATGACGAACGCCGCACGGGCGCTTGTCTGTTCGTTAAGTCAGGTGCAGTACGTGATGATCCATTGGTCTTTGTCGAGATCCAGACCCGCTGCGTTACTTTCGATCTCGTCCAGCGGAACAGATATTGCACCCGCAATATGACTTGCAGCGTAGGCCTCCGGGCTGCGTACATCCACGACAACCGCCGCGCCGTTCTGGATGGCTGTCAAAGCTTCCTCCAGTGAAACGCGCGGCACTTCTGCTTCGGTGAGTGGGACTTCACCTTGCGATGGAGTGGAGCTACAGGAAGCAAGGACTAATATGATGAGCGCCAGGATGAAAACTACCTTTAATTTTCTCATTTTCATGGTTATTCCCTGTATAAAGAAAGTGACAGGCATTTTGCTCACTGCCTTCAGTGGCAATGATCCTCAAAAGTGACTGTCATTGTTAATACTACAATTCGCAATATCTATCAATGCGCCTGCCGATAATCGCGAGGCTATCATCCCAGAATTTGCGTTTCGTGATGTCTATGCCAAAGCGCTTTGCAAGTTTTGCAGCGGTCTCTTCACCAGTAGCGGCAAGCAGATTCTTGTAATCCTCCACAAACGCCTCACCGCGTTTTTGATAAATCGCATACAAGCCGGTGGCAAACAACAAACCAAACGCGTATGGATAGTTATAGAATGACAAGCCGGAAGAATAATAGTGGGGTTTCCACGTCCACATGAACTTTTGCAGGTAGCGTTGATTGAGTCCGTCGCCATAGGATTCCTTTTGGGCGCGCTCCATGATGTCATTGAAATCATCCGCGGAAAGTTCGGATTGTTCACGGCGCTCGAAGACTTCCTTTTCGAACAGATAGCGGGAATAGATGTCCACAACGACCTGACTCGCGCCCCCGATCTGCGCTTCGAGCACAGCCAGTTCCTCCTGCGGGTCCTGTGTGGATGAGAGAACTGCTTCCGTTACGATGGTTTCGCACATCGTCGACGCGGTTTCCGCGAGTGTCATGGGGGTAAGTTGTTGCAGCACAGTTTTGTTTGCCTGATACGCACATTCGTTGTGGAAGGCATGTCCCAGTTCATGCGCCAGCGTACTAACCTGGTCGAACGAACCATCAAAGTTTGAGAGGATGCGGCTTTCCTTCACGCCCTGCACTTCCATGCAGAACGCGCCGCCGCGTTTGCCCTCACGCTGTTCGGCATCAATCCAGTTGTTGTCGAAGGCGCGCCTGGCAAACGCCGCCAGATCAGGCGAGAATTTTTCAAAGTTTTCAACGATAAAATCGCGCGCTTCTTCGAATGAATAGACCTTGTCCGTTTTTCCGACGGGCGCGAAGATGTCCCACCACGCAAGTTTTTCCTTGCCAAGTTTTTTTGCTTTTGCATTCCAATACTTGCGGAACATGGGAAAGGAATCTTTCATGGCTGCCAGCATTGCTTCGAGAGTCTTGCGGTCCATGCGCGCCGCATCCAAAGAAGAATGGATCGCATCTTTTCGTCCGCGTTTTTTGTTCAATGCAATTGCTTCACCTTTGACTCCGTTGAGGCACGCTGCCAAAGTTTCTTTTACTTCTTCCCAGGCTTCATTCTCTGCCTCATACGCGCGTCGCCGTGTGGCTTCGTCGGGGTGTGAGCGCAGGTTGATCAGTGCGGGCATGGGCAACTTCTGAGTCTTGCCATCCAGTTCAAAGTCCACGGAAAGCTGTGAGGTCACGGTCCCCTGTAATTTGCCGAAGGCATTGCCTCCACTCAGGGATAGTTCCGCGGCGAGGGCTTCCTCCGCCTCGCTCATCAGATACTTGCTCTGCTCAGCGGCTTCCCGCAGCATGAACGCATGCGTCGCAGTGGACTTGTTGTTCTTGACCACCTGGTCCAGCTTCGGCGCGAGCTTGCCCAGCCAGGCTGTAAACTGGGTCATCAACTGGTTCATCGGCAGGCTGGCTTGTTCGAATTCAGAGAGTGCCTTCATTGCCACTTTGTCGCGTGAATCAGTGGTGACATAAGAGTAAATGAACGGCACGATGGTTGCAGAAAGTGTCTGGATCTTGTTGATCTGGTCAATGGCTTTCCCCACCAGGGAAGCCAGGTCTTTGGCTTTTGTCTTTGCGTTCGCTTTTCTGAGTTTGTTCTTAAAAAATTTCTCGAGCGCGGCGACCTGCTTTTTGTAATCATCAACGGCGGCTTTGAATTCCTTGGATTGGAGTGATGGATAAACGTTGGAAAGGTCCCAACGTGGGGCGGAACTGGTCATGGGTTTCTCCTTGAGATGATGTGAGTTAAGTATACCGTATGTAGTTTTGAAGGAACATTCGCGAGCGGGTCAACGTTCCTGTGTCATGGTGATGATGAAAAGCAGGTGAATTTGGACCTACTTGCCTTTTGTTCTCAAAGCCTATACAATGAAAACGCATAAATCCATGGAGGCATTATGAAACAAGACCGGTTCCTCACAGGTATTTTGGTCGGCATTGCAAGTTTGGTGGTAGTTGCGTTGGTAGTATTTTTTATCCGCAAGGACACTCAAACTTATGTTTCTGAGGAAGTGCCTGAAGGGGTGGTTCATAACTATGTGCTGGCTGTGCTGAACGACGATTACGAGAAAGCCTATGGCTATCTCGCCGATCTCGATAACAAGCCGACGTATGAACAGTTCAGGGACGCGTTTATCAAAGGGATGGTTAATCCGAATAATTCTGCGGTGGATATTGGTCAATCCGAGGTCAACAATGATACAGCCTCCGTTGAGGTCGCGCTGATCTACAATCCCAGTGATCCGTTCTCCACCGGCTATCGCGATGTGCAGCGCGCGATCCTCGTCAGGCAGGGTGGGGCATGGAAGCTATCTTCCATGCCGGCCTATTATTACTGGGACTACAGTTGGTATCAGGACCCGCCGAAATGAAATCCATTCGCCGCTTATATTTTTATCTCGTTGCTTTCATCAGCATTGAAGTTGTACTATGGGGATTGGTTGGCTTGCTGCGTTCCGTTGTAGATGACACGGTATCTGGGGGCGCCGACGCGCTTGCGCAAGCCCTGGCATTGATCCTCGTTGGCGTGCCAATTTTCCTCATCCACTGGTTGTGGGCACAGCGAGTTTCCACGCGTGATGACGAGGAAAAGACTGCCACTCTGCGCGCGGTCTTTTTCTATGCGGTTTTGCTTGCCACGCTGATCCCTGTTGTGCAAAATTTGCTGTCGTTCATTGACCGTGCATTAATTCAGGGTGCTGGGCTGGGAGTGGGACGCGCGTTCAGCGCCTTCCGTGAGCAGACGCTTGCCGATAATCTCATCGCCATCCTTATGAATGGAGTCGTGGCAGTTTACTTTTGGAACATCTTGCGCGGCGAATGGAGGACCCTTTCTGACCCCCTAAGAGGGGAGAACTTCACTGAAGTGCGTCGCCTGTATCGCTACATCTGGATGCTCTACGGTCTATTGATGACCGTTTTCGGCACACAACAAATATTGCGGTTCCTCTTTTACATCCCTGGTGATGTTTTGGGAGAACTGGGACGCGAGGTAGTGGTCAATGGAGTGGCTCTCATCGTCGTCGGGACTCCAATCTGGGTCTACTCGTGGCGCGTTATCCAGGAGTCATTGGTTGATCCCGCGGAAATGGGCTCGACCCTCCGCCTGGGGATTCTCTACCTGCTCGCGCTCGGTGGGGTCATCACCGTGATCACGACAGCTTCGATGGTGGTGAATGCTATCATTACATGGCTTCTTGGCGCAGATTGGACGTTCCAGGATTTCATCCAGCAAATTGGCGGACCGATTTCCATCGGGGTGCCGCTCGGGCTGGTCTGGGCGTACTATGGATATTGGTTGAACCGTCATATTGAGGTCGTTGGTGATCGAGTCCGCCAATCCTCGCTGAAGCGACTTTATAACTACATCCTTGCCCTCATCGGATTGGTTGTCACGTTTGTGGGCGTTGCCACGCTCTTCTCTTTCGTCATTGACATGATCACGGGCTCAGGCATTCTAATGAGCGATTCAACACGCGGCACTCTTGCCACTTCCATTGCTTCTCTCGTGGTGGGATTACCCCTATGGTTAATCATGTGGCGACCGATGCAGGCGGAAGCCTTATCTCAAAGTGAGATGGGCGATCACGCGCGCCGCTCTATTCTCAGGAAGACCTATCTTTATCTTGTTTTATTCGGTTCGGTGATCGGTGGCATGGCAACTGCTGTGGGATTGGTCTATCAACTCATCCGAGCTGTTCTGACGGGCGATCCGGGGAGTGATTTTGTAAACAACATATTGAATCTCATTCAACTGCTTTTCCTTTTCGGCGTGGTATTGATGTACCATCTGAACATCCTGCGGATGGATGGAACCTCCACAGCAGACTCGCTCGCAGAGAAACAAAGTGGATATTCCGTGTTGATTGTCGATTCAGGGAATGGATTTGTTGAATCTGTCAGAACCGCGTTGATGAAACTTGGGTCGAAGGTTCAGGTAACGGTCACAAATCCAGATGGAAAGCCTGAAGGAGATTTCAACGCGGTACTTTTGAACGGGAGTTTGGCAGTCGACGCGCCGGAATGGATCCGCTCGTTTAATGGGAGCAGGATTGTGGTCCAGAATGAAGCGAAGGATATTGTGTGGACAGATGACGCGACGCAGGCAGCACAATCCGTTCAGGAATTGGCAGAGGGTCAGCAGATCCGCAGGCAAAGAATGGGTCGTTCAGCATGGACGGTCATTGTGTATGTCTTCGCGGCATTGTTCATTTTGCAGTTGTTATTCATGCTGTTCGCCTTCGGTATATCGCTTGTTGTGGGATTCTAATTTAATGATGTAAAATTGGAATCACCCATTTCCATCTGCATTGTCGAGGAGCGTGAGATGAAAGTAACTGTCCTTCAAGAAAACCTGGCTCGTGGCCTTGGTACTGTTTCAAAAGCTGTTTCGCCGCGCAGCACCTTGCCTGTGCTTGCCAATGTGTTGATCGCTTCGGATGAAGGACGTTTGCGGCTCTCAGCGACGAATCTTGAGATGGGTATTACGTGTTGGATTCCCGCGCGCATCGAAGAAGAAGGTTCCACCACTGTGCCTGCCCGCACATTCTCTGATTTGGTGGCCACATTGCCGAGCGATCAGGTTTTGTTGAAGCTTGACATGCAGACGCAGACGCTGAATGTGCGCGGCGGAACTTCAACAAACGATATCAAGTGTATCGATGCGCAGGAGTTTCCGCCCATGCCTGTGCCTGATTTCGAAGGCGCGGTGCAGATCAACGTGGGAGACTTCCGCGAGATGATCCATCAGGTGGCGTTCGCGGCATCTTCAGATGAAGCTCGCCCGGTATTGATGGGAGTTCTGGTGCAGGTGGATAAAGACAAACTGACGATGGCGGCGGCAGATGGGTTCAGACTCTCCGTCCGCAAGGCAGTTCTTTCCACACCTTCAAATGCTCCCGTTTCCGCGATCGTCCCGGCCCAAGCCTTGAAGGAGCTGGCGCGCGTCGCAACCGACGGCGAAGAACCGATCTACATGGTCCTGCCCAAGGGACGCGGTCAGGTGGTCTTCCGGGTCAAAGATGTGGAAGTTGTGTCACAACTGATCGATGGCACATTCCCTGATTTTCAACAGATCATTCCACGCTCCTATAAATCACGTACACTGGTTTCAACTTCCTCTTTATTGAAAGCATGTAAACAAGCTGAAATCTTCGCGCGCGAGGGCTCGAACGTCGCGCGCTTTAATATTAAAACTGCTCAAAGCGAAATGCAGCCTAGTGAAGTGGAAATTACCGCCACTTCAGAAGAGACTGGTAAGAACGAAACCATTGTCGAGGCGACCGTGGATGGCAGCGGATTGCTGATCGCGTTCAACGTCAAATTCCTGCGCGAGGCTCTGGAGGTGATCCGCACCCCGAACGTTGCGTTGGAAACGTCCGCGCCAAACGCGCCGGGCGTGGTTAGACCTGTCGGCGATGACCAGTTTCTGCATGTGATCATGCCGATGCATTTGGGCTAGTTGTATAGTCAACTCGTCGTTGATCTATTCGTTTGAGAAAAAAGCGCCTGTCGAAACGACAAGGCGCTTTTGATTTTCATGAGCAGGGGT
>DATKED010000318.1:0-8546 GCA_035512375.1 Anaerolineales bacterium
CCACCAGATCATCCTTGTTTTCGATTCCAACGGATAACCTGACAAGTCCCGGGTCAACATCCAGTTGCGAACCAGCCACAGAGAGATGCGTCATCGCGGCTGGGACCTCGATCAACGACTCGACTCCTCCCAGTGACTCGGCAAGCGTGAAAATCCTGGTTCCCTCTGCGACCCTGATCGCTGCGTCGCGTCCACCCTTCATGATGAAGGAGATCATCCCGCCGCCGTTCTTCATTTGTTGAGTGGCAATTTTCTGCTGCGGATGCGATGAATGAAACGGATAGATAAACGCTTCCACCCTGGGATGTTCCTCAAGCAGTTCAATGATCGCCATGGCATTCTCGGCATGGCGGTCCATGCGGATGGGGAGAGTTTTAATGCCCCGCAGAACGAGGAAGCAATCCATTGGTCCGGGCACTGCGCCGACCGCGTTCTGCAGGAAGGCAAGCTTTTCTGCCAGTTCCTTATCCTTCACGATGACCGCACCGCCGACCACATCCGAATGACCTCCCAGATATTTTGTCATGGAGTGAACGACCATGTCCGCGCCCAGCTCCAGCGGACGTTGAAGATAGGGGGTGGCAAACGTGTTGTCTACAACCAATAATGGTTTATTCTCGTGAGCATGGACGATTTCAGCGACCGCGCGGATATCTGTGATACGAAGGAAAGGATTGGTGGGAGTCTCCAGCCAGACGAGCCGCGTGGCCGGTGTCAGCGCCTCAGCCACCGATTCAGGATCGGTGGTGTCGGCAAACGTGAAGTCCAGTTTGAAGCGGCGCAGCACCTTGTCAAATAAACGAAATGTGCCTCCGTAGACGTCATTGCCCGCCAGCACATGGTCATCCGCATTTAAGAGGCGCAGGACTGTATCCGTCGCCGCAAGCCCGGAGGCGAAGGCAAGTCCGTATGCACCCCCTTCCAGCGCGGCGAGACAATCCTGCAAGGCTTTGCGCGTGGGATTCATTGTGCGCGAGTATTCATAGCCCTGCCGCGGTTTGGCGACCCCATCCTGCATATAGGTTGAAGTGAAGTAAACGGGCGTCATCACCGCGCCGTTGTTGGGGTCGGGTTCCTGCCCCGCGTGGATTGCAAGCGTTTCGAATTTCATTCACTCTCCTGTAATTTTTGGTTGAGATGTGTTGTCTGATAATAATAAATCATTATACAGGCGAAGCACGCAAAGCGTGTGGACGAGGAAACATGACAAAGACAATATTAGCAGTTCTCGCTCATCCCGACGACGAGTCATTTGGCCTGGGCGGCGCGCTGGCGTTGTATGCGCAAAAAGGTTATGACACATATTTGGTTTGTGCGACGCGCGGCGAAGCTGGCACGGTGGATGCAGAACATCTAAATGGCTTCAAAGACACTGCCGAACTTCGCACCGTGGAATTGAATCGTGCTGCGAAAATTCTTGGTTTAAAAGAAGTTTTTTTTCTCGGCTATCGAGATTCCGGAATGCCTGGCACGGATGAGAACAAACATCCCAACGCGCAGATCAACCATTCTGTGGATGAGGTCGCTGCAAAGGTCGTTCGATACATCCGCGAACTGAAGCCAGATATTGTGCTGACCTTTGACCCGATCGGTGGATACAAACATCCTGACCACATCCATATTCATCAGGCGACGGTGCTCGCCTTCGAGAAAGCGGATGACGCATCTTTCCACCCGGAAGGCGGGGCGCCGTTTAAGCCGCGCGCGCTTTACTATCAGATCTTCCCGCGCTGGTTTCTGAAGTGGATGACACGCTTGATGCCGCTCACGGGAAAGGATCCGACGAAGTGGGGACGGAATGGAGATATCAACTTGAAGGAACTCGCCGAAGTGGATTTCCCGGTCCACGTCCGGCTGGACATCCGTTCCGTGGCGGAGATCAAACGACAGGCAGGCGCACAGCATGCCTCACAGGGCGGTGTAGGGATGCGCCGTGGTTTGATGGGATTCGTCACCCGCGTCTTTGGCGAGAAGGAAGATTACATGCGCGCATATCCACCAATTGAAAACGGACGGAAAAAGATCATGAACTACCTGTTCATCGAATAGCAAAGTCTGATGGAGGAAGATTCTGACAAAACAAAATCAACTGCTCCAGGGCCCGCACCAGGGCCAGCCAATCCGGATGGCTGGCGAACCGGTCAGCCGCGCCCGAGCGGCGATGTTGATGGTGCATGGACGCGGCGCCAGCGCAGAGGATATTTTGGTTTTGGCGAATGAATTTGATCAACCAGGATTTGCCTACCTTGCGCCGCAAGCGGCTGGGAATACATGGTATCCAAATCGTTTTCTGGTTCCGATTGCCGAAAACGAACCGTGGCTTTCGTCGACGTTAGCCTTTATGGGCGAAGTGCTTGCCGAAATTGTCAATGCCGGGATTCCCCATGAGCGCATAATGCTGCTGGGCTTTTCACAGGGCGCCTGCCTCGCGCTGGAATTTGCGGCGCGTAACGCGCGGCGCCATGGCGGGATTGTTGGACTCAGCGGTGCTCTGATCGGTCCCACGGATACCCCGCGCGATTATAAAGGTTCGCTGGCAGGGACACCTGTTTTTCTGGGGTGCAGTGACACAGACTTCCATGTTCCCAGGGAACGCGTCGATGAAACTGCTGAGGTTTTGGAGCGCCTCGGCGGCGATGTTACTGAACGTTTATACCCAGACATGGATCACACTGTTAATCAGGATGAAATTGATTTTGTACGCGGCATGATGCAAAGGCTCGTCGCCTAATCCATCTTGCCGACGCACCGTGGTGATAACTTTCCACAACATGCGAAGCAGTTCTGAAGAGGGGGTTGAAAAAATAGAAAAGATGTTCTATAATCATATCAACAGTATCCAACAGACCAGAAGAGGAGAATGTCATATCCAAAGGATATGTGCGCCTAGCGTCGTGCATACCTACCCATGGCAGAAGTTTGTTGAACTATCATCTGTCTACCTAAACTGACTCCGATACTCTAGACTGTCTGCTAAACTTATCCGCCCAGAATTACCCATGACGTTAGTTCATTACAGTTTCCTGTCGTCTATTTTATGAAGGCTAATTATGGGGAGATTTCAACAGCGAAATGTCTGGCTCACTTGTTTTTGAATTCTAAGAATTGAGCAAAAGTGTGACCACGGCGATATTTTTCGTCACTATTCCCCCAGTATTTGATGAACGCGATATTAGGATGACTTTGAGCAGTTGCTGTGGTCATATAGCGATGATACCATCACCTTATAAGAATTTTTCCTTTGTTTTTACCCTGAATATCTCATATGACTTGAGTCGAATGCATATTACTAAATGGAAAGTTATATCTGTTGCAATGCCGCCCAATCATTACGATGAATTATTGCTATATTTAAAGAGGGTATCGTGGGTAATGACTCGAGTTTCTCACTATATCTCCGTCAATAGATCTACAACGACTTGTTCAAACTCCCTGACATTGCCTCGCTCCCGTGCCGCCGTATAGGCCTCGGTCGAGAGTTCAGCCTTTAGTGTGTCAAGCAGTTCCTGCACGCGGTCACGGACTCTCCCGCCTCCCAATCGATGTAGATGGCTGGCGGGATGCTGAAGCACCACGGCAAGCAATTCCACTGCCTGCTCCAAACGGTTCTCTGCCATCCAAACTCTGGCGAGATCGCACAGCAAATTAGCCTGATCCCTGCCCAAACCTGTTTCATCCGCGATCTTGAGACTTCGAAGGAGGTAGGTTTCAGCTTCCACAGTTTCATTCAACGATAGGGCCATCTGGCCCAGATATTTGCATGCGTTTGCAATTCCCCAACGATAGCCAACAGCCTCCGACGTACTTAGACACCGCAGATAAATTTCCTTGGCTTGCGCATGTTCACCAAGGGCGAAGGCTGCATGGCCCAGCGTTACAAGAGTCAATATCGAGACCATCTCTTCACCAAGTTCTTCGTAAAGGTTCATGCTGGCGGTTGCGATGTGTCTCATTTCAGGATAGTCTCGCTTTGGCGGATTGACCACACTCACCTTGTAAAACGAAAAGGCCAGCAGCCATTTATCGTCCAGCTCAGTGGCGATGCCAAGCATTTGACGTGCCGCTTTCTCTCCCTCATCGTAATGGGTGAGGAAGTCAGCAGCCAAATTCAGACTGCCCAGTGCAAGGGCCAACTCGAAAGGACGGTCCAGCCGTTCGAGGATATCAACGCTTTCATTTGCCAGGTTATAACCTTGATCTGCAAATCCCAGCCACGTTTTGAAAAATCCCTGGTGAGCCAGCGCGAGCGCCTTCACACATTCAGTTTCCTCGTCCGCGTGCTCCAAAGATAGCGCCTCAACCGCTTCCCTGAATAGCTCCTCGCCCCCCTGGTTCCAACCACGAAACCAATAGACGAGCCAGAAACTATTGACGAACATCCGCATCTGTAGGGCATTGACCTGGTCGACTCGATAGCGCCATGCGGTTCTTATATTCTCTAAGTCAGCGTCGATCTCAGCGAGCGCCGCTTTTTGCCTGCGATCCCTGAGATGCCCCCAGCGCCGTTCCATGAAATTCGCGAAGTAAGCAGCATGTGCTTCCAGAGCGGTGACGCTGTCCTCCGGTGTCTCTTCAAGCTGCTCCTGGGCGTACTGCCGCAATAATTCATGGATCTCGAAACGGCCAGAGATAGGATTGTGACGCAGGAACGATTTATTGACCAGCCCAGCCAGCAATTGAAGCGAGACTCCTGTAACCGCCTGCCCCGCCTCAAGGGTAAAGTCCCCACGAAAGGCTGAAAGGCGCATGAACGCCTCTCTCTCTGTCTGTTCCAACAGTGACCATGACTGGTCAAACACGGCTCGCATGCTGTGGTGGCGCTCTGGTACATCACGCATCTCCGAGGTCAGGATATCCAGACCCCGTTGGATCTCACCGGCCAGTTCTTCAGGTGACAAAACGTTGATCCAGCCTGCCGCCAACTCAATCGCCAGTGGCAATCCCTCCACCAACCGACAGATATGAGCAAAATGTATCATATCGTCTGCCTTGGGGTCGAACCTGGGGTGGACGCGTCGGATGCTGTGCAAGAACAATTCGATGGCGCCATAATCCTGCGGGTCGGTGGGTGTTTTTTGGTCAGAGAGGCCCATACCCTTGACGGTAAGCGCAGTCTCGCCGTGCAACTTCAACTTCTCCCGCGAGGTGGCGAGGACCTTTACCTTGGGTGCAGCTTGCAAAATCTTCGCAACAATATCCGCATCGCCGAGCAGGTGCTCGAAGTTGTCCATTACCAACAAAAGTTGCCTTCTTCGCAGGTGGGACAATAGTTGGTCAATAGGGGCCACTTCAGTTGAAAGGGGGAAACCTATCGCTTCAGCGATGGTCTGAACGATGTGTTTGCCGGAACTGATTGGGGCCAGCGACACAAAGAAGACCCCTTCCTCGAATTCATCGTGCAAGTCGCTTGCAGCCTGCAAGGCCAGACGCGTTTTTCCGATGCCGCCAGTGCCGGTCAGGGTAAGCAGTCGCGTCTCGGCCAGCAGGTGATGGATTTCAGCCAAATCTTCAGCCCGACCGATAAAGGGCGTCGGTTCAGCAGGCAGAGCGTGGGTAGGTTTAGGCGCGGATATCCTATCTGAGTCCAACAGTCCAAGTTCTGTTGCGCGTTCAATAACTTGCCGACGGTTCTTCACCCCCAGCTTGCTAATGATACTCCCAACGTGACTCTTGACCGTAGTTTCAGCCAGATGGAGGCGGTCGCCAATTTCGCGGTTGGTCAGACGATTGGCAAGGAGCGCCAGCACCTCCTGTTCACGCCAGGTCAGGTCCTCAATAGGCTCTTCATCGGAAGAATGGTCATTCACAGCAGATGTCCTTCAATTTACATCCAAAAACTACAAATTCCACCGGGATTATATCCGACTAGATGCTGTCCCATGCCCATCTACTTTTTTCATCCTAAAAGAAGGATGGCAATCTGTCTTTGTCAGCGTATAGTGAAAGCACGTTTTCAGAATAATCTTATTCAAAAGGAGATATAAAATGGCTACAGTATACGTTCATCACCAGGTTAAGGATTATGCAGCATGGCGCAAGATTTTCGATGATGGTACCGCATTGCGCTCCAGCTACGGTTGCTCTGGTCACAGGGTTTTTCAATCGCCAAGCGAACCGAATGAGATCACCGTCATCTCCGAATGGAAGAATGTTGAACAGGCAAAGGCCTATTCCACCGCCGATGAACTCAAGGAAGCAATGAAGAATGCGGGAGTTATCTCTCAACCCGACGTGATGCTTCTCGTCGAGGCTTGATACTCGGGACCGGCTCAAGAAGAACGGCGTCTCAATCAAGACGCCGTTTCTAATTCACCCCGCTTCTTTCAAGTATTCACAGATTGTGCCAGCTGGCATCAATATGGATTCGCCAATCTGTTGGCAAATGGAGTTGCTATTATGCAGAATATCTTATGCGAACTCTCCGCAAAGAAATCAGTGAAAACGGCCATCGTAGCGAACTGGGAAGATTACCACTATTGCCTGGGGCATTCACCAAGCGTTGAATTGTCCATTGGCCGGTACCTGACCTGGCTGATCACGAACCTGCCAGATTATTTCATGAATCTGGTCGTGTGTACCCAATTGCCATCTGAGGGCGTTGATGATCTCATTGAAAGCACACTGGCTCACTTCAGATCAATGAATATCAGAAAACTCTCCTGGCTGGCTCATGAAGGCGTGCCGTCTATGGAGATAAATAAGGTTCTGCTTGCCCATGGTTTGACATTCAAAGAATCGTTCGCAACCGAGATGGCGGTGGATCTGTCGGTCTTGCCAGAGGACCTCCCCACGCATCCTGGCTTGAGGATCGTGCCGGTAGTTGCGGGAAACGCATTGAGGCAATGGATCCACGTTGCATGTATCGGCTTCAGAATCAGTGAGAAGTTCGAAAAGGTTTGGTACGATTTTTTCGTAGATGCGGTTTTTGATGGGCAGTTTCGGACCTATCTGGCCCTATTGAACGGAAAGCCAGTTGGTACATCGCAGTTATTCCTCTCCGAAGGTGTGGCGGGAATCTATAACGTTACATGTATTCCAGAGGCGCGGGGTCAAGGGATTGGGTCGGCCATCACATTAGCACCACTGCTCAAGGCGCGCGAGCTCGGATATAGAATTGGTATTCTACAGGCATCTCAACGGGGTTACAGTGTATATCGCCGCCTGGGATTTCAAGACTTTGGCGAATTGAGTCTTTATCTCTGGGAGAACGATCGTGACTTGATAGAGGGATGAATAAAAGCCCTTACGCAAGTGATATTCCCTGCCCCAAGATTACCCTAGCCGTTAGTTCGACCGAGTTTTGCCGGTGTACATTTGATGAAAGCTAAATTATGGTGAAATGTTAACAGAAATGTATGGCTTTTTGTCCATGTCCTAATAAGACGAAGAATAATTTAAGACAAGAAAAAAGGTTTCCGGTTATAATCAGAACTATAGTTCTATATTCACAGAGAAAGGTATGGTGTTTTGTATATTATGTCCACTTATGACACTCCCCACCATATTCATCGCTCCATCAAGTCGGGACCTCGTACCAGCAGTTCGCACCCTTCACTAGGGTAAACGATATTTCAGCCAGAAAATTGCTGAGTTTGCCAAACTCTACTTAGAGGAACAAGCGAAATAAAGATTCCCAAAAAAATTTTCATTTCAGATTATAGAAGAGATTGAAGAACAAATAAAAGAAGGTGTAGAGTAAGTTATAGAAGCCTAATATAGGATAAGAGGCAGGATTTATCTCCTGCCTCTTTTTGGCTCTCATGCTGTCTGCTTTGCATCGGTTACTTGCGAAAAAAGCAGGTCAGCCAGGGACACATTTATGGCCAAAATAACCCTTGCTTTCACTTCTACGGTGTGTTTCGTCTGAGTACTTGATGAACACTAAATACTCACACTTTTGAAATCCTTTTCGGCAAATGTTTTTTTCAAACCCTGCACTGGTAATGAGCCAGTGCGGGGTTGTCGACGTGTGCTCGGGAGGAGAAGAAAGGAGCGAGCCGGCACGTCCCGATGAACAAAACGGTGGGCAGCTATCGACACAAGGCTCCAATATCATTCTTCGCCTGTAATGCCAGTCCCCAGGCAATGTAGGACCGGGTCGCCGAATCCAGGTTGTTAGGTATCCCGGCAAAGATGTTTTCCTGAGAAGTGGTTGAGCAGACGCCTGACTCGCCCAGTTTCGCTGCGGCTTCCAAGGCCTCTCCCCAGGCAATGTAGGAACGCGTCCCGGAATCAAGTGCATTGAGTTTCGCTTTTTCGAGGGCCTCTCCCCAGGCGATGTAGGAACGCGTCCCTGAATCCATTGCGTTACGCACTTGCATAGCTTGTCCCCAGGCAATATAGGAGCGGGTTGCCGAATCCATGATATACGGTCGGGCTTCTACCAGGTTTGGATGATCTCCACCCACCACTGCAGCAATGACAGGTCGCGGCGTCCAGCTTAGTTCTTCTGCCGAAGGGGCCTCGATAAGTGGGCGCGAGACGGCCATCGTCACCAATAACAGTGATAGCATGCCAATAACTAGAAGAAAACGATTTTTGAACAT
>DATKED010000319.1:0-34531 GCA_035512375.1 Anaerolineales bacterium
TTTCAAGCCGACAAAGTCATAGGATTCTCTTGGCGACAGGAGAGCCTGTCGAAGCGTACCCAATGTCTGATGCGCCTCTTCAACCGCCGCATCAAACTGTTCATCAGTTACTGGAGTGCCTGCGACGGACGGACTACACGAAGCAAGCAAAATCAAATTGACTAATAAAAAAGTCGTCAACTGGAGGGTTCTGTACATCTAAATTCTCCAATCTGTAGCGACACTACACTGGTGCAAGAAGCGTTAAATCACAATACCTATTAGACGCTACGGCAGCTGAATTGCTTCCCTCACTTCCTGGATCGTTTTTTCTGCAATGACACAAGCGCGCCTCGCGCCGTCGTTCAATACATCCTGCGCGTAGCCCGGTTTGGAGGCGAACTCTGCGCGCCTGGCACGGAACGGTTCGAGATGCTGGTTCAGGTTCTTGGCAAGCAGTTTTTTGCAATCCACACAACCGATGCCTGCCCGGCGACATTCGACGTTAACCATCTCAATATCCGCCAGGGGCGAAAAAATCTTGTGCATGGTATACACATTGCAAACGTCCGGGTTGCCAGGGTCAGTGCGTTTGACGCGCGCCGGATCAGTGACCATCTCCCGCACACGGGCAGTCGTCTCTTCAGGCGTGGAGGCGAGCTCAATATGATTGTTCAAGCTCTTGCTCATCTTTTCCCTGCCGTCGATGCCCAGCACCTTTTTGATCTCAGTATGTTTGACCTGCGGCTCAATCAATGCCTTGGTATTGTAGCGATAGTTGAACGAGCGTACGATCTCGCGCGCAAATTCGAGATGCGGAGCCTGGTCAATCCCAACCGGAACAACGTCCGTCTTATAAAGTACGATATCCGCGGTCATTAGAACCGGATAACCTAACAGTCCATAATTGACATTCTCGGGTTGCTGGCGCACTTTATCTTTGAAGGTCGGCAGGTCGGTCAACTTGCCAAATTGTGTGACCATAGAAAGATAGGTGTGCAGTTCCATCACCTGCGGGACATGCGACTGCACGAACACGATAGACTCCTCGGGACGAATCCCTGCTGCCAGCCAGTCAAGCACCATCTCTGTTGTATTTTGTTTTAAATCAAGAGTTGTTTCGACCGTGGTCAGCGCGTGGACATCCACTATGCAATAGACACAGTCGTAGTCATCCTGCAGCGCGACATAATTTTGGATGGCTCCCAAATAGTTCCCCAAATGCTGGCGACCTGTCGGTCGAGCCCCCGAAAACACACGTCCCTTTTTTGTCATTCGTTGATATCCTCATTCATCGGTGGTTGAGTAGTGGCGCCAAGATGTCACGTGTCGAAACCACCAGGCTTTCAAGCAATATCTTGCTTGCGTGTTATCCGCTGGTTTCGATAGGGCGAGACGAACACTCGTCCCACTCAACCAGCAGAATATTCCTTATTCTCCAACCATCTTCCTCACCAAACCCAGCACCTCACCCGGCTCGGCATGCCGGTGTGTTGACACTTTTGAATACAGCAACTGTCCATTGATAGTCACTTCAAACTTCCCGCCATCAGACGGGATCATTTTGATCTCTTCAATCAGATGCTCAAAGTGCTTAAGCAGTTCTTCCGTCAGGCTCACGGCCCGACCAACATAGTGTCAGACTGCGCAATAAACAATTTCGATTTTCAGCATGGATCCCTCCGCAAATTTTGAGGGATTATATCATTGGCTTTGCGGTAGTTCCCGCAGAAAGGCTTCCACCATCTCATTTACAGGATGCATCTTTATCTGTCGTGCCGGCCCCACCTGATGCAACATGCCATCCACAATGACTGCAATGCGATGACTCAACTTCGCCGCCTCATTGAGATTGTGCGTTACAAACACCGCCGTCCGATGGTCCTGCTCCAATATCCCGGACAAGTCTTCGAGTAATTTGGCATGGGTTGGTGGATCAAGCGCCGCGAACGGTTCATCGAGCAGGAGCAATTCCGGTTCCAGCACGAACGCTCTTGCAAGACTGACTCTCTGCGCCTCTCCGCCGGATAACTGACTTGCCCGCCGTCCTGACAGCGGCTCAATGCCCAATTGTTTCATCCATTTTCCCACGCGCTGCTGTGTTTCTTCCTTCCGCGTACCGCGAAACTTCAAACCCAGGGCTATATTTTGCTCAACTGTCATATCCATGAGCAGCGGAGCCTGGAAGACAAACGATATTTTCCGACGATACTCAAGTTCGTTCCATTTGGTGAGTGACCTGCCATCAAAACGAATATGCCCGCGTGCAGGCTTGAGCAGATGCGCCAATACCAGCAAAAGAGTACTCTTCCCCGCGCCGTTCGGACCCACGACCGTCAGTGTTTCGGTGCGGGCAATATCCAGTGCATCAATCCGAAGCACATCCCTCCCATTCCGCTGGATGAGAAGGTCCCGAATTTCGATCATGGCAACTTCCGGGAGGGGGATCGCCACAGCGTGCCGGAAGAAAATTCCCCCTTGCGCCCCTTCTGCTGGATCAACGTCAGGGCAAGATTGATGAGGTAGGTAATCACAAGCAGCAAGGCACTCAATGCCAGCGCTATATCAAACTCGCCCTTGCTGGTCTCCAGGACAATCGCGGTCGTCAGCACACGCGTCTGACCGCGGATATTCCCGCCCACCATCATCGAGGCGCCAACCTCCGATATGACGGAACCGAATCCAGCCATGAGCGCGGCCAGGAGGGGCAGCCGCGCTTCCCGCCACAGGTACCAGACCATTTGTCCGCGTGAGGCGCCAAGCCCGAGTAATTGCTGTTGGAGGCGCGGGTCCAGGGCTTCCAGGGCGGCAGCTGTAAGTCCCGTCACAACCGGAGCGGAGATGATCGTTTGCGCGATGATGATGGCAACGGGCGTGTAAATGAGCCGTAACTCTCCCAGCGGACCGCTGCGCCACAACATGATCGCGACCACGAGGCCGACGACAACGGGCGGCAGTGCCATACCCGTGTTGATGATGCTCAAGATAAAAGACCGTCCACGGAAATTTCCAAGTGCCAGCCAGGTGCCAAGAGGCAGGCCGATCAACAGGCTGATCAAAGTCGCAATCGCAGAGACTTGCAGCGAAAGAGCGGTAATTTGAAAGACATCAGAATCGAATAGCATGGTTAGTTTGTAGAGCCATCCTTGTGATCTTCCAGCCGGCGGGTAACAAGCAACAGCAGGACCGAAACAAAGACAAGAACAGTTGATAAAGCCAGTGCAATCCCCAGGCTCCTTTCAAGCCCAAGATATATCGCCAGTGGCATGGTTTGAGTCACACCTTCCAGATTCCCTGCAAACAAAATGGTTGCGCCGAATTCACCGATGGCGCGCGTCCATGCCAGGATTGCACCACTGAGGATCGCACGTCCGGCCAGTGGGAACATCAGGTAGCGGAATAACTGCCACTCGTTGCTTCCCTCCACATAGGCAGCTTCGACAATTTTATGATCGATTTCCGCAAACCCGATACGCGCGGCACGCACAAATAGAGGCGCCGAGACAAAGGTTTGGGCAAGGACGACTGCCGTTGTGGTGAAAGGCAAGGTGATTCCAATTGCATTCAACCATGCTCCAAACACACCCTGCCTGCCGAATGCGATCAACAATGCAATCCCTGCAACGGAAGGAGGCAGGACAATCGGCAGGTCAATCACCAGTTCAAGAAAGGTTTTTCCCGCAAATTTCCTGCGGGCCAGCACGAAAGCCAATGGCGTCCCTGTGGCGATCGCAATCAACGTGCTCAATGTGCTGGTCAACAGGCTCAACCTGAGTGCGGCAATTGCGCTGGGCTGAGCAATCAACGATAGCATTCCATCCGTTCCGGCCCGCCAGAGAAGCGCTAAAATAGGAAGCGCCAGCAAAGCCAGAAGGAGAAGACTGGGCAGGACAAAGAGCCATTCGGTAAGCGGAGAGAGTCTCGATTGGAAAAACGGTTTACGCAGTTGTGACATAAGCAACCAGGCAACCTTCATTGTTATGAAAGCTGTTTAGTTTTACATCACGGGACAATGGGTGTAAAGCCCCACTTTTTCAGTGTGGCTTGTCCTTCAGGCGAGAGCACATAGTCGATAAATTCATTCGCCAGGTCTGAATTTTCAGACTCAACCAGCGGCGCAATCGGATATTCGGCAATCACATTGACATCAGCGGGAATCTCAATCTTCTGAAGTTCAGGCACGGCAACTGCATCCGAGACATATACGATACTCGCATCTGCTTCGCCCAACTGGACCTTCGTCAGTGCCTGCCTGATGTTATCTTCATTCGAAACCACATTTGCCAAGACCTGATTCTTGAAATCCGCACCATACACGCCATTGAGGTTGTCCAATACCTGACGGGCATATATTCCTGCAGGGACTTCTTCCGCAGCAAAGACGAGCTTGAGACCTGGTCTGGCTAAATCGTCGAGAGTAACAACATCAGCAGGATTATTCTCCGGCAGAATGATAACTAACTGGTTTGTAAGAAAAGACTTCGGCGCGCCCGCATCAACCAGTTTCTGTGCCGCTAATGTATCCATTTCCCTGCCATTTCCCGAAGCAAAGACATCGGCAAGTGCGCCCTGTTCGATCTGCGTCCGCAGATTTTGCGAACCACCGAAATTGAACGCAACAATCACGCCAGGATGCTCAGATTCGAATGCTTTGCCCATCTCGGTGAAAGCATCTGTCAGAGACACGGCGGCAAAGACGGTCAGCCTGCGCGACACAGCGTCGCCATTCGATGTCCCGCTGCAGGCGCCAAGAAGCCAGGATATAAACACAACGAACGAGATGGTCGCCAGAATTCGCTTCACTGCATGTCACCACGAAAAAAGAAGAGGGGCGACTGGATATCGCCCCATAGAATGGAGTGGATTATAAGCCGAGGTCCGCGTCGGTTTTATCGGCATCAGGGTAGAACAATGGTTGACCATATTTATCCACGCCGAACTTTCCGATAATTTCCTGTGTGACAGCACCAGTCATGAATTTGGAAAACGCAAGCGCACCTTCATAATTCACTTTGGGCCATTTATCGGGATTGACTGTGATAACGTGATACACATTCAGCAAAGCATTGTCACCTTCAACCAGAATTTCCGATTGCAGATTGGCATTATTGGAAAGATATGTGGCGCGGTCGGTCAGTGTATATGCACCCTTTTCAGAACCAATCATCAACGTCGCGCCCATGCCCTGTCCCGTTTCCAAATACCAGGCAGGAACGGCGGCTCTGGGATCGAACCCAGTTCTCTTCCACAGGTTGATTTCGGCTTTGTGCGTACCAGAGTCATCGCCGCGTGAAACGAATGCTGCATTTCCATTCACGATGGCACTCAATGCATCCAGAACTGTCTTGCCTTTGATTCCCGCGGGGTCTGCCGCAGGTCCAACGATGATGAAGTCATTGTGCATGACGAGAGCACGGTCCTTGCCAAACCCACCTTCCATGAACTCGACTTCGGAGGCAGGCGCGTGCACAAGCAGAACATCCGCATTTCCCTCCTGCCCCATTGTCATCGCCTGCCCGGAGCCCACCGCAATCGTCTGGACCGTGTAGCCGGTTTGATCCTGAAACATTGGCACCAACACATCGAGCAAGCCTGAGTCCTGTGTGGATGTGGTGGTGGCAAGGATGATGTTCGGGTTGGAAGGTGCCGCGGGAGCGGCAGGTGCAGCGGGCGCGCAAGCAGACAAGAGCACGACAAATGCCAGCAGGTACAAAGACGCGGAACGTACAAATTTCATTTTAGAACTCCTCAGGGTTTGGGGTGTTGGAAATGACGGTGGCTAATCCACTGCGATCATGACATTGGGAGCCTTGATGACAGCGTAGGCTTCCACGCCCTTCTTTAAATTCAAACTTTTAACCGATATATTCGTGATGACAGAAAAAAATTGAGTGCCCGGATAATTCAAGAGTTACCTCGGAGTTGACGGCTCCTTTTACAAGATTGACCACTTTGCCTTTCAGCATGTTCCGTGCGCTGAGCTTCATTGCAGCCTCCTAGAGTGGGATTTGCTCACCGCTGTGCGTTGTGTTGTAGCCGGTTAATAGAGTGAGTGAATTGCGAAAGTCAACCGTTTGGATGTAATCGAGCAGCGGCATAAGAGTCCTTTCCTGTTCACGCGGCAGGACAAGATCATAGCGTTCTTCAAAAACGGGTATAAACTCGAGTCCGTGTTGTTGTGC
Organism: Anaerolineales bacterium; assembly: GCA_035512375.1. GTDB lineage: Bacteria > Chloroflexota > Anaerolineae > Anaerolineales > Villigracilaceae > Defluviilinea. The sequence goes on from DATKED010000319.1 coordinate 6,162, forward strand.
CGCAGCTTGCAGACCAAGCGATACATCCGCCTTGCCGGCTTCAATCAGCGAAGCAGCTTCACTATGTGTGTTCACCACGCGGTCGTAGCCGTTGATTTTGTCAGTTGGAATTTTGAGTTTGCGTAATTCTGCATCGAACCAGAGACGAGTCCCTGAGCCCGCGTTGCGGTTCACAAAGTGGACGTTTGGCCTGGCAATATCAGAAATTTTCTTCACGTCTTTGGGATTTCGGCTTGCCAGCATCAGTCCCTGCGTGCGATAGGCAAGAGTGATGATCTCCACGTCGCGGTCAGGGAACAGGTGGCGTACAAACGGTGTATTGTATTCGCCCGTTTCGTCCAAAAGATGTGAACCGGAAATTTGACATAAGCCCTGGCGCAGATTCACCAGTCCATCCAGCGAGCCAACTGGCAAACTGAGCAACGTGACATGCTTTTGTAGATGTTCGGCAATGCCTTCAAGGGCCAGATCATGGCTGCCCGAAAAAATCACGGCGGGCTTTTTTGTTTTGGGAAGAATGATCTCCTGCAAAAGGAGTGCGTTCGCTTTGGCGCGGTAGAACTTTTCCGTCACCTTGCCCGTCTTGCGGATCTCACTCACCTCGACGAGGTCCGCGGACTCAAGCGCGAGGATGTGGTGACGAATCCATGCCGGGGACTGTTTCATGGTCCGCGCAAGCTGCGTGAGCGTGGCTGGGGAAGCCATGAGGAGGCGCAGAATGTCCATCCGGCGGGGATCGGCGAGGAGTTTTATGCGCCCGAACGAATGAATAGCTTCAACCTTTTTCACTACGATTAAGTTTTTCCTTAACGATAAGTCTAATAGGAAATCAAGTAAACGTCAAGCAGATTTTTGTTTGACATCCTTTTCCCATCGTGTTATAAAACATGAACAATTTACGGATTTGCTCATCCAGAGAGGCTGAGGGACCGACCCTGTGACGCCTCGGCAACCGAGTAGCATTTGGCAACCAGCAATTAGCAGCCTAACAGCTAAAAGCTAAGAGCCAATTGCTAGAGACGGTGCCAACTTCGGCAGACGGAAGTCTGAGAGATGAGAGAGGACTTGTGCTTGCACGCCGCCTCTCATTGCGAGAGGTTTTTTATTTTCGCTGTTCGGCTCCACAAAAGAACGCAGCCGGCAAACAGGGACAAGCCTGACCAGTCAGAGGATTTCTGATCAAAGAGTTTAAAGATGTATCGAAAAGGTTGGCGCTACTATCGTGATTCTTTTCTTTTCTGGATGCCTTTCTTTCTCCTGCTTTTATCGGCTGGCTATGCATTAAGCCACCCAACCTACTGGCCACTGGTGTTATTCTTTTGGTTCCTTCGAAACCCGGTGAGGAAGGCATTTAGCTTTGCACATCCATTCCGGCGGTTCGGCTGGATGCAAGAGACTCACCTGACGTTTCGCGAAGTGACGTTCACATCGCGCGATGGCTTGACATTATTCGGCCGGTTCCTGCCCAGCCGGAATACTGCAACGATCCTCCTGCTCCACGGGCTGGGTGGGGCCAACCATGATATGTTGCTCCATGCCGAATTCCTCGCCAGTGCAGGCTTTGGGATCTTCATGATCGACTTGCGTGCGCATGGCAGCAGCGACGGCGACACATCCACGTACGGCTTGCGTGAAGCGGACGATGTCGCGGGCGCGGTGGATTATCTGCTGACCCGTGTCGACGTGAACGGTCAAAAGATCGGCGCGTTGGGCATCTCGCTGGGTGCACAAGCTGCTCTACGCGGCACGTTGAAAACGGAATACATTCGTGCTTTGGTCCTTGAAGGACTCAACCCATCTATTTTGAGCGACCATGGAGGCAGACCGCAGTCGCTCGTGCGCTGGTTGAACTATCCGACCAACTGGCTGTATTACAGGCTGTACACGTTTATGACCGGCGAAAAAGATTCGGGCGTACTCGAGGTGATCGGGAAGATCGCCCCTCGACCGATCCTTCTGATCGCCAGCAGCGAAAAGGATATTTACTTCAACCGTCTGTTTTTCCAGGCTGCCAAAGAACCCAGGGAACTATGGGAGCTCCCCGCCGGAGAACACGGAGCAGCAATTCTGCAGGACTCGCGTGCTTACATCCAGCGCGTGGTCGATTTCTTCAACAAGGCATTGTTATGAACTGTCCTGAATGCGGCGCCCCTGATCATTTGTGCCAGACACGTTTCGATGAATTCCTCGTTTTGGAATTCACGGACGCGGGCTACGGCGCGGTCCATCACCTGACTGTTGCTGCGTATATGCTGCAGCACTCCAGCAGAATGACGCGCGAAGGCTGGCAGTATGAACGCGATCTCCTGAGAGAGTTCCTTGTGGAGAATAAGTCACCCGCGACGATCCGCAAACAGATCAAGGATACGGTCGATAGCGGCAAGCGGACATTCAAATTCAAATCGAAAACAGGCGTGCCCGTGATCGACAAAACCACGTGGGCGAAGACAATTCTGGATGTCCGCGCGGAGAATGCAGAAGTGTATTATGAAGATATCATTGCTTGGGCGAGATCAGTGTTGGAGGATGCAGAGGCTTTGAAAGTCCAGCCACCATCTATTTGAAAAAATATCACAGTCTGTGAATTGAATTTAGGAGAACTTAATGACCAATCGCAAATATACAAACCGCCGCTATCTCGACGCCCTTGAAAAGAAAGTCCTCGTCTTCGACGGCGCGATGGGCACCAGCCTGCAAGTCCAAGACCTCACTGCCGAACATTTCGGCGGCGAGCAATACAACGGCTGCAATGACTACCTCGTCATCTCGTATCCCGAAGCCGTGGAAAAAGTCCATCGCTCATTCCTCGAGGTCGGCGTGGATGTGCTCGAGACGGATACCTTCCGTTCCAACCGCATCACGATGGCGGAATATAAACTGGGTGACCGCGTCATCGAGATCAACGAGACTGCCGCGCGCCTCGCACGTCGTCTCGCGGATGAATATGCTGAGAAAACGGGTCAGCCGCGCTTTGTTGCAGGATCCATCGGACCCTCAGGCAAACTGCCGTCTGCCAACGACCCTGATCTTTCCAATGTCAGCTTCGACGATCTCGCCGAAACATTCCGCGAGCAGGCAGTCGGTCTCATTCAAGGCGGCGTGGATGTTCTGCTGATCGAAACATCGCAGGACATCCTCGAGGTCAAAGCCGCCATCACGGGCATCCATAAAGCCTTCGACGAGACCCAGGTCTATTTGCCGATCCAGGCGCAGGTCACGCTCGACACGACAGGACGCATGCTGCTCGGCACCGACGTCAACGCCGCGCTCGCCATCCTCGAAGGCATGGGCATCGATGTGATCGGTCTCAACTGTTCCACTGGACCCGAGCACATGCGCGAACCCATCCGCATCCTCGGCGAGAATTCCACACTCCCCGTTTCGTGCATCCCCAACGCGGGGCTGCCGCTCAATGTGGATGGACAGGCGGTCTATCCGCTCGAGCCCGAACCGTTTTCGAACGACCTGTACGAATTTGTGACCAAGCACAACATTTCGGTCGTCGGTGGATGCTGCGGGACGACTCCTGAACATTTGAAATTGCTGGTGGATAAACTGAACGCACACCCCCATCCTGACCGTCCGAATCACGCGACGCCTCAGCTTGCCTCCGCCATGTCCGCTATTTCCATGCGACAGGATCCTCCGCCAACCCTGCTCGGCGAACGCTGCAACGCCCAAGGCTCGCGTAAATTCAAGCGGCTCCTGCTCGAAGAAGATTACGACTCGATTTTGGAGATCGCGCGTGAGCAGGTTGAATACGGCGCGCATGCCCTCGATATCTCCTGCGCCGTCACCGAACGCCCAGACGAAGTGGAACTCATGCGCAAGGTGGTCAAGAAACTTGAGATGGGCGTGGATGTCCCGCTCGTGATTGACACCACCGAACTCGACGTGCTCGAAGTTGCGCTCAAGACCGCGCCCGGGCGCTGTCTTATTAATTCGACGCATCTTGAATCAGGGCGTGACAAAGCTGACAAGATTTTCAAACTTGCCAAAGAACACAACGCCGCAGTCATCGTCTTGACGATTGACGAGAACGGTATGGCGAAAACCCGCGAGACAAAACTCGAGGTTGCCAAACGTATCTATGATATTGCCATCAACGATCATGGACTCAAGCCCGAAGATTTGGTCTACGACACGCTGACATTTACGCTGGCAACGGGCGACGAAGAATTCGCCAACTCTGCCATCGAAACCATCGAAGGCATCCGCCTCATCAAACAAAGCCTGCCAGGTGTCATGGCTTCCCTTGGTGTGAGTAATCTTTCGTTCGGTTTCGCACCGCATGCCCGACCCGTACTGAACTCGGTCATGTTGTACCACTGTATCCAGGCCGGACTGGATATGGCGATCGTGAACCCCGCACACATCACCGCCTACCCGGACATCCCGCAGGAAGAAAAAGACCTTGCCGAAGATCTCATTTTCAACCGCCGCGCGGATGCGTTGCAAAGATACATCGAATACTACGAAACGGTCACACCGACAGAACAAGCCGCCGCTGCCAATCCCACCGAAGGCATGACCGCTGAACAGCGCCTGCACTGGAAAATCCTCCATCGCCACAAGGAAGGTGTCGAAGCGGATATCGATTCACTTGTTCCTTATCCACTTCCTCCGGGTGAGAAACTAGAAGATGATGAAAAAAGGGGAGAAAACCATGTCAAGGCAGTCCATCTGCTCAACAATGTCCTCCTACCGGCTATGAAAGAAGTCGGTGACAAATTTGGCGCTGGTGAATTGATCCTACCCTTCGTCCTGCAATCCGCCGAGGTGATGAAGAAGACCGTCGGGCACCTTGAGAATTATCTCGAAAAGGTCGAAGGCGTGACCAAAGGCACAGTGGTTATTGCAACTGTTTACGGCGATGTGCATGATATTGGCAAGAATCTAGTCAAAACAATTCTCGCGAATAACGGCTACACTGTGATTGACCTCGGCAAGCAAGTCCCTGCCGAAACGATCATTACCAAAGCTGTCGAAGTCAATGCGACCGCCATTGGACTGTCCGCGCTGCTGGTATCCACTTCCAAGCAGATGCCATTGATCATCAATGAACTCCATCGCCGCGGACTGCAATTCCCTGTGCTGGTTGGCGGCGCGGCGATCAACCGCCGCTTCGGGAGACGGATTCTGTTCACTGAAGATGGCGATGTCCATGATCCTGGCGTCTTTTACTGCAAAGACGCGTTCGAGGGACTCGAAACCATGGACCAGCTCATCGTCCCGGAGAAGCGCGAGGAACTGCTCGCCCGCGTCCGCAGGGAAGGTGATCTCGAAATGGGCCGCACCTCGCAGGTGCCGGAACATCGAAAAACGGGCACCCGCTCCAGGGTCCAGCCTGAACCGGTTCAGCATCCGCTCAAGTGGGGGCAGCGCGTGGTCAAAGACATGCCGCTGGAGATCGTCCTCAAACATCTCAGTCTCAATGAGCTCTACCGCTTGTCGTGGGGAGCGAAGAATGCGCATGGCGCCGAATGGGAAAAACTCAAGGCAGAGTTCAATGCCCGTTTGGAAAAGATGAGCAAGGAAGCACTCCGCGACAAGTGGCTGAGACCACAGGGTGTCTACGGTTTCTTCCCATGTCAGTCGGACGGCGATGACTTGCTCATTTATGATCCTGAAACCGTCAACTCTGCATCCCCGGATGAATTAACGCGCTTCTCATTCCCACGCCAGCCGTACGATGACCATCTCGCGTTGTCAGATTATTTTGTTCCTGTCGATTCTGCTAAGTTGGATGTGGTTGCCTTCCAGGTCGTGACGGTCGGGCAGGAAGCAACGGAACGATTCGACAAGCTCCAAGCGGCGCACGATTACACCGAAGCCTACTTCACACATGGACTCGCCGTCCAAACGGCGGAAGCGACCGCGGATTATTTGCACCAGCATATCCGCCGCGAACTTGGCATCGCTGAAAACCAGGGCAAGCGTTACTCGTGGGGCTACCCAGCTATCCCCGAACTGGAGGATCATAAGAAAGTTTTCGAGCTCCTGGCCGCCATCGAAACAGAACTCGGCCTGACGCTGTCTACCGCCTATCAGTTGATCCCGGAACAATCCACGGCGGCGATCATCCTCCACCACAAGGATGCAAAGTATTACAGCGTCGGCGAGTCGCGCGTAGAGCAACTTATGAGGTAAACATAAAGCCTCTCAACTGTTTTTGGTGTTACGATTTCCGGAAGTAGACGTTCAAGATCCATGATCAATAGATTCAACACGTTTCATCAGTTCAGGTTGGGGTAAAGGCCACAGCATGAATGATCCGAAAACAATTCGTCTCGAGTTGAACAATGTGGCTTCCCCGGGATCGATCATCGTAGTCACGCGCTCTGCCGGGCTCCTTGCCAGATATACACGCCCTGACCTGGTTGTGGACCAACCCATCAATAGTATCCTCGATCTGCAGAGCGACTATGATTACATCGTCCATGTCACCCGTGGAGAAGGCGGGGATTTATATCCCGAGGTCAAAAGTCTGATCGTTATCGAACGCGATGGGGCTGTGCTTGCAACAGCGAAATATGTGAGAGACGTCAGTGGGAGGTAGGACAAAATCACGACTTTCATGAAACAGAACCGCCTCCTTGCCATCCTTCTTTTACTCAGCCTGATCACCGGTATTCTTACACTCACCGATTATGGCGAGTCTTGGGATGAATTGAAACTCTACGACTACGCTGTAAATTCGCTTGACGCGTACGTAACCTGGTTCCAGCATGGAACGATCCCCGCTACGGGCGATCGGTTCGAGAATTATGGTCCGTTTTTTGTGATGTTGACGCGGATGATCACAAAGACATTTACGCAAATTTTTCCTGCTATGCAGGAAGTGGACGTGCAGCATCTGGTTTATTTCCTCACCTTCCTGGTCGGTGTCTGGGCTTTCCATCACCTCGCCATTCGTTGGATGAGCCGCAAGGCCGCATTGGGTGCTACCCTCCTTTTCATGACCCAACCACTTTTCTGGGGACACGCTTTCATCAACCCAAAGGATATCCCCCTTTTATCGCTTTTTCTGTTGAGTGTGTATCTGGGGATGATGGTGCACGATAGACTTTTTGGACGAGAAGTTGGTTTCGTTCTTGAATCTATATCCGCCGCCTGGAATGGATTGCCTCAACGCACGCGTCACCTATTGGCTGCCACAACGATCTTCTGGCTCGCTTCACTCGTTATTCTCTTTGGCGGCACACATTTCATTCATCAATGGATTGATAACGCAGTCCGTGCAGCGGCAAATGGCGAACCTTCGCTGATCTCACAGATCATTCCTCGAGTGCAGAGGGTTTCACCAGAAATATACATTGAAAAGTTTTTCGTTCTTTTTCTCAGATTGCGAGCTATTACCTTTCTGATAATCACTGGTGCATTGATCTGGCCGTATCATCGTCATCTGCCTGTTGCCTTGCAAGCCTTGGGAATGATCCTGCCTGCCGGGATCATCCTTGGCTTGACCGTTTCCATCCGCATCTTCGGTGTGTGGGCAGGGATCCTCGTCGCTGGTTATATTTTTTGGAAATCTGGCGTGAAGGCATGGCTGGTGATGATAGCTTATGCACTGATCGCTATCATCGCGATGTATCTTAGCTGGCCCTATCTCTGGCCCGATCCCATTGGTCATTTCTTTGAGACGGTGCAGATCATGGCGCAACATCCATGGCCCGGATCAGTTCTCTTTAACGGCTCGATGCATCCAGCCAATGACCTGCCAGCTTCGTATATGCCACGTCTGCTCGCCATCCAGTTAACGGAACCAGTCTGGGCGTTGTTTTTCGTCGGTTTGACGGTGGCAATTTTCGGAGGCCGTCCTGAGCCTGTCGAAGGGTTCAGCAAGAATCGCAGTAAACAGCGCGAACTGCTGATGTGGACCCTCGTCTGGTTCTTCCTGCCTCTTGTCAACTTTATCATTTTGCGTCCAACGTTGTACGATAATTTCCGCCAATCATTCTTTATCGTGCCGCCCATCTTTTTCATGACAGGACTGGCTTTCGACCAGATCCGAAAACCTATGTTACAAGCCGCGTTGATCGCACTCATGGTCCTGCCGGGCGTGATCGCATCGGTAAGGCTGCATCCCTATGAATATGTGTACTACAATCAATTCGTCGGCGGTGTGGATGCTGCCGTGGACCGCTTTGAATTGGAATACTGGGGAACCTCGTACCGTGAGGCAGCGAGGGAAGCCAACCGTATCGCGCCGCCTAATGCAAACGTCTGGGTGGATGGACCGGCGCATCTTTTCACAAAGTTCGCCCGACCTGACTTTCATATCTATTCTTCGCAGGAGGCGGAACGCGCCGATCATTATGATATTGTCGTGACGCTTGCACGCTACGACCTGGAAAAAACCTCTTTTCCAGAGGCACCCATCGTTTATCGAGTGATACGCGAAGGCGCTGTTTTCGCCGTCATTAGACAACCATAAAGGAAGCAAAGATGAATTTATCCACAGGATTGCCTGGCTTGTTGGAACGACTCTCAAATGAAACAATTCTCGCCGATGGCGCCATGGGAACCATGCTCCATGCGCATGGCATCGGATTTGACAAATGTTTCGACGAACTCAACCTCACCCATCCTTCAGCGGTGGCGGAGATACACCGAGCGTATATCGAAGCGGGCGCGCAGTTGATCATCACTAATACGTTTGGCGCAAACCGTTTCAAGCTTGCCAAACACGGATTGGAAGATCATGTCCTGGAGATCAACCGGGCAAGTGTGGATCTGGCAAAACGCGTGGTATCCGCATCTTTCAGAGAGGTGCTGGTCGCCGGCGATGTCGGTCCGCTGGGGGTGCGCATCGCCCCGTTCGGACGCGTGCAGCCCGAACAGGCGCGGGCGGCATTCGCGGAACAGATCAAAGCTCTGGCAAATGCGGGCGCAGACTTGATCGTGATCGAAACGTTCAGCGATCTCTATGAGATCCGTGAGGCGATCAGAGCCGCGCAGGAAGTCTGCGATCTGCCTGTGATTGCTTCCGTCACGTTCACACGCGATGACCGTACCGTGCTGGGCGACGATCCAATGAAAGTTGCGCGCGCCCTCAGGGACGAAGGCGTTGATGTGATCGGCGTCAATTGCTCCGGGGGGCCCGCGCAGCTTTCGCGCATTTTGAAGCAGATGTGCCAGGCAGTGCCTGATGGCAGGTTCTGGGTGAAGCCGAACGCGGGCTGGCCCGAACAGGTTGGCGGGCGCATTATGTATCCTGCAGACGCAGAGTATTTTGGAGACTATGCACTTTCCTTTCGAGAGATGGGCGCGTGCATTGTCGGTGGGTGCTGTGGGACGACTCCTCAGCACATTGCGGCGATGCGCAAGGCGCTGGATACTGTGCCGCGCGTAGATCAGCCTCAGATCAGCATCCTGCCTCAGGAGGAGATCAGCGAGACCGCGCAGGAACTGCCGACACCTTTTGCACAGAAACTGAGTTCCGGTGAGTTTGCCATTTCTGTGGAAATGGACCCGCCGCGCGGACTCGCGACTCATAAACTGCTGGCAGGTGCTTCCCTGCTCGCCGACGCAGGCGCGGACGTGATCAACGTGGCTGACTCACCGATGGCCCGCATGAGGATGTCCGCCTGGGCGGTATGTGATGTGGTTCAGCGCAAGGTTGGGGTCGAGACCACCCTCCACTTCCCGACGCGCGGGCGCAACCTGCTGCGCGTCCAGGGCGATCTGCTCGCGGCGCACGCGCTCGGCATCCGCAACGTGTTTGTCGTCATGGGCGACCCGACCGCAATCGGCGATTATCCCGAAGCAATGGATAACTACGACCTTGTGCCATCCGGCTTGATCAAACTAATCAAGCAGGGCTTCAACACCGGCGTGGACCATTCCGGGACAAGCATTGGGCAGCCCACTAGTTTTTTCGTTGGCGCGGCGTTGAACTTATGTGCGCCGGATGTTGAAAGGGAGATCAAGAATTTGCATCGTAAAGTTAAAGCGGGCACAGACTTTTTCATCACTCAACCCATCTATCGCGCGCAGGATGGACCGTCTTTGCTGGAGAGATACGAAGCAAAATATGGAAAGCTGAATAAACCCATTCTGGCAGGCATCCTGCCACTGGTCAATGTGAGACATGCAAACTTCCTGCATAACGAAGTGCCTGGCATCTTTATCCCCGATGAGACGCGGAAACGGATTGAGGAGGCGGGGGAAAACGGGCCACGCATCGGGGTGGAACTGGCTGTTGAGTTGATCCATCAGATCAAGACCTGGGCAGGAGGCGTCTACATCATGCCGCAGTTCCACAAGTTCGACATGGTGGCTGAGGTGATCGAAGCAATCAAGTAACTTAAGTCCTATCACGGCAAAAGAGGAACGGGTGGTAAAATCCACAAAATCGTTCCTCTTTTATTTTAGGGAATCTTATGCTCCTTACAATCGACATCGGCAATACCAACGTTACGCTGGGCTTGTACAAGGGTGACATCCTCGGCTCACATTGGCGACTCGCCACAGATCACGCCCGCATGCCGGATGAATATGGCTTGCAATTTCAGGGACTCCTCCAAAATGCAGGGCATACAATCAAAGACCTGAAGGCGATTTGTCTAGCCTCTGTGGTGCCCCAACTGACGGCGCGCGTGATACAGGCTTGCGGGGAGTATCTTGAAAAAGATCCATTCGTTGTAGATGTGGGCATAAAGACCGGCATCAAAGTGCGCTACGAAGACCCGAAGGCCGTGGGAGCAGACCGCATTGCCGATGCTGTTGCCGTCATGTATATGTATGGCGGACCAGCTTGCATAATTGATTTTGGAACTGCCACAACCTTCAACGCGCTGACAAAAGATGGGGAGTATCTTGGCGGAGCGATCACAGCAGGCATCAACCTTGCCACAGAAGCACTGTTTGTCCGCGCTGCAAAACTTCCGCGCATCGACCTGCAGCGCCCGCCGTCTGTGATTGGCAGGAACACTGTCCATGCGATGCAGGCGGGTCTGTTGTTTGGCTATGTAAGCATGGTGGAGGGCATGGTCGAACGCTTCCGCAAAGAGCTTGGCCTGGAGATGAAAGTCATTGCAACAGGCGGGCTTGCGGCAATCATCGCCCAGGAAACAGACGTGATCCAGATCATCGCCCCCTGGCTGACGCTCGAAGGTCTGCGGATTCTGTGGGATTTAAATCATCCATTGTAAAGACCCAGCGCCCATCGTTGCGAGCCGCGAGGCGGCAAAGCAATCCCATGGAAACTTGACCGTGGTTCTGCATGGGAGGGGACTGCCTCAGCAATGACAAGAAACTTGATTTTTTGTATATCAGCACTCACTTTGCTCCTCCTCGGATGTGGGGGATTAGGGCTGATCGTTCCCGCAACGCCCACTCTAACACCCACCCGGACAGCGACGCTGCTCCCTTCGCCAACGCAAACTGCTACCATTACACTGACCTCTTCCCCCAGCGACACGCTCACGCCTCCCCCCTCAGAAACACCTCTCCCTACATTCACTTTTACTCCCACACTCACTCTCGAATCGCAATGGGTGCAGCAGGGACCCGGCGGGATCATCGTGCCGATCCTGCTCTATCATCACATCGGCTTCTCGTTGAAGGATGAAAATGTCTATTACGTCTCACCCGAGGCATTTGACAAGCAAATGAATCTTCTCTATCAATGGGGATATAAGACGATCTCTGTAGAATTGCTTGCTCGAGCGATCAAAGAGGGAGTTGAACTGCCTCCCAAACCGCTCATCCTGACCTTTGACGATGGCAGTGAAACAACCTACACCACCGCCCTGCCGATCATGCAGAGATATAACTTCACAGGCACATCCTATATCGTTTACAACTACGTGGGGATCACAAACCATATGGACTTGGAGCAGATCCGCGCGCTCTACGCGTCAGGCTGGGAGATCGGCAGTCATGGACTCAGCCACATTGATCTGACGACGCGCCCCGACCGGCAAATGGATGAAATCGTCGAATCGCGCAGAAAGCTGCAGGAGCTGCTCGGCATTCCCATCCTGAGCTTTGCCTATCCGTTCGGGGCATACGATGGTGATTCACTGCATCATATCCATACTGCCGGATATACAGCCGCGATGGGACTTGGAAACGAAACATTACAGGGCAACAAGAATTTATTTTATTTATATCGTCGGGCTGTCAATGGCACGCAGGACCTCAGCACATTTGCTTCACATTTACCCTGGCGGGAGGATAACGTCGAGTTGCCTGCAGTCACGATCGTGCCGTAATAACATTTTGCTCATACCGCCGTCCGCGACGGTGAACAAATAGGAACAAGCTCCTATACTCCAAATGGGAACAAATCCGGCTCTGCGAGAGTTGATAAGAAGAAGAGAGAAGGAGAGCCGCCATGAACCTAAAGTTTCTTGTTGGTGTATCGATCCTGGTCCTTGCAACCTGCTCCATCTACAGCCCCACGCCGAGGGGCAGTGGAATCGGAGGGCAGGTGCTGCTCGGACCGATGTGTCCCATCGAACAGCAGGGACAGGAATGCCCCGACCAGCCATACCGGGCCACTTTAACGGTCAACAGCCTGAATGGATTGCAGATCGCCCAATTCCAAACGGATGAACAAGGTCGCTTCACAATCCCCCTCGTACCGGGAGAATATATCCTGCATCCCGAATCCCCAAACGGAACCCCATTCGCCAGCGATCAATCTTTCCTTGTGGAAACGGGCAAGTACACGCAGATCACTGTGTATTACGATAGCGGCATCCGTTAACAGTTCTCTTATGGACCCTCCCTTGCCTTCACCTTCCGGGCGCGCTATAATATTTTGTTGGTTGAATAGCAAGGAGAACGTATGCCCATATATACCTATCGCTGTGACTCGTGTGGTGTGCAATTCGAACGTCATCAATTATTTCAGGACGCGCCGCTGAAGATCTGCCCGGAATGCCGCAAGAAATCATTGCGGAAAGTCATTACCCCCACCCGCGTTATCTTTAAGGGTTCGGGGTTCTATGCAACAGATCACCGGTCGGCTTCCGGGAGCGCCTCTCGTGAGAGCAAAGCTGAAAAGGATGAAAAGGCTGAGAAGAAGGAAGAAAGTCCGAAAGCTGGACCCAGCGAGACGAAGAGCAGCGCGAAGACTAAAGAGTAAATTAGTGTAAAGTAAAAGAGAGAAGCTTGAGCTTCTCTCTTTTTGTTTTAACTGATTCTTTCAAAGCCTCAGCACACTGGAGCTGGCAGCCAGGAACTCACGATCACATCCATGGTAATGCCGTAAGCTACGGCATTCCAGAAGCGCATACTGGCGGGTTGGTCTTTCACCTTTTGCCAGTAGCCCGAAAAGACGAAGAACGTGGCAACCAGCGCCACCCCCAGGCGGATAAGGATACTGATCCATGTGCCGAAACACCAGGGAGCCTGATTTCGGATCACCTCGACGGCAACACTATAGATCCAGCGCAGGATCACACCGAGGAAAACGCCAAAGAATACCTGGACTTTGGCATTCGTATCTTCCTGCTGGGTGACTAATCTGAAACCGATCGCATCATTGAAACTGAACATTTGATTCTCCTCCTAGTACGTCCACGGACCGACAAGAGCATCGATGGAAACGCCATAGACCAGCGCGTTCAGGAAGCGCATCCCGGCGGACTGATCCTTTACCTTTTGCCAGTAGCCCGAAAAGACAAAGATGGTCGCGATCAAGGCAACCACGATGCGGGCAATGATGATCGAAAGGTTAAAGGGGACCTGGTTCCTGATCACGTCCACGATGATCCAGCGCAGGATCACACCCAGGAAGACGCCAAAGAATACCTGGACCTTCGCACCGGTATCCTCCTGTTGAGTTGCCAGCCTGAAACGAATGGCATCATCGAAAATGAATGACTGCATTTGGATTCTCCTTTGAATATCAGTTCAGGAAATTTGGAGCAAAATTATTATAGCAAAGGGAGATACTCAAAGCAATCATCAATATAAATGAAACTCAGTCAATATGAAATAATGCCTCCGCCATCGCCGGCGGCACTCGAAGCGTATTTGTTTTTTGATTCCGGTGTTTACGGATTCAGCGAAAATACCAGACCCTGATTGGAAATGGCACCCGCCCGATCGGCGCCACCCAGAATATAAATGACACCATCCACATTCACCGCGGGGACGCCATGCAGCGGCAAGGGCAGGTCAGGACCGGATTCCCAAGCGCCTTGTTTGGGATCATAGATTTCGACACTCGTGAGGGCATGATTTTCACCTGTAAGCACTTCACCACCGAAAGCATAGATTTTCCCGTCGATTGCGACCGCCGCAAACCCGCCGCGCGCAATTTGGAGGGATGGAGCATTCGCCCATGAATCGCTGGCAGGATCATAGACTTCGACAGAAGTCAGCTCACCGGTGCCGGACCAGCGACCACCCAGCGCGTAGATCTTGCCAGCCAGTACAGCTGCAGCCGTATGTTCGCGCGATCCGGAAAGACTCGCGAGATTCGTCCACTCATTACGCGCGGGATCATAACGCAACAGTGCGTTCGACCCGCCCGTCCCACCAAGGATGTAGATGTAATCTTCAAGCGTTACCGCTGCCCCAGCGAGACGCGGCTCCGGCATGGATGCCATCTCCGTCCAGGAATCCGTTTCCGGATCATAGACCCACGCTCCAGCTTGAGGTCTCCAATCCACAAGAGAACTTGCGCCGCCAAAGACATAGATCTTGCCATCATAAGACGTGGACATCAAGTGATGACGCGGTTCAGGCAAATCGGCGAGTGTTTTCCAGGTATTTGTTGTGATATCGTATGCCTCAAGTTTCTGTTCGCCTCCAAAACCTCCTGATACATAAATCACCTGATCCACAACCGCGGCTGTATTCTCAGAACGCGCAGTCGGCATGGATGCAAGTTGAGTCCATCCTTCACTTGGGGCAGGCTGGATTTTCTCTCCACAGGACGAAGTAAAGAGAATAAGACAAACAATAAGCAGGCTAAAGGATTTTTTCATAGCAATCCTCTTACGGCTTTGCCAGTGTACTACCCATCAATATTCCATTCGCCCAGTAAAAACCTGTATCGCCGGAAGGGAGAATGTCATACGTCACGGTTCCATCATAATACAAACGTTCAACAAGGATCACACGCGCGCCATCGAGAAGATCGTTCACTTTCAGTTCACCCAGTGCTCGCCTGTCCGTGGTGGGATGAGCGGGAGATGCCCAAAGTTCCCGTCCATCGCTCAAAATCACGTGGACAACCTGATGGTTGCTCGGAACGGACACGCGGGAGGTTCTCAAAATCGTCGCAGGGATACGTTCACCAGATTTGTTCATCGTCCATACGGGATCACCGACACGCAAATCCTCAACATCGATGAATCCTTGCGGTGTATCGATGAGAGTCCCCTTTATGAGACAAATCGGACAGGTAATTAAACCAGGATCTTGCTGTTGGATCTCGATGGCGCCCCTGGCATCCATTGTGCCTGTAATGGCGGAACCTTGTTGACCTTCTAATCCAGTCTGGATCTGGAATTGATATTTATCTCCAGCCAACTCGAAGAGAATAGCGTTTAACTTTTTGTGGTCGCGATAGATGAGCAATTTCTGATCATCGGTGAAAGCTGTGACGCCAGAAAGTCCGTTACGCCTCAGGATTGCCTGGAATTCCTCCTGATTAGCGGGCAACTCTGAGAAACGCTGCTGGGCCCGTACCATTTCATCTACGCGCGCGATGGGATAGAAATCGGGATCACAGAAGAAGAAATCCGGGAATTGATCCAAAACTCTGTATTTCAATTCAGTTGGAGAGAGCATTGAAGAAGGGAGTGTTGGAATCAGCGTTGCTGGTACGGGTGTGGGCGAGTGCCCTTCGGTGGCAGGCGGTCCTGGCGTTTCAGGCATGACAGTGCTCCCCTCCACCGTAATTTCTATGGGTGTGGAGATACCATTTTCTCGAATGATCGGTGCACATGCGGCGATGAATGCCACAAGGATGGTGAAGGCAATCAGCTTTTTCATATCAGCCTCCTTGTCCTGGGGATTTTTACACAAAACAAAATGTTCCCCTTGATGTCATAATGATCAGTATCGCGCAAATCCCTTAATATAAACTAAAAGCGGTATACAACTTCCAAGAATTAAACAAAAAGATCTTTCATTGAGGTCTTTAACTCGTGTCCAAGGACTTGAATAGCATTTCCCGTGTGGAGACGTCGAACCTAAAAACAAAAAGACCTCGCATTGAGGTCTTTAGCTCCTGGCCGAGGACTTGAACCTCGAACCTAGCGGTTAACAGCCGCCCGCTCTGCCGATTGAGCTAGCCAGGAAGGCGACCGACATTATACGTGTAAGGCAGGGCGGTGTCAAGCAATATTCAACTTCGCCCCCGAAAAGCGCCGGGACGACCCTGGCACGTGCCCACCAGGGCACGTGTGTGAGCGGAGGGTTGTGATTGTCTGCCTGTAGTCGAAGCGTGAAGAAGATTACTAATACTTCACCGCACTGAAACGATGTAATTTATCGAGACGATGTGTGGCTGTGATCTGACGGACTGTGCCGGTGAGTCCACGCATGACGAGCGAGTCCGTGCTGGCGCCATCGCCGAAGTAACGCACGCCCTGGAGTAGTTCGCCGTCGGTGATGCCCGTCGCGGCGAAGAAGACATCTTCCGAGGACACAAGGTCTTCCACGGTGAGGATCTTGTCGAAGTCGTAGCCGGCTTCGCGTCCGCGGTGCAATTCATCTTCGTCGCGCGCGTAGAGTTTGCCCTGGATCTCGCCACCCATGGCGCGCAACGCGCAGGCTGCGATCACGCCCTCGGGCGTGCCACCCACGCCCAGCAGCACGTCTACACCAGAGTCGGGCCAGGCGGTCATTAACGCAGCCGCCACGTCACCATCCGGGATGAGACGAATACGGGCGCCGGCGCGTCGGATCTCAGCTATCATCTCCTTGTGACGGTCACGGTCGAGGATGATCGTTGTCAGGTCTGCCACATCCTTATGTTTAGCTTTAGCGATTGCCTGTAGATTCTCAGTAATGGATTTTTCAATATCGATCACGCCCCTGGCTCCAGGTCCCACCGCGAGTTTGTTCATATAGACGAACGGACCAGGGTCGAACATCGACCCACGCGGGGCAATCGCAACCGTCGCAATCGAGTTCGAGCGCCCAAATGCCAGAGGGCGAGTCCCTTCAATGGGGTCCACAGCAACATCCACATCCGGGGCAGAGCCGTTCCCCACGTTCTCACCGTTGTAGAGCATCGGCGCGTTATCCTTTTCCCCTTCGCCGATGACGATGATCCCATTCATGTCCACCGTCTGGAGGACGATGCGCATCGCGTTGACCGCGGCCCCATCCGCCGCTTCCTTGTCGCCGCGTCCCATAAAGCGCCCTGCCGCCAGCGCCGCCGCCTCGGTCACACGTGCCAGTTCAAGAGCAAGATTTCGAGTAGGGTCACTACCACCGTGTTCCATAAGACCTCCTTAGCTACTTAAAGGATAAGAAATTGGATGACGAAATACCCAAGCGCCGCGCCCCAGATCCACGTATCGATACGGTCGAAAAATCCGCCGTGACCCGGAAAGACATTGCTCGAATCCTTGAGCCCACCCTGACGTTTGAACATGCTTTCGCCCAGGTCACCCAGAGGCGCCAGCGCGCCGATCACCAAACCCAGAAAGCCGCCTTGAAGCAGAGTCACCGAGCCTGCCAGCGGCTGGGGCCCCAGCGTTGAAAACGCGTAGGAAAAAAACGCCCCGACGATCACGGACGTAAACAGTCCGGCAAAGTATCCCTCCCAGCTTTTTTTGGGGCTGAGGCGGGGAGTCATCTGATGCTTTCCATAGACGGCGCCAATGGAATAAGCGCCCGTATCCCCTCCCCAGACAATGGGGAGGATAAGCATCAGCCACCAGCCGCCCTGCGGGAGTTGGCGCAGATCCAGCAGGTAGGAGCCGAGCCAGCCGATGTAAACAATCCCTGCCACGGTCACAGAAAAATCAAGCGCAGCCTGGTCGCGGCCGCGCTCATAGGCAAGGATATGAACAGCCATGCCAAGCAGGACGGATAATACAAAGAGCGGGATGGCAGCTTCCTCAAAAAAGAAGCGCGCTGTGGCAAGTACCAGCACGCCTCCGATCGTGACAATTTGATCTGGTTGATACCGAACCGCGCGATACATGCGGACATATTCCCACGCGCTGCCAGCAAGAACAATAGCGATCAACAGGAAATAAAACACCCCACCGTAAATAATTGCCGGTAAACCAATAACTGCCAGCCCGAGGGCTGTCAGTGTGCGTTTAAGCATTACTTGCTTCATATTCGTTCGACGAGACTTTGCCATAGCGGCGGTCACGTTGAGCAAATGTTTCCAGGGCACGGCGATATTCTTCCTTGTCGAAGTCGGGCCAATAAGTAGGCGTGACATACCATTCTGAATATGCAGCTTGCCAGATGAGAAAATTGCTCACACGCAGTTCTCCCGAAGTACGAATGATGAGGTCCGGGTCGGGCACACCCGCCGTGTAAAGATAGCGACTGACGAGCGCGTCAGTCACATCTTCGGGGGCAATGCCATCTTTCATAATATGTTGGATCGCGTTAACGATCTCGTCGCGCCCACCGTAATTGAACGCGACGTTCAACGTCAGGCGGTCGTTATTCTTTGTCAAATCGATCGCTTCCAGCACTTTTTCCTGGAGGGTGGGAGCAAGTCGTTCGAGCCGCCCGATGTGACGCAACTGCACGCCCTCCTGGTTCAACTCAGCCAGTTCCCGATCGATCACATCCTCAAGGATGTACATCAGTCCCTTCACTTCCTCGGGAGGACGCCCCCAATTCTCAGTAGAAAACGCATAGATGGTGAGGTATTTGACGCCAAATTCGACCGTGGCGCGGATCACACGCCGCAGATTCTCTGTCCCGGCTTTGTGACCGGCAAGGCGCGGCAGCCCGCGTGAAAGCGCCCAGCGTCCATTGCCATCCATGATCATGGCAATATGGCGGGGAAGCTTATCGAGCGGAATATTGAGTGGAGGTTTTGACATGATGAATATGTGCCATTGCGAGGAGCTACTTGCAGCTGGTGCCAGTGCAGGCGTTGCTTCTCTGCGCTCGCAACGACATGCTTACACTTCCATGATCTCGACTTCTTTTTTCTTGCCGTGTTCAGAGACATCTTCAACAAAGCGGTCTGTCAGCTTTTGAAGTTCGGCTTCGCCGCGTTCCAGTTCATCCTCCGAGATCAGTTTTTCCTTTTCAAAGTCCCGCATATCGTTCTGTGAGTCGCGGCGGATATTGCGAATGGCAACACGCGCTTCTTCCAAACGATGATTCACGTGCTTGACCAGCTCGCGCCGGCGTTCCTCATTTAGCGGAGGCAGGTTGAGGTGGATGACCTTGCCATCGTTATTGGGGTTCAAACCCAGGTCCGAAGTCTGGATCGCTCTTTCAATCGCCTTGAGCGTGGTCCCATCGTAGGGTTTGATCGTCAACGTACGCGGTTCCGGCACACTGATCGATGCCAGTTGCATGAGGGGCGTGGGCGTCCCGTAATATTCGATTGGCAGTCGTTCGATGAGGCTTGGGCTGGCTCGTCCCGTACGAACAGCTGCAAGGTCGTCATGAAGGACTTGAATGGCGCCGCGCATGCGAGATTCGGCATCGGTGAGAATATCTTTTATCACCAGATCCTCCTGGAGTGCTGAGTTGCCGCTTGTCTAAATAATTCTTAAACTTCTTGGAACAATTTGTAGTTTAGATACGCATGTCATACATGCGTGCGGCGCTCTGTATCTTAAGGTTAAGGATACACCAAAAACACAAAAAACGCTACATTGAAGAAGATTGAAGAGAGGATTTGAAGTAAAGCGAGAGACTCTCAGAAATAAAAATAGGAGAGAATACTCCCTCCTATTGATTTGGATAGGAATTTCTAATTGTGGACCAATGTCCCAACCACTTCGCCTTTCAAGGCAGCCACGAGAGCATGAGTATCCCAAAGGTTGAGAACCAGGATGGGCAGATTGTTCTCCATACATAATGTCACCGCGGTGCTATCCATCACAGCGATACGGCGGTTCAGAAATTCAATGTGGGTCATTTCCTTGAACTTCTGGGCATTCGGATTCTTTTTGGGATCAGAGTCATAGATCCCATCTACTTTTGTCGCTTTGATGACCACTTCGGCGCCAATTTCCATGGCACGCAAGGCGGCAGCTGTATCTGTTGAGAAGTATGGGTTACCGGTCCCAGCACCAAAGATGACGACCCGGCCCTTCTCGAGATGGCGAATCGCACGACGCCGGATATATGGCTCAGCGACTGCGCGCATTTCCACAGCCGAGAGGACGCGTGTAAGAACCTCTATCCGCTCAAGCGCATCCATGAGCGCCATGGCATTCATGACAGTACCAAGCATCCCCATGTAATCTGCGGTAGCCCGGTCCATCCCGCGCTCCAGTCCTTGCTTGCCGCGCCACAAATTGCCCGCGCCGATCACCACGGCAACTTCCACGCCCATGTCATAGACTTCCTTAATTCTGCTGGCGATGGATTCAGCCTCATCCACATCGATACCAAAACCTGATCTGGCTGCCAATGCCTCCCCACTTAGCTTGAGAAGAATGCGCTTATATTTTATATCACTACTCATAATGCTCCTTTTCCCTCATCTGCCGGCAGGTGAGGTGTTATAAAAATGACCAACCAGATGGTTGGTCATTCAATGTTAGCCGTTTAAGCTCTCACCGAGCTCCCAGCGCTGGAAGCGGCGTACCATCACATTCTCACCAATGGCAGCCACCGTTTGAAGGATCAGCTTTTCAACCGTGATCGATTCATCGCGGATGTATGGCTGGCGTGAAAGCACCACTTCATCCTTGAATTTTTCGAGGCGCCCCTGCACGATCTTTTCAGCCACATTTTCCGGTTTGCCTTCTTCCTTTGCACGGACGCGGGCGATGCCTGATTCGTGCTCCAGCACATCAGCGGGAATATCCTCCACTTTGAGATAGCGCGGTGCTGACGCAGCAATCTGCAGCGCGATCTCATGCGCCAATTCACGGAATTTGTCCGAGCGGGCCACGAAATCGGTCTCGCAGTTGACTTCCACCATCACGCCCACCCGGCCACCGCCATGTGAATACAGTTCCACAACACCTTGTGATGCTTCTCGGTCCGCGCGCTTGGCAGCAGTTGCCATCCCTTTTTCACGCAGCCAATCCACTGCCTTTTGAAAGTCACCGTTTGCCTCGGTGAGCGCCTTGCGGCAATCCAAAACACCCGCATTGGTTGCAGCGCGCAACTCTTTGATCATTTCAGTCGTGATTTCCATCTATATTATCCTTGTTTTCCCTCAAACGATTACTTTTCAGTATCAGTCTTAGGAGATTCTTCACCGGCTACGTCAGCAGGAACTTCTTCCTTTTGCTCAGTTTTTTCGACCGCTGGCGTTCCTGCAACATCTTCACGCGCGGCGCTCATTTTTGCCAGAGTAGCTTCACCAAGGAGCGCATCGTCTTCTACCTCTTCATCGACGTCTACCACCTTCGGGATTCTGCGAGCGGATTTTTCAGGGCTGACCTGCGCCTCGGCAGCAAGCTTTTCTTCATCCTCTTCCTTGCGCATTGCCTTGCCTTCCAGAACAGCATCTGCGACTTTGGCAACCAGCAACTTAATGGCGCGGATGGCATCATCGTTGGAGGGAATAACGTAGTCAATGTTCTGCGGATTGCAGTTTGTATCAACCATGGCAACGATGGGGAGGTTGAGCAGATTCGCTTCATGGACTGCCGCTTCTTCGCGACCGACATCAATAATGAAGAGCAAGTCCGGTCGGCGTTTCATTGAGCGTGTGCCCGAAAGGCGTGTCGTCAGGCGAATGATCTCACGCCCAATCAACAGACCTTCCTTCTTCGTCAGGCGGTCCAATTCATTGTTATCGCGCATCTTCTCGAGGCGCTCAAGCTCCTGGATACGAGCATGCATTGTGGACCAGTTGGTGAGCATACCACCCATCCAGCGCTCGGTTACATAAGGCATGCCGCAGCGAGCAGCTTCCTCAGCAACAGTTTCCTGTGCCTGGCGTTTCGTACCGACGAACAGCACCGACCCGCCATTGGATACAAGATCACGGATGACATTGAAAGCCTGATTCAACATCTTGGAAGTCTGCTGCAGGTCGATAATGTGAATACCGTTACGCTCAGTGAAGATGTACGGTTTCATGCGGGGATCCCACTTGTTGGTTCGGTGTCCGAAGTGAACGCCGCTCTCAAGCAGAGCCTTCATAGGGATTACAGCCATTATTTCTCCTAACTTTTGCCGTTCTCCGACGCGCAGTGTACAGACTGGCGCGGAACGGAATGAGTTTAGTGGGGATACGACTCCACGAGCCAGACCCACTCAAGGACGCTTATTGCCCGTCCCAGGCAAGATATGTGGCGCTTTCGGCGCCACGGCGAGATTATATCATAGAACGATGAACTTTCGGCTCATGCCCAGGCGGATAGCGCTGACTCTTTCCTCTTCAATCCCTCAATAAAAAAGCCTCGAGTTTCCTCGAGGCGAAGCTCCTAGATCACTGCCCCCTGACCATATAGCTGCTGCTTGACGTGGACCACGCGCTTGCGCAAATCTGTTTTGGTTTCGATATCACCGGCGATTTTCTCGATGGCATACATCACAGTGGTATGGTCGCGCCCACCCAGGACTTCTCCAATCTGCGGCAGGGATGCATCAGTCTCTTTTCGCAGGAGATACATGGCAACCTGCCTTGGCTGGGCAATTTTTTGCGAACGGTCACGACCAAGCAATGCTTCGACGGTCGTCTGCCATTCCTTCGCAACCAGTTCAATGATCTTTTCCGGTTCAACATCACTACGTTGAGGCAGCAAATCAGCCAGTGCCACTTCAACAAGCTGGGAAGTTAAAGGTACGCCGCTTAAATCTGCAAAGGCGAGGATCCGGTTCAACGCGCCTTCCAATTCACGTATGTTGGACTGTACGCGCCGTGCAACGGATTCCAAAATCTCATCCGGGATCTGGCGACCTGTCCGTTCGGCCTTTGAGCGCAGAATTGCAAGGCGGGTTTCGAGGTCAGGCGGCTGGATATCGGCGGTCAAGCCCCACTCGAAACGGGAGCGCAGGCGCTCATCCAATGTGTTCAGGGATTTTGGCGGACGATCTGAAGAAACGATGATCTGCTTATCCTGCCCGTGCAGCGTATTGAACGTATGGAAAAATTCCTCCTGAGTGGATTCCTTGCCAGCAATGAATTGAATATCATCCACCAGCAACACATCCGCTGAGCGATATTTCTCGCGGAACGCCTGGTTCGTATGGGTACGGATGGCATTGATCATATCATTGGTGAATTCTTCAGAGGATACGTATAAAACATTCAAGCCGCGTGCGTGACAGGCATTCCCGATCGCATGCAGAAGATGTGTTTTGCCTAGTCCCACACCTCCATAAAGAAAAAGCGGATTGTAGGCACGCGCCGGCTTCTCTGCCACTGCAAGACAAGCCGCATGTGCAAGCCGATTGCCTGAACCAACAACGAACGTTTCGAACAGGTAGCGCGGATTCATGTTTGAG
Organism: Anaerolineales bacterium; assembly: GCA_035512375.1. Lineage (GTDB taxonomy): Bacteria > Chloroflexota > Anaerolineae > Anaerolineales > Villigracilaceae > Defluviilinea. The sequence goes on from DATKED010000319.1 coordinate 29,712, forward strand.
GGACGCGCCGGCGGTTCGTAATCCGCGACCGGTTCCGGCTGCGCGAGAGGCGGTTCATCCACAATGACCTGGAAATCATTGCCATTCACGATAAAGTTGACCGCAACACTGGCATTCATGATCCCAACAAGCAGGCGGCTGACAGTGCTCGCGAGACGGCTTTCCAGCCAGTCACGCGCATAAGCATTGCGAACTCCAATGGTCAAAGTCCCATCATGGTAGGAAACGGGTTTGGTATCGCGCACCCAGGTATCGAAAGAGGCGCGCGGCATTTCCATTTGAAGTTGCCCGAGTACTGATTGCCATGCTTGCTCAACATTCATAGTTGCTCCACTGGTAACAGAGTATGCCGAATTAACCCGCTTTTTCAGCGGCTCGTTCCATAGTACTTATAAATTATTATGAGATTTATTGGGGCTCGCGATGGGTATTTATCACCACATCCTTATCTCAGCGTGATTACATTCTAGCAGATGAACATCGAAATAACAACACGGAAAGCCTACGCTAATTTTAAAACATCGTGTTTTTTAAGGTCGCTCAACGTTAAAGATTCGCGGCGGAAATAATGGATGAATCATGACTTCTTATAGAACACACGTTTCAGCCAAGTACAACCCAATTGTTTTTTCCAACCCCACATATGGGGTTTTAATCGGAAGTTTAACTTCTTTGCTGCAAATATGGATGTTTGTTCTTAAAGAACCGCGTGATGAAAACTTTTTATTTCTCCATCTGCGAGACTCAGGATCCTGTGATTCGATATAGAAGAAGTTTAGATTCGATACGTTTACCTGCGCGCCTACCGCGGGATCCATACAAGCACGGTCGTACCTTCACCAATCACAGATGATATATCCACGTCGCCGCCAACAGAACGCGCACGCGTTTGCATGTTGGCGAGCCCATGCCCGATCATCACATTCATCTTTTCCATCTCAAAGCCTTTTCCGTTGTCATGGATCTCCATCAGTACGCGTTCCTCTGTTGACCAGAGTGAAATCTCCACGTGTTTTGCCTTGGCATGCTTTGCGATGTTTGCCAGCGCCTCCTGACCGATATGAAATAACACCATCGAACATGACTGAGGCAGGTCCTTGAGTTCATTATCAGTCCCGGAAAGTTGTACGGTTGCGAGTGTATTGGCTCGAAACTCGGTGATGAGGCGGTTCAACCCGCTCATCAAGCCTTCGCTGCCCATCTGACGAGGCCTTAAGTCCAAAATATAACCACGGAGGTCACGTATGGCTTGATTCAAGCTTTCAATGGAACGCTGGACACGTGCTTTTGCATCCTGAGGGTCATCTTCAAACGAATGCAACGCGCTTTCCAGGGATAACCCCACTCCATAGATCGATTGAATGATGCCGTCGTGCAGATCCATACCGATGCGCTCGCGCTCTTCAAGCACCGCCAGACGGTGTGTGTTCTCGTGCAACCGTGCATTTTGAATCGCTGCGGCTGCATAGGCTGCCAGCATCTGGATGATTTTTTCATCATCGGCAGTAAACTCAGGCGCAGCGATCTTTTCAGTGAGGTATATTTGTCCCAGTTGACGGCTGGCAGCCCGAATCGGCACGCCCAGGAACGAAACCATCTCGGGATGATGAGACGGAAAACCAGAAGAGCGTGGATGATCGTGAATTACAGGCACACGCAATGGGACTTCCGTATTCATCAACTCACCGATCAATCCCTTCCCCACCGGTGGGTGAGCAATGCGCTTGATCTCATCATCGGTCATCCCCACTGTGATGAACTTCACCAGTTTGCCGTCTTCATCCAGGACCCCCAGTGCGGCGTAACGTGCATCCGATTGTTCACAGGCAAGCTTGGCGATCCGTTCCAATAAATGGTCCAGCGAAACATCTTTTACCAATTCGAGGCTGGCTTTGTGCAGAGCAATGAGTCTTTCCTGGAGCTGTTCTCGCGTTAATAGCATTTCTGTGACACCTCGCCCGCTATTATCTCATAAAATGTGATAGATTTTGGCAGGGAACAGGCATAAAATCATTTTTGTAAAGGCAACATAATGGCAAACTCTCATATTTCCGGTTTCTATAACATGACGCTCGACGAGCGCCGCGCCAAGCTCGTGGAAGCTTCGCAGCTCGCGCCCGATGACCTCTCCCCGTTTACCACCGGCGGACTCTCCCCTGACGCCGCGGACCACATGATCGAGAACGTAATCGGCTTGTATAGTCTTCCTTTGGGGATTGCGCTCAACTTCCGGGTGAATGGACGGGACGTCCTCGTACCGATGACGCTCGAGGAACCTTCCGTCGTGGCGGGTGCATCCTTCATGGCGAAACTTGCCCGCGCCGGCGGCGGATTCACAGCTACCACTACAGATCCGCTCATGATCGGGCAGATGCAGGTCATCAACGTCACAAACCTGCACGAGGCGAAGTTCAAGCTTTACGAGCATAAAGCAGAACTACTCGCCGAAGCTGACTCAATTGACCCCGTACTCAAAAAATTCGGCGGGGGTGCGCGGGATCTCGAAGTTCGAATCATCGAATCATCTGCTATCGAACCTTTCCTCGTCATTCATCTGATCTATGACGTCCGTGACGCGATGGGCGCGAACGCGGTCAACACTGCCTGTGAGAGACTTGCCCCAAGAGTGGAAGCCATCACAGGTGGAAAAGTCCATCTTCGCATCCTTTCCAATCTGGCGGATAGACGAATTGCAAGAGCAAGGTGTGCCATCCCCTTGAAAGAACTCGCTTTTGATAATTTCTCAGGCGAAGCAGTGCGTGATGGTATTATCGCCGCCTATGCCTTCGCCGCCGTGGACCCTTACCGCGCCGCAACCCATAACAAAGGCATTATGAACGGCGTGGACTCGGTCGTCATCGCCACCGGCAACGACTGGCGCGCCATCGAAGCGGGCGCTCATGCGTATGCGGCACGCTCTGGCAAATACACTTCGTTATCCACATGGAACAAGGACGTGGATGGAAACCTCGTTGGCACGCTCGAAATGCCAATGGCGGTGGGGATCGTCGGCGGCGCGACCAAAGTCCACCCTGCCGCGCAAGCCGCGGTCAAGTTGATGGGCGTGAAGACCGCCAGCGAACTGGCTGAGATCATCGTCTCGGTGGGACTTGCTCAAAATATGGCAGCCCTGCGCGCCCTCGCCACCGAAGGCATCCAGCGTGGACACATGTCGCTACACGCACGACAGGTCGCGGTCGCGGCGGGTGCCACGGGTGAACTGATTGAAAAGGTTGCTGCACAGATGGTGGCAGAAAAAATAGTAAGAATTGATCGAGCAGAAGTATTGGTAAAAGAGTACACAACTACACAGGGAAACACGTAGACATGGTTTGTGTCTACCTGCGTACTTATTTACCTGACTGCATTGTATACTTACACCCATGACTGACAGAAAACATCTCACTTCCGAAGAAATCTCTGCCATCGTGGATGGATTCGATCCCATTGATTGGGTACAGATGAAGTTGCTGGGTAACATGCCGTTTGAAAAACGCCTCATTCCAGGATTAAGCGCACAGGAATTCGCAATGGCAGCTTTGCGTGGAACATTTCAAAAAAAGTTTCCTGAATTAACCATTTCGGAAATCAATATGAAGGTGTTGGCGTATTTAACCCCGGTCCGCATGGAGATGAAATGACGGCAATTTCGTTTTATGTGCAGATTGTCAAAGCGTTAGATGAAATCGGCGCGCCCTATATGATTGTCGGCGCATTTGGCGGCTACCCATTTGGCATTACCCGCGTAACATTCGACATTGATATTCTCGTGGATTTACGCGATCAGGATTTTGAAGCGCTGTCACAAAGATTTCCATTACCGCGTTACTATGCAGATCCTGAAATGATGAGAAACTCTACTGACATGGGCATCATGTTCAACATTATAGATACCAACGAAGGTATCAAAGCTGACCGGGGCCTAAAAGCGCGAACCCGATTACGAAGTGGCGTTTAAGCGTAGAGTGCGCCGCAATTTTGTTGACCCTGCGGGAAATGCATTTACCGCCTGAGTCGCTCAACCAACAGATATCATCACGGGAAAATTAGAGGCATGGAATGAAAGTAGGTCTCTATTCAATTAGCAACTACAACGCAAACATAATAACTTTTGAAAACCAGTATCAGGAAATGATCAAATGACAACCCCTCATATTCATTCTCCCACCCTCCTCAAACCCGTCAAGCCTGTCGGCATTGTTGGCTACGGCGCGTACGTGCCGCGCTATCGTCTGCCCGCAAAAGAAGTCGCGCGCGTATGGACAGGCGGCAAAGGCGGACTCCCCATCAAGGAGAAAGCTGTCCCCGGGCTGGATGAAGACGTCATCACCATGTCCATTGAAGCGGCGCGCAACGCCATGCTCCGCGCTCAGATCGACCCGCACGAACTGCGAGCGGTCTGGGTTGGGTCTGAGTCCCACCCGTATGCGGTGAAGCCCACCTCCACACTGGTTGCCGAAGCAATCGGCGCCGTCCCCAACACGCAAGCCGCCGATTGGGAGTTCGCCTGCAAAGCCGGCACCGAAGCCATGGTCGCGGCGATGGGACTGGTCGGCTCGGGCATGGGTCACTATGCCATGGCGATCGGCATGGACACCGCGCAAGGCAAGCCAGGTGACGCGCTCGAGTACACCGCGGGCGCGGGCGGCGGCGCATATATCGTCGGTCCCGCCGAAGAGTCGCTGGCGGTCATCAACGCCTCGTATTCGTACGTCACCGACACGCCCGATTTCTGGCGACGCGAAAATCAAAAGTACCCCGAACACGGCATGCGCTTCACGGGTGAGCCTGCCTACTTCAAGCACATTACCGAAGCCGCC
>DATKED010000320.1:0-6761 GCA_035512375.1 Anaerolineales bacterium
CCATAAACATCTCCTACCAAGTAACTTTGAGGCACTGAGGAGAGGGTTTGAGGCAGCGAGCAAAGTGCCTGCATAGCTTGGTAATCGGAAAGCAGGAATTGGATCAGCCCGTTTCCCAGAGGAGCGGGCTTTTTATAAAGAGAGGAGAGCAACAGGATGATCACACTGGTAGAGAAAGCCACACAATATCTCTATACGCTCTGCAATCAAATCCCGAACCGCCGGGTTGGAAGTGAGGGTAATCAGCTGGCGGCAGCGTTCTTTGCTAAAGTGGTCAGGTCCTTTGGCTTTGACGTGGATTGTCCTGAATTCGAGTGTGTGGACTGGCAGAGTGATGGCGCGATCATTGCAGTAGATGGCACATCCTATACTGTGCAAGTCAGCCCGTATTCATTGGGAGGAAAGGTAACCGCGCCTTTGGTCACTGCGTGTTCTACCACGGAATTGGAGACTTTGGATTTCTCGAACAATATACTGTTGATGCGCGGCGAACTGGCGAAAGAACATTTCCTGCCAAAGAATTTCCCCTTCTTTCAAGTGGAGGAGCAGCAAAGAATTATTCGATTGTTGGAAGAGAAGAAACCGCTGGCGATCATCACTGCGACCACGCGCAATCCCGAAATGGCCGGTGCGCTGTACCCATTCCCTGTTTTCGAAGACGGCGATTTTGATATTCCATCTGTTTTCATAACAGAAGAACTGGGAAATGAACTTGCCAGGTATGAAGGAAAGAAGGTATCAATTGACATCCACGCAACGCGGATTCCTGCGCGTGGCTGCAATGTCTTGTTGCTCGTAAAGGGAAAAACTCCAGCGAGCGCATCGTTCTCTTTGCGCACATCGACGCCAAGCTCGGCACCCCCGGCGCGCTGGATAACGGGACGGGAATCGTGACACTACTTCTGGTGGCAGAATTGTTAAAGGATTATGCTGGAGACAAATGTATTGAAATCGTCGCGTTGAATGGCGAGGACTATTACAGCAATCCCGGTGAGCAGCTCTACTTACGGCAGAACGAAGGCAAATTTCAAGATATTTTGCTAGGCATCAATATCGATGGACTGGGCTATATCAAAGGGAAAACCGCTTACTCGCTGTATGAGTGTCCCCCAGAGATGAAGAAAAGGATCGAACAGGTTTTTGCAGAAGTCGAAGTGTTTATCGCGGGAGAACCCTGGTTTCAGGGCGACCACGCTCTGTTTCTAATGAACCAGCGCCCTGCCCTTGCACTCACATCGGAACTGGTGTACGAGCTCATGACGGAATTCGTCCACACGGATAGAGATACACCTGAGATTACTGACTCTGAAAAAGTTGCAGGAACTGCTCTACGTTTGCATGAATTGATAACAGGTTTGTGATGTCCGGGAGGTAGCGACTGTTAAGCCAGGACCCGTCTCTTGCGAGACGGGTTTTGTTTACCATGTTGCTCGTATAATACCAACAAGGAACAACCAAAGGATTGCACGAATGACAGAGACCGTAAACAAAAGACGGACGATCGGGGTGCTGGCGGGGAGTCAGGTGTACTATGGAACCATTCTGGGGAATTTCATCGGTCCCTTGCTGCACGGAGTCTCCTCGGCTGCAGGGGATCGAGGCTGCAACCTGCTGCTGGCTTGTGGAATGGACAGTTCCTCGTACACGACAGCTCATCCAGCCTGGCCCATTCCCTCACCGGAAGTTGATTATGTGCCTGTCGGACCCTGGAACACGGATGGACTGATCGTGATCAATCCATTGTTTTCGGAAGCCAGATCGAAGTATGTACAGAGAGTGATCGCGGCCGGTCATCCGGTTGTCTTTACCGCGACCGGAGAATCCGGCCCGACCGTCGCCATCGACAATTTCGGTACGATACGCGAGGCGATCTTGCACCTGATGGCACACGGTCACCGGCAGATCGCGTTCATTGCCGGCTACCCGGATGATCCGACGGGCGATAGCGGCATCCGGTTGCGAGCATTCCAGCAGATCGTGCAGGAATACAGGCTCGCTTCTGATCCAAAGTTGATCGCCTATGGGAATCACGGGATCAACGGCGGTCAACGAGCTATGCAACAGATTCTCGACTCAGGTGTGTCATTCACGGCTGTATTGGCAAGCAATGACGAATCCGCGATTGGCGCCATGAGCGCGCTCAAATCGGCTGGACTTCGAATCCCGGAAGATGTTGCCATCATCGGCAATGACGACACGGTCGAGGCGGTCACGCAGATTCCCCCACTCACCACCTTTCGCAGCTCGCCATTTCGTATGGGTTATCAGGCATTGGAATTGCTGCTTGATTTTATGGAAGGCCGCAGAGCAACATTGGACAGTGTTACGATACCGTCTCAATTGATCATCCGTCAATCGTGCGGCTGCCAGCCGAGCGCGAATTCACAAGTCATAACCGGCAATTCCAGAATATCCATGTCTCGCGATCATGCACCTGCTATTCTCTCAGAAACGATGACGGAAATCGCGCTGGCAGGGACGCAGCGGTTAAGCCCGAATGAAGTGCGTTCGCGCTGTAGGCAGTTGGTCGAAGCCTTTCTCGAGAGCCTGCATTCGAAGAATCCGAGCCTATTTCGGCAGACGCTGACGGATATTCTGCTGCGCGTGGAATCCCTTGAAGACGATATCTATGTGTGGAATGATGTTCTGTCCGCGTTGGAAAGTGGACTCGGAAGATTTTTGGAAGCAATGAAATGGCCATCCACAGACCGCCAACCCGAGTCCATCCTCACAGAAGCCCGCGCTGTCGTTGTCCAGTATATGCAGCGCCAGCACAGACATTTGATCAGCCATCAAATATGGATCGCCGATCAGGTCGGTCAGTTGAATGCCCGCCTGCTCACGGCTCTCGATGAAGCGCAGGTCTATGAAATCCTGGCAAGCTATCTGCCACAAGTGGGAATCCAGGATGTCGGCGTTGCTTTTTTCGAGGCAAAGGATGGCGATCCATTTGCCGTATGTTCACTGCACAAAGTATCCGAACACGGTGTCGCAATCCGTTTTTCCAGCAGACAGTTTCCGCCAGAAGGTCTGTACGAGGAACCGTATCGACTTGCACTCCTCCCCATGACCGGGCGAGACGGTCTGGACCAGATGCCCGGGTTTGTCGTCTTTGACACGTCTAATCTGGAAATCTGCGCGCATATCGTCTGGCAGCTGGTTACCTTTCTTAAGGTTGTACGCCTGTATCGCGAAGCAACCCAGGGACGCCAGTTAGCCGAGGAAGCGAATCGATTAAAGAGCCGCTTTCTCTCGACGGTCAGTCATGAGCTGCGGACACCGCTCAATCTGATCGTGGGCTTAAGCGATATGCTGCTGCAAAAGGGACAACATGATGGGTCAGAAATTGGGAGGGACCTCAAACGGATCCATGCCAGCGCGCAGCACTTGGATGGACTGATCCGTGATGTGCTGGATCTGGCGAAGAATGAAATGGGAAAATTGAAACTGGTCTGTGCGCGGCTGGATATTGCAGATGTGCTTAAGGTGGTCGCGACCGTTGGAGAGCAGCTCGCACAGGACAAAGGATTGGAGTGGCAGGCATCCATCTCCGAAGATTTGCCAAACGTTTGGGGAGACCGTACCAGGCTGCGTCAGGTAGCTCTCAACCTGGTCAATAATGCAGTGAAATTCACGGCCCAGGGTCGCGTGACATTGCGCGTCAGCGCAACCGATGAGGCGATCACCGTTGAAATCAGCGATAGCGGTTTGGGAATCCTACCGGAGGAGCAGAACGTTGTTTTCGATGAATTTCGCCAATCGGAGCGCACCACGGCACTTGGATACGGCGGCCTGGGGTTGGGATTATCCATCTGCAAGCGGCTGATCGAGCTGCATGGTGGGACCATTGGAGTCCATTCATCCGGAGAAGTGGGTGCAGGCTCGACGTTTTACTTTACCCTTCCGATCATGGAAAATCATACAGAGTCCGGCTTGCAGGAAACAATTGTCCACGAACGAAGCGTACTTCTTTTCGCAGAACGTTCAGGAGATAGCGAACAACTATGTCAATACCTGATCCAGCGCGGGTTCGATGTGGAAATGGTGTGGATCGATGCCAGCAACAGTTGGCTGCCGGACTGGTTTAGCTCCCAACCTGGAGCCGTGGTTCTGGAGCAGGGAACAGATCCAGAGCAAAGCCTGGCAGTGATGAAAGCATTGAAGGAAAACCCTTTGACCAGGGATATCCCTGTTTTGTTCTACTCACTTGATGGGAAACAGGATCGCGGCTCGGTCTTCGAATTAAGTTACCTCACCAAACCTCTGAATCAGTCAGAGCTTATCCAGGCATTGGAATCTCGTGAAATCAACAAAAGCGCAGATGAGGAAGTCATCCTCATCGTAGATGATGAACCGAGCGCTTTGGAATTGCATGCGCGCATCGTTGCAGCATGGTCGCCCGGGTGTCGGATATTGAAAGCAAGAAACGGGAAGGAAGCCCTGGCGTTGATCCGGGAGACCCATCCAGACCTGGTATTGCTGGATCTGATCATGCCAGAGTTGAATGGATTTGGCGTTCTGGAAGCCATGCGAAGCGATCCACGCGGCCGGGATATTCCCGTCATTGTGCTAACGGGTCAGACCCTGACAATGGATGACTTGGAACATTTGGGACGAGGTGTGACCAGCGTACTTAAAAAGGGTTTGTTCAGCGCGCAGGAAACGTACTCCCATATCGAAGCAGCTCTGTCCCGCGGTGGAACGTTGGGAAGTGAAGCACAGCGAATTGTCCGCAAGGCTATGATCTATCTCCATGAGCGCTACATGGACCCCATCTCGCTTGAAGACGCGGCCCGACATGTTAGTGTGAGCAAGGAATATCTGGCGCGTTGTTTCCGTCAGGATATGGGCATTACGCTGGTCACGTACCTCAACCGTTATCGTGTCCATCAGGCAAAGGCACTTCTGGAGCATGGGAAGCACAACCTGACAGAGATCGCACTGGAGACCGGCTTTTCAAGCAGTGCTTATTTCAGCCGGGTCTTTCGACAGGAAGTGGGGATGAGTCCCAGAGACTATCTGCGGACGATGAAGTAGTTGAATATGGGGCTATTCGATACAATTCTCCAGCGGTCAATATTGTGTTTGTGCTGATTAATATCTTATAAGACTTTTGTGCCAGGAAAGCTATACTGAGAATAGCTTTCATTTTTGTTAGTTTGGCGTATTGGTCTGTCAATTTGACTTATCCGCTCAGATGTGGCATGGTTGTAAACTCACAGCGCCGTGTGAGATCCATTGCACGGCGGTGTGAATCAGGACTATACAGGCAATGTCCGTTTACCAAAATCAAAAGGAGTAAAAATGACCAACCAAAGAAAGTTAATTTATTTCCTCATTGCCAGCACCCTTCTAGCGGTGCTCATCGTACCTGTATCTGCTTCGGCAAAGCCACAAGGAAACCTTGATCCCAACACTCAATTCTATGTTCCTAAGCCGAACCACGGTGCGATTGAACAGATCGCCGATCTCATATCCAGCGGTAATAAGGATGATGCCAACCTGATCAGAGAAATGATCAAGACGCCACAGGCAGTTTGGTTCACCAGAGGGACACCCAAAAGCGTCCAGCAGGATGTTCGGAAGACGGTCAAGCTCGCTGCCGCCAAGAAGGCTGTCCCTGTACTGGTAGCTTACAACACACCCGGCCGCGACTGCGCAAACCTGTCGGCGGGTGGAGCCACTACTGAGGCCGAGTACAAGGCTTGGATCGATGGCTTTGCCGCTGGCATCGGCAACGGCAATGCGATCGTGATCATCGAGCCAGACGGTCTCGGACTCCTCCCCAGCAACTGCCCGGTTGGCGTCCCTTCAACCGACGCTCAACGGTATCGGGAGCTGAACTACGCTGTTGACACCCTTGGGGCGAAGGCGAACGCGCTCGTGTACCTGGACGCCACCCACAGCGCCTGGCTGAACGTTCGCGACGCCTCGACTCGCCTCATGCAAGCTGGCGTGCAGCGCGCTGATGGTTTCTTCTTGAATGTGTCGAACTACCAATACACCCAGAACCAGGTACAGTACGGAACCTGGATCTCGAAGTGCATCGCGCGGCTCAGCACGAATGCGGGGGCCGAGTGTCCCGATCAGTACTGGAACGGCGGTCCTCTACCATCTCTAATCGCACAGACCATCGGTGAGTGGACGGGAGATGCTCTCAGCCGGTACGGCGTCTGGAGCGACACAGATACTACCGCTGTGAATACGCCTGATGGCCCTCGTATGCCGTTCAACACATCCGGGATCAACTTACGTTACGCCGACACCACCGGAACGACGCACTTCGTGATCGACACGAGCCGCAACGGCGTCGGCCCGTGGAACTTTGGATCCAGCTACCCGAATGATGGAGTCGCGCAGGATTGGTGCAACCCGCCAGACCGAGGGCTTGGACTACGGCCAACAGCAAACACCGGCAATCCGCTGGTCGATGCCTATCTGTGGGTGAAGATCCCAGGTGAGTCAGACGGCGAATGCACGCGCGGACTCGGTCCCACCGGAACGGTCGACCCTGAATGGGGAATCGTCGACCCGGGCGCGGGACAGTGGTTCCCTGAAATGGCGCTCGACCTGGTGCACAACGCCAACCCACCTTTGCCATAAAGATTCAATAAAATCAAGGTAATCAAAAGAGCAGGACTTTCCGTTCTGCTCTTTTGTTATATTAAGGGTTTCCCTTATTGATTCTTCTTTGATTTCAGAATAGTATTGAAAAGACTACTCTTCCGTTATATTTAATAGCTGATGTTACGCAGCCTTGA
>DATKED010000321.1:0-7726 GCA_035512375.1 Anaerolineales bacterium
CCCATGCCTGTCGTCCTTCGCGTGAATGGCTACAATTTCTTTTTCTACGAAGCGGACGTAGCCAACTAACCTCCTCACGTTCATGTAACTAAAGGCGGAAATGAAGCGAAGTTCTGGCTCATCCCCATCTGGGGTGAACGCGAAGGTAGATTTCGAAAAAGCGACTTGCGCGACATAGAACGTATCATCGAAGACAACCACGATTTTCTGTTGGACACATGGGAAAAGGAGAAAAGCAAACATGTTAACGGTTAAAGCAAAAATTCCTGCGCACGCAGATTACGAACCCATCCTTCCTTTGGCTGTCCCAGATTTGAAGGAAGTAAAGGCATTTGCGAATCATCTTCATTCGGTTGACAAACATTGGCAGGGAGAAATTTTCGGCTGGCAGGCAGAATATACTCCCGAAAGCGACCAGAAACCTATGGACTCAAACATGACTTTCACTCCCGCCGATTTCTGGATTGGTGAAAGCAGGATTTGGTTCTTCTCATTGATGTGGGAACACGGCAAGGATAAAGACCCTGTTGAGTTTTTGGATGATAGAGGAATCATAAAGTAACCAATTCTCCCTCAACCATGCAACCCAACTTTTCATCACCTCAGAATAGAAATCGTCACGATACCCTCTCCCCGCGGGAGCCCCAGAGGGGTGCTTCGCGAAGGGACAAACCGACACGCCGATTATTTGTCAATATCAGGCGCCGCACTGACTGGCAAAGCCGTGTCGAAGTGGTGAGGTCATGACCGCCCGCATCGAAAAGACCGTTTTCATCAGCTACCGCCGCACGAATTTGCCGTGGGCGCTAAATATTTATCAGTATCTGACAAATCGCGACTATGATGTCTTCTTCGATTTTGAAAGCATAGATAGCGGTGATTTCACACAGGTTATTATCGGGAACATCAAAGCACGAGCACATTTTCTTGTGCTGCTGACACCTTCGGCCTTGGAACGCTGTACGAATCCCGATGACTGGTTAAGACGTGAAATTGAAACTGCCATGGATGAGAAGCGCAACATCATCCCCCTCTTCCTGGAGAACTTCAGCTTCGGCAATCCATCGGTTTCGAAACTACTGACTGGCAAATTGGCGACCCTGAAAAACTACAACGGGGTTACTGTGCATGCGGACTATTTTCAGGAAGCAATGGAACGTCTTTGCACGCGCTTTCTGGATATTCCACTTGATGCGGTAATTCATCCGGTTTCAAATGCGGTTCAAGAAGTCGTGGAAGGGCAAAAGGTTGCTGCCAACCGGGCTGCGCAGGTCAAGCACGAGGACCTTAATGGCCAGGAATGGTTTGAAAAGGGATACGTATTTCAGGAAGCAAATAGCCTGACCGAAGCGATCCGCTGCTATTCGGAAGCGATCCGCCTGCGAGCAGATTTTGCCGAGGCGTACTACAATCGCGGGGTTGCACGCCGCGCCACCGGCGACCACAAAGGTGCAGACCAGGATTACAACAAAGCCGTGCAGTTCAACTCAGACTATGCCCGGAACTATGTAAAACCCGGACTTGAACTTCAGCCGGTCGGGTGTTTTCCCAAGCTACTGGCTGCGCTGGGCGGTGTTCTGATGATTGGCGGGTTTGGCAGTTTCATGTATTTCATTCTCAGTTTTATGGGGATGGTATTCGGTTCTTTTGGGGATTTTAATAATCCACCAGATATAGCCAGCCTCAATTTTGGATTGGTGTGGATCGGCATTGGGGCTCTTTTTGTTGGAATGATCTTGTTTGCACTCGGGGGCGGCATGGGGCTCGTGAGAATGTTCAGGAGAAAATCAACACGGAAGTAAAATACAGGAGTGCTCGTATGATGGGGCGCATCGAATGGACCGTTTCAGCACGCCACACAATAGGTAGGAGTGATCTCGGCTTCCTGATTGATTGGTAGGACATTCCTCCCACCGTAGATTGGAGAAATGAGTCAACTAACCCCCGCCGGTCCTGTACTGGATATGTGTCAACAAGAGATGGTCAAACCTCACAGCCAGGTTGGATGTTTCACCCGGCGTCAATCACAAGATGCCGACTTCCTTGCTGATATACACTTCGCCCTTCATGATACGCTGAATACCTTCGAGAATACCATGAGGATTGTCTTTGATCATATAACCTTGAGCGCCGGCGTTCAACGCGCGATGAGCATACTCGGGCGCCACATGACCAGAGAGCACCGCGCAGCGCAGGTCGGGATACTGCTGCCGCAACTGTTCTACCAGGCTGATACCGCTCATCCGCGGCAGGGATAGATCCGCCAGAACCAGGTCCACCTTCAGGTCCGTCAATTGTTCGAGCGCCTGCTCTGCCGATTCGGCAACGGCGACTACGTGCAGCTCCTCATGGGTGCTCAAGAAATGCAAAAGCGTTTTCGCAAAAACCTTATGATCTTCCACCAATAGAATTGAAGTTGTGCTCACACGGCTACTCCCAGGTTCTGCAAATGGATTACGTCACCCCCAATACTAACGCAGCTCTTCAGACACGTAAATCCCCCCTTTCAACACCTGCCGGATGCCTTCGATGATCCCTGAAGCGTTATCCTTAAGAATGTATCCACGAGCACCAGCCGCGAGAGCCCCCTTCACATAATGTGACAGCCTATGCCCTGAAAGCATCAGGCAGGGCAGATCCGGGTATCGGGTTTGAATCATGCCCACGAGACTGATGCCGTTAACCTGGGGTAAGGAAACGTCCACCAGAACAAGATCGAATTTCCGGGAGGGCAGTTCCTTCATAGCCGCTTCGGCATTTTTTGCCACACTGGTTATCGCCAGATCATCCGTCATATTTAGCAGGCGGACAAGAACGTTGGCAAAGTCTGTATGATCTTCTACCAGCAGGATGGAAACCATATCACTCGATCGAATCCGAACGCGGAGCTTCGATGGTAATGTGAGTGCCTTGATTGTGCCCAGATTCGATCTTGAGATTTGCTCCTACTATGAATAACCGATCACGCATCCTTCGCAAACCCGAGGATCCTTTTCTATCAAAAGCTTCCGGATCAAACCCTTTCCCGTCATCACTAACCGTGATGCCGACATAACCGGGATGATCATACCCAAAGGTTACCACGGCTTTGTCGACTCCGGCGTGCTTGACAATATTGAACAGCAATTCGCGCAAGCATTGAAAGACGACACTGCGCACATCATCCCGCAAGTCGGCTCGCACACCATTTGGTTCGACAGTCACATTAAGACCATACTGTTTCTGCATTTGAGCAGCCAGCCAGAGCAATGCCTCAGCCAGGCCCTCGCCCTCTAATACCGGCGGGCTCAGGTCAATACTCAATTGGCGGGTGATCGAAATGGATTCGGCCAGCCATTCATCCAGCTGTTGAAGATCGGTTCGGGCTGCCTGAATGTCATTCTTCCCCAGCGTCTGTGCCAGCAATGAAAGCTGCACCTTGACGGCGAAGATGTTCTGTTGCAGCTCATCATGCAGAATTTGGGAGATGCGCTGTCGTTCCTTTTGTTCTGACGAACGCAGGCCGGTGGAAGCGGAACGCATGACGTGTTCGGCGCGGACGCGCTCGGTGATATCGATAAAAGCCAGCATCAAGGCATTCTTATTATCTACCAGCACTGTCTGGATGGAAGCCAGGATGGACCGGGATTCACCGGAATGGAGCTTCGTTTCCATCTCGATGTTACGCAGGGAACCATCTTTTTTAACACGCTCAATCAAGGGCGAGCGCAGACCCTGCGCGATAGGCAGGTTAAGCTCTTGTGATGAATGCCCGATCACGTCCTCATATTTGAGTCCATAATATTTCAGATAGGCATCATTGACATTGACGAAGACGCCTTCATCCAGGGTGGTGATGGAGGTGGGAATGGGATTGGTATCAAATAGCTTTTCAAACAGCTCGCGCGTCTGGTTGAACATTTGATTGGCCCCATCCAGTTCACGCTCCCGTTCCTGCAAGTGGTCTTCGAGGGTCTGCTTGGTATTGATCAGTTCCTGCTCCGTCGCTTTGAGTTTCGTGATATCGATAAAGGTAATCACCACACCTTCGATGCGATTCTGAACGGTGCGATACGGACGCAGACGAATCACGAATGCCGTGCCATCTTCCAGATGCACTTCCCGCTCCACGGGCACCAGACTGCTTAAGACTCGGTGGGCGTCCTCTGAAAACTGGTCATAGCCCAACTTATGAGTCAGATCACTGATGTGCCGGCCCCGGTCTATCTGCAAGATGCTGAAGAGGTCTTGAATTCCGGCTGAAAACCGTTGGATGAGGAGTTCGCGGTCGAGGAACAGGGTGGGGATTTCATTCGCACCCATCAGATTCTCCAATTCCTCCTGGGCACGAGAGATTTCATCGAGTTTGAGGCGCATCTCGCTGTTCACGCTCTGCAGCTCTTCGTTGACCGACTGCAATTCCTCCTTGCTGGTTTCCAGTTCCTCGGTGGTCGAGAGGTACTCCTCATTAATAGACTGCTGTTCCTCGTTGGCGGCATTCATCTCCTCAGTGGAGATTTTGAATTCTTCGACGCTGACCTGCAATTGCTCGCGCAACCGCTGTACTTCGGCTTCGAGTTGAACGATGCGCTTATCGGGTTCGGCCTGCGCTTGCGGTCCTTGTGTTTCTGGCACCTCCAGCGGCTCATCGGTCTCATCCTCCAGAAAGACCACCAATGCCCGTCTTTCCGAGATCTCATTTGCCTGCCTCTTCGTGCGCGGGCGCACGGAGAGGATTACCTGACGTGGATGTCCATTGAATTGAACGGGTATGGAGCGGCTGACGATAGCCCGATCTTTTTCGAAGGCCCGGAAGAGGATCGTGCGTAGTTCCAACTGCAATTCCGTGCGCACCAGTTTGAGCAGATCACCGGTAATGGGTCCTTTTGGCTGTTGCAGGTAGCGCCCGGCTGTCTCTGAAACATGCAGGATTTGATAGCCCGCATCGACAAGCACACTTGGAGGGCCATAGAATTCAAGTGCTTTTTGATGCTGCTCTGTCGCCTTCGTACCGTCTTCCAGGAAGTTCCCGAGGTGTGGCCGCACGCGCTGTTTTTCAGTGGACGGCATATTTCTCCGAGCCGTCCGTGGCATGACAGGGATTTGCTGTCTACCACTAACCCGCTGCTTGGGTTGATAAAGGCGATGCTCCTTGTCAACAACCTCGAACTGCTCAGACGCATGCTCAGCTGTTTCCGAGCGGCCCAGGAAGAGATAGCCACCCTGGTTAAGTGCGTAGTAGAAAATATCGAACAGCCGCTCCTGCACAGAGCGCTGTAAATAGATCAGCACATTGCGGCAGACGATCAGGTGCTGCCGTGAGAAGGGCGGGTCGAATAAGATGTTGTGATTGGTGAAGAGCACGACATCCCGCAGCTCGCGCTTCAGGCGGTAATACTCTCCCTCACGGGTGAAAAAACGTTCCAGGCGTTCGGAGCTGATATCGGCTTCGATGGCCGCGGGGTAGAGTGCATCGCGGGCGTGAGCGATCGAGCCTTCATCCAGATCAGAGGCGAAGATCTGAATGCGAGGACGGTAATCCAGCCTGGCCGCTTGTTCAAAGAGCAGGATGGCGAGGCTGTAGGCTTCCTCACCGGTGGCACAACCAATAGACCAGGCACGAATCTCCTGGTCCTGCTCCTTCTCATCAAACATCGCTGGAATTACCTTTTGCTCGAGCGCTGCCCAGGCCTCACGATCGCGGAAAAAGTTCGTTACCCCAATGAGGATATCACTGAACATTGCCTGCGCCTCACCAGCGTTCTGGCGCAGGAAATCCAGATACGTCTCCAGCGTGATGAACTTATTCAACTGCATCCGCCGTTCCACCCGGCGCAGGATGGTAGAGCGCTTGTATTGATTAAAGTCATGTCCGGTGCGGGCATGCACCTGTCCCAGGATGCGCTGCAGCGTTTCTGTGTCCTGGTTGGTGAGCTGATCCCCATCGTGCGGAAGGAGTGGGCGATGCCTGGTGAACTCTATCAGTTTCTCAGCCAATTTGGCCACCGGTAGGACAAGATCAGCCAGGCCCGTGTTAATCGCTGCATGCGGCATACTGTCAAATTCTGCATCATCCGGATGCTGGACGAAGATCAGACCGCCCTGCTCCTTGATATCCTTGACACCCACTGAGCCATCCGTGCCACCGCCAGAAAGGATCACGGCAATCGATTCGCTGTGGCCCTGTGCCAGGCTGCGGAAGAAGTGATCAATCGGTGTGCGCTGTCCGTGTGGTTCATCGAACTCGGACGTCTCTACGTGACTATCCTGCATCAAAATGCTGCGGTTCGGCGGAATCACATACACATGGTTCGGTTCCACCTTGACCCGGCCCATCACCTGCTGGACGGGCATCGTTGTGTATTTTTGCAGCAGCTCAGCCATGTAGCTTTCATGCTCCGGGTGCAGATGTGTAACCACCACAAATGCCATTCCAGGATCTGCCGGGAGAGCATTGAAGAAAGCGCTTAATGCGGCCAGGCCGCCTGCGGAGGCGCCAATGCCCACGATGGTCAGGGCCTGCGGTCTGTTCGTAGGCTCGGTGGGGGCTTTTGCTTCTGGATCTTGCGCCGGAGTTTTCTTAGTCGCCTTGGGGGATTTTTTGGGTTTATTATTATCTTTTGAAGCCATCTTTTGCGCTCCACTGGATAAGAGGATTAGCAACGTTACAATTTTATTATACACCCCCATAGCGGGCTGAGTATACATTCTTAAGAATTAATAACCTTTGATAAATGTGCTGCCTGGGTGATGAAGAAAGAGACCTCGTCTTCGTTTTGGTACCGCCCTTGTTGCAAGCGAGAGTCAGGAGTCGGGCAATTGACCTCACCCTACCCTGCTCAAGAATCGACTCAACCTGGGTGAGGTAACGGTATAATCTTCTCAAGGAGACCTCCCATGAAAGGGTGCCTTGAAAAGACCGTTTTCATCAGTTGCGGCCAAAACGGAGGGAGTATAATAAACGAAGCCGACCATGCACATCATCACTCGTAAACGGCTCAACGAATTCGCAGAGCAGCACCCAGATGCGAAAACATCTTTGCAGCATTGGTACAGATTGGCAAAGAGAAACGAGTTCAAGTCATTTGCGGAATTGAGAAAATGTTTGGAAGTACTGACCAGGTTGGCAATTTAACAGTTTTCAATATCGGTGGCAACAAAGTGCGTTTGATAGCCGCCATTCATTACAATCGGCGTATCATTTAAATCCGTGCTGTGCTGACACACCGAGAGTATGACGAAGGAAAGTGGAAGGAGTAACCGATGTTAGACTCGAAAATTGAACAAGCCTCTCCGCACTGGACAGAAGTTTCAAAAATCCTGTATCTCCCTCACAGCGAAAAGGAATACCTGGAGGCTGTTCGCATATTGGACAATCTGATTGACACCATCGGCGAAGATGAAAATCATCCGCTTGCATCGTTGATGGAAGTTCTAGGTGTGCTTATTGAAAAGTACGAAGATGAACACGTGCCTGAAATAACCGACATCTAAAGGAAAAAGTCCTTGAACAAGTTCGGGGACTTTTTTGAATCTCAATAATGACATCCAAATCCGCAACCCAACTTTTCATCAGCACAGATAAGAAATCGTCCCTATACCCTCTCCCTGCGGGAGCCCCACAGGGGTGCTTCGCGAAGGGACAAACCGACACGCCGATTATTCCTCAATATCGGGGTGAGGTGCTGTGCCGAGTGGCGAAGCCGTATCGAGGCATCATGACCGCTCGCACCGAAAAGACCGTTTT
>DATKED010000322.1:0-19272 GCA_035512375.1 Anaerolineales bacterium
TTCTCCATCGATCTCCACGTTTTCGTTGGTGAACACCATCAACGCGTTGATATCCGGAATTTCTGATTCGTCCATATGCTTAACGAGATGCCTCTTGAGTGATTTGATCTCACTCTCGATCTCAATATCCGGGCGACCCAACCCTTCCTGCCCAAAGATGCGCATATAAGATTGCAGAAATCCACCGCCGCTCATACGCCAGCGATTCTTTGAGAATGCCACTCGTCCGCGCTGATGATAAGGCATGACCACCCAAACGCCTGCGGGACCGACCAGCAGATGGGAAACCGGGGTTAGGTAGTGATACATCACAAATTCATTTTGTAAACCTTTGAGACCCGCATCCAGTTTTTCATCCGGGCGCGGGGAGCGCCCAAACTTGTTGCCCATGTACATGCCGATCTGTGTTAATGTGAATCCGAGGAGCAGGGCGATCAGGGAATAAGCAAATAGTTCTGTCCGTGTGAAGGATATGTACATGCCCAAACCAAGGACTGCGAGCGCAGCCAGGCTGGTCCAACTACCAATCTTTCCATTGCGTTTAATGAGTTTTTCGTTTTTGATGCTTTTCATGATTAATATTTTCCGCTGATCGAGTAGTGCCAGGCGAAGCGAGAGCACGTATCGAAACCAGCTGTTTTAAGTTGATGTGAAATGGCTGGTTGAGTAAGGGCGGTGTTCTTCCGCTCTTACTCAAATTTCTTCAAACTTTCCTCTATGGCAGATTTCATGGCGTCGAGTACTTTGGCTTCCACTGCTCCTTTGGCGACGCGCACTGCGCTCTTGATGGCAAGCGCATCTGAGCGGCCGTGACCGATGAATACCAGTCCATTCACGCCGAGTAGCGGCGCCGCGCCTTCTTCGGAGGGATCGAGCAATTTCCGCACCCTGCCCATCGCCGGGCGGATGAGCGCCCCGCCGACCAACGCGAGCGGGCCACCCCCTTTGATCGATTCTCGAATTTTCTCGATCAATAATTTTGCCACGGCCTCGGTGGATTTCAAGAATACGTTTCCTGTAAACCCATCCGTGACAGCCACATCCACGTGACCATTGAAAATTTCTTTTCCCTCAATATTCCCAACAAAATTGAGTTTTGCATTCGCAAGAAGAGGATACGCTTCTTTGACCAGTTCACTGCCTTTCCCCGCCTCTTCCCCATTCGAGATCAATCCAACTCTTGGATTTTGGATGCCACGAACTCTTTCCGCATACACACTTCCCATGATGCCAAATTGCAGCAGATTTTCGGGCTTGCAATCAGGGTTTGCTCCAATATCGATGACGCTGCAAATCCCTGTTGCGGTTGGAAAGGGACCTGCCAGCGCCGGACGATCCACACCACGGATGCGGCCCAACCTGAAAAGCGAGGTGACCATTGCCGCGCCGGTATTGCCCGCAGTGACGAACGCATCCGCTTCGCCGTTCTTGACTAGGTCAAGCCCCACAGCCATCGAGTTCTGCGCTTCCTTATGGCGCGCTTTCATTACGAGGTCCTCGCCTTTATCGTGCATCGTCAATAAATCGGGCGCGTGGATTACTCGAATAGGGAGATTCCCTGCACCCACGGAATCAATGATCGGCTGTATCTTCGAAGCGTCGCCCACGAGAATAATATCCACTCCATATTCGCGCGCTGCCATCACCGCGCCCTCTACATCCGGAGTTGGATAGTTGTCACTCCCCATTGCATCCACAACAATTCTGGTCATGATGTCTCCTGATTGATTCCATCTGCTTGACAAGCAAGGCAAGCAGATTATAATACGCCGTGCCCCAGCGCTGGTGCTGGAACTGGCAGACAGGCATGGTTGAGGGCCATGTGCCGAAAGGCGTGGAGGTTCAAGTCCTCTCCAGCGCACCAAAGACAGAAAGAATCCCCGAACTTCGGGGATTTTTGTTTTCTCAGTCCAGACCCTAAAGGTTTGCTCTCGAATTCCGAGGGTTGCATTCGCAGGAAACTATCGTTGAGCGATTTGTTTGATTATTCAGTGAGAAACCTTTAGGGTCTCTCACTGAATAATCAAACTGCAACAGGTTACCGCACCCTCCGCTTTCGCCAGCTCCGCGACATCCACTGTTACGACTTTATAGCCTCTTTCTTCAAGCTTTGCCCGTGTTTTAGGGAATGCTGTTGGGAAAATGATCGACCCGGCGATCGGCAGACAGTTTGCCGCCGAAAGCTCGGATGGATCAACCTCGATCAGGTCAAAATTCTTGAAATGGTGTGCATCCAACCAGTGTTTGTTGATGAGCAATGTTTTGTCATCCACGCGTGTGACGGCACTTTTCAGGTGCAGGCAGTCATGCAGCTCCACGCCGATGACGGTATATCCGTACCCTCGAAGCAATTCATTTAATTGATCGATCGCCTCCGGTTTACTTCTGGTGGATAGACCCACGTAAATGTGCTTTCCAAGTACAAGGACATCACCGCCGTCAACGGTTGCTGGCTCGCGAACATGAATCAGCTTGACATGCGGGGATAACGCCCGGGTGATGGATTCTGTTTCAGCTTTTCGAGAGTCAGCCCCGGGCCGCGTAATGACCGCCACTTCCGGCAAAACAAATGCTGTATCTTCAACAAAGACTGAATCGGGTAATTCCGCCTCAGCAAGTAGCTCGATCACATCGCATCCCAGTTGTTTCAGAGCATTCACATATTCGCGGTGTTGAGCGCGTGCAGCGTTCAAATCGATCGGCGTGCGCTCGATGTGCGTGATCTCACACTCGTCGAAGCGCGGACTAACCTCCCGTGTAATCGCAATAGGCATAATGGCGTTAATTGCCTCCAGTACGATAACGGTCGATCAGCGCCTTGGTGCGCGGGTCCCGAGGGTTGCTGAACAGCGCATCGGGCTTCGAGTCTTCCACGACCTCTCCATCTGCCATCACGAGGACGCGATCTGCGACCTCGCGCGCAAACCCCATCTCATGGGTCACAACGAGCATGGTCATCCCATCTTTCGCGACCTTCTTCATCACATTCAGCACCTCTCCGATCAACTCGGGGTCGAGCGCCGAGGTGGGTTCGTCGAAGAGCATCACCTTCGGTTCCATCGTGAGCGCGCGTGCAATTGCAACGCGTTGTTTTTGACCGCCAGAGAGGCGATTTGGATACTCGTCTTTTTTGAAGAGCAAGCCCACGCTATCAAGATTTTGCTCACCTAATTCAACTGCCTTGACGCGGTCCATGCCCTTTACCGTGACAGGTCCCTCGATCACGTTTTCCAACACATTCATGTGTGGGAAGAGGTTGAATTCCTGAAATACCATGCCTGTCTTCAAGCGTACATCATGGACAAGCTGGCGACGTTCTTTTCCCTTTGCACCTGCGTCGACTTTCAATCCATCCACTTCGATCGAACCAAATGAGGGCTCTTCAAGAAAGTTGATGCAGCGCAGCAGGGTGCTCTTGCCACTTCCGCTCCGACCAATGATACATACCACCTCACGCGGTGCGACGTCAACTGAAACTTGCTTGAGCACATGCAAACGCCCAAAATACTTGTCGAGATCCGAGATTCTTACGATGGGGTCCATTTCAGCGGTCTCCCCTGGAAAGACGCGCTTCGATGATGCCCTGAACATAGGTCAGAATGATTGTCATCATCCAGTAAAACATGGCAGCAATGATGAGTGCTTCCAAATTGTGAAATTGAGCCCGCCCAACTCTTGTGGCGCGCCACATGACTTCATGAACAAAGCCAGTTGCAGAGACAAGGGCCGAGTCCTTGGTCATTGCGATAAAATCATTGCCGATGGGAGGGATGGCAAACCGCAGCGCCTGGGGGAGCACGATGCGCTTCATCGTTTGCCATGGCGTCATCCCAATTGCGATTGCCGCCTCGCGTTGACCTTTCCCCACAGATGCCAGCCCCGCGCGAAATATTTCGCTCATATACGCACCGTAGTTGAGACCCAGCGCCAGCACGCCGGCAAAAAGCCCTGAAAGCACAATGCCCAGTTGAGGCAAAGCTAGAAAGAAGAAAAAGATTTGCAGATAAAGCGGAGTACCGCGGATTAATGAAACGTAAAAAGTACTGATCGCATAGAAAGGTGGGATTGTAGACAGGCGTCCCAAGGCTGCCAACAGGGCAAGAACCGTGGCCAGCGTAATCGACAGAACTGAGACAAGGAGCGTTTGGGGGATTCCCCCTGCGATAAAGCCGATATTGTTTCGAATAAATTCGAAATCCAGGTCAATGGTCCGGCTGCCAAGGAAATTTTGCCCGCTAAACAGATAAAGAAGGATAAGCAGGAGGATTCCCCATGATAGACCAACATTCCTGCGAAAACTACGTGTCTGACGTTGTTGCGCCTCATAAAGCAATTCGGCTTGCGATAACTCAGGCTTGGGTACTTGCCCTGTTGTGGAGTCGGGTCTCATGAGGGTGCCTTTTGTATGGGATAAGGAAAAGCATGGAAGCGGAAAAGTCCGCTTCCATGCCAATCTCTAAAGCAACTTCAGTTGGGGTCCTGAGTCAAATCTAAGCCGAACCATTGGTTTGACAACTCAGACAAACGTCCATCACTGTGCATGGCATTGAAGAGGTTGTCCACCTCAGTGAGCAGCGTATCGGTGGGGAGAGTTGATGATTTATCGAACGCCGCAGCAAGGTTTTCAGAGTAAACCGGGGAGCCAAGTTTTACAACCGGGAAGTCCGCGGCAATATTTGCATCCACAACCGTCTCGGACGTGACATAGCCCACGAAATCTTCGCGGCCTGCAGCAATGGCCTGGGCGCATTCCTGGTCTGTCTCAAGTGGGACAACGGTTACGGTGGGAGCCTCGGCGTAGATGGACGATGCAGGCAAGCCAAGACCTTCCATATCATGGTTCAGCCATTGATCGTAGGTGGTGGCCGCGCCAACACACAGCGCCTCGCCCTCCAAGGCAGCCAGATCTGTAATGCCCGAGTCGGCGCGTACCGCTATGACCGCGGGAGTGTAATAGTAGGGAACGCTGAAGTCAAGGATCTGTTGACGTGCCGTGGTGACGGTCATGGAGCCAACGCTGACATCCCATTTGTCTGCCCAGTTACCGGCAGTGATCGCATCCCAGGACGGGGTGGCGAAACAGGTTTCCACACCAAGGGAATCACCAATTGCTTTCGCTACATCTACATCGAAGCCTTGCATTTCGGCGGTGGTCAAGGCATCGGATGGGCACTTGGTATCTGAGAGACGTTGGCCTGAGGTGTTAAGGAACGACTGAGGCTCATAGTTCGGGTCAGTCGAAACAAGAAGGTATCCCCGCTGCTTGATGGCGTCCAGCAGATTATCGGCTGAGGTGGCATTACCAGCTCCACATGCGGCAAGAACCAGTGAAGCCAGAATTGCCACGACCAATACGTTATACAGCTTCTTCATAAGAAATCTCCTCCGAATTATTTTGTGAAAGTAGTCTTATCCTAGAGTTGGGAATGAGGTATGGGCGTCGGGTCACCTCCTCTCATAAAAGCATATTATATTAAGCATAGACCATTTCAGGAAAATATGCAAGAGAATTGGAAAAATCGTAATGGCTTTCAGAAATATTGTGTTCCAGTTGATGGGTATATTAACTCCTCTCCTGTCATTTGTTCAAAATTTCCGGATGGTAAAATATGCCTGACATATTTCAGGAGGCGCATGCATGGCTGCAATTTTCCCCAGTGAGGAATGGCTCCAAGGTTTGGAGAGGAAACTTAATTCCGATTCCCGATATAACGAGATTGCGAAAAATTGGGAAGGTGACCTATTGTTTCTGATCGAACCGGATGGCAACTTAAAGGAGCGCCTCACGTTCTATCTTGACCTCTGGCATGGGCGCTGTCGAAAAGTGGAATACAAACCTGAAATTGGATCGCATCCGAACCCGGCCTTTACCTTGTCCGCTTCCTATAAAGATATCACCTCGATCCTGACCGGAAAGCTCAGCCCGATGACTGCCATGATGACTTCCAAATTGAAAGTCAAAGGGGGCATGGGATATATGATGCGCAACGTTCCAACAGTATTGGACTTTGTCCGTGTGGCGCAGGAAGTGACAACGGAGATTCTCTAGCCCTTCGTTGCGAGCACAGCGAAGCAATCTCCCGGTTGATCAGGAGATTGCTTCGTCACTCCGTTCCTCGTAATGACATAAATAGTATGCAACCCATCCTCAAAATAGACCTCATTACAGGCAAGACAGAAGAATACGTAGTCCCCCCACAATGGGAGAAGGATTTTCTTGGCGGCGCATCACTCGCCGCGCGGATCTTGTACTCGTCGCTAACCCGCGAACTTGATCCGCTTTCCCCTGAGGCGCCTCTGCTCTTTATGACGGGTCCTATGACGGGCACATCTGGTCCCACAACGGGACGATTCGTCGTGTGCGGAAAGGGACCCGCTACCGGCTTGTGGGCAGAGTCTAATGTTGGTGGATTTTGGGGTCCAGAATTACGCGCCGCGGGCTATGATGGATTATGGATCACGGGAAAGTCTGAGGAGCCGGTCTATCTCTGGTTATATGGAAGCCGGCTCGAGGTCCGAAGTGCTGCGCATTTGTGGGGGCAGAATACATATACGACCCAGGAGCAAGTCAAGGAAGAGATCGGCGAAAAATCCACGCGCGTCTGCATGATCGGTCCCGCTGGGGAACGGGGAGTCCTGTTTGCATCCATCATGTGTGATCACGGGCGGATGGCTGGTCGCACGGGTTTGGGCGCGGTGATGGGCGCGAAGAATCTCAAGGCGGTTGCAATTCATGGAACAAATCAAATCCCGGTATTCGATCTTGCCAGGTATACGCCGTTGCGCTCAGAATCAAATCGTACGTTGAAGCAGGATAACGAAGCCAAGGTATTGCGCGAACTTGGGACGGCGGGCGCGGCGAATTATTCCGAGTACATGGGCGCGATGCCTGCCAAATATTATTCGCGCGGCTCGTTCGAAAACGTGGACAACATCTCAGGCGCGAGAATGACCGAGACGATTCTCAGCGGAAGAAGCGCTTGTCAGGGGTGCGTGATCGCCTGCGGGCGTGTGGTGAAACTGGGGGATAAGGCGAAACGAAAGGGTCCTGAATATGAAACGATCATTGGTTTCGGTCCGAATTTGTTGAACGATAATCTCGAGGCAATTGTCGATCTCGGAGAACTCTGTGATCGTTATGGCATGGATACGATCAGCACGTCGAATACGATTGGTCTTGCCTTCCATTTATTTGAAAAAGGCATCATCACGGAAAAAGATACGAATGGATTGATCTTGGAATGGGGCGATGTGGATGCAATTGAACAACTCGTGAATCTGATCGGTCGTCGTGAAGGGATTGGCGACCTCATGGCAAAAGGGTCACGCCGCTTCGGTGCGCATTTCGGAGCAGAAGAGGAAGCGGTGCAGGTCAATGGACTCGAGGTCGCGTACCATGATCCGCGCGGCGTTTCGGGCATGGCGTTGTCGTACGCTACCAGCCCGCGCGGCGCGTGCCATAACCAGTCCGATTATTTTTTTGTAGATTGGGGACACGCGCATGATAGTCTTGGGATTACGTACTTTGACCGCCATGCGCAGGCAGAGAAAGCTTCGAATGTTGCGCGCCACCAGGATTGGCGCACCGTGTTCAATTCCATTGTGATGTGTATCTTTGCGAACACCGAGCCTGCATTGCAGGTCAAATTGATCAATGCCGCCTGTGGCTTGGACTGGACTGTTGCAGATATGATGCTGTGCGGTGAGCGCGGCTGGAACCTCAAACGTGTCATCAACAACCGCATGGGATTAACCCGAGCCAACGACAAACTTCCCAAGGCATTGCTTGCGCCATTTCCCGACGGTGGTTCAGCCGGATTTGTCCCGGATTTGCAAAGTATGTTAATTGCTTACTATGAGGCGCGCGGCTGGGATTTAGAAACGGGTAAACCTTCGCGCGAGAAGTTATTGGAATTGGGGTTGGGTGATGTAATGAAGGATTTGTGGGGCGAACGGCTTCGGACGTAGAGCCTCACCTCATCCTCCCGAAAATTGATCATTTCAAAGGTTGATTAGAAAGCCGCCAATGGCAATGAGTAGAAAGCCGAGTGCCAGCCGCGCCAGGCCTGGTTTCCACACCCGCCAGAAGATGCGCAACGTCTGCCAGCGAGCAGCGGTGACTGATTCACGAGAGGGTTTGGCACGGATGATGACCATGTTCTCCAATAGTGTCTCATCCTGATAAGATTGAAAGGTATCGCGAACGAACACAACGCCGCCATACACGAATATGCCTACGCCAACCAGGATCAGTGGCAACCCAATCAGGTTGAAGACCACTGCCCGAAGATCACCCGCCTGGATCAGGGGGCGCAAGGTGTCCACCCACATGGACCACAAAACGCTGCCGACCAGGGCAGCTAGGGCGGTAATGCCGATTAATATCCAGAAGCGGCCCGTATCGGGCTGTTGTTTTTGCTTTCGACTCATGATCTCCTTTCGTCATCTGTGGGCTGCAGCCCGAGAGTTTTAGGATGATACCGTAACCCAGAGGTGAAATCAAATGGACGGACGAATATTTACCTGGAATGCGAGAAGACAATTTGATTTTCGTTAGAGACCGTGCGGAAGTACAAGTTTTTCACTCCACTTGCAGTAGAATCCTGCTATCACAGGAGAGAATATAAATGAAACTTGTCACCGTATCCCAAATGCAGGCAATTGAAAAGGAAGCCGATGCCAGTGGCCTCACCTATGATCAGATGATGGAAAATGCAGGCCAGGGGCTTGCAGATGTTATTCTTGATCTCTTTGAGGGTGATGTTGAATCAGAAGTCGTAGGTCTCGTTGGCGCGGCAAACAATGGCGGCGATACGCTTGTCGCGTTGGCCGCGCTCGCCGCGGAAGGCTGGAAGGCGAGTGCATATCTGGTCAAACGCAAAAAGGACGATCTTGTCAAACGCTTCCTGGAAGCAGGCGGCGAAATCCTTTCAGGAACGAACGCGTTTGAGAGTCTGGCGGAGGCAATCGACACTGCTGATGTTCTGCTCGATGGCATTCTTGGCACGGGTGTCAAACTACCGTTGAAGAAGGAAGTTGCTGAACTCTTATCGGAAGTCAATGACGTTTTGGACGGGCTGGATGAATATCCAATCGTGATTGCGGTGGATTGTCCATCGGGTGTGGATTGCGATTCCGGAGAAGTAGCGGATGAGACCATCCCCGCCGACCTAACGGTCACGATGGCAGCCGTCAAGCAGGGAATGATGAAACTACCGGCGTTTGAATACGTGGGTGACCTGCAAGTGGTGGATATTGGTCTGCCCGATGATTTAACATCTCTCAAAGATTTGAAGGCGGAAGTTGCGGATGAGGATTCCATTGCCACACTGCTGCCTGAGCGACCTCTCGCCTCACACAAGGGGACGTTTGGAACTGCGCTCATCGCCGCCGGTTCCATCAATTACACGGGAGCAGTTCTCCTTGCGGGAGAGGCGGCATACCGCGCCGGTGCGGGCCTTGTCACACTGGCAGTCCCCGCATCTTTGCATGTTACGCTCGCGGGTCAATTCCGCGAGGCCACCTGGGTGCTTCTTCCGCATGAGATGGGCGCGATTTCCTCCGCTGCGGCGGAAGTCCTTGCGAAAAATTTCGAGCGCGCCTCTGCCTTGCTGATCGGTCCGGGTTTTGGAACGGAAAATTCAACCAAGGAATTCGTTGAGAATATTCTGGGAGGAAAATACTCTGCGAAGAAAAACGCGCAACGTATCGGCTTCGTACACCAGGAATCTGAAAAGAGGGAGGAGAGTAATGCCAAGCTGCCTCCGATGGTCATTGACGCGGATGGGCTGAAACTCCTCGCTCAGATCAAGGACTGGCAGATGAAAATTCCCATGCCCGCGGTTTTGACTCCTCACCCTGGCGAGATGTCTGTTTTGACTGGGATATCGAAGGAAGAGATTCAGGATAACAGGCTTGAAATTGCCCGCAAGTACGCAGAAGAATGGGGACATGTCCTTGTGCTCAAAGGAGCCTTTACTGTAATCGCTGCGCCAGATGGACGCGCTACGGTGATCCCGGTTGCTTCGCCTGCGCTTTCTCGTGCAGGGACCGGAGATGTGCTGGCGGGTCTCATCGTCGGCTTGCGCGCACAGGGACTCGATGCGTACGAAGCCGCCGTTGCAGGCGCATGGATCCATGCCCAGGCTGGCCTATATGCCGCAGATGATCTTGGAACAACTGCATCTGTCCTGGCTGGCGATGTGCTGAATTCCATTTCAGATGTATTGAGCGATTTGGAATAATTGAAAAAGCCGGTGGTTGAGTGAGACGCAAGCGTCGAACCACCTTTGGCAAAAGCATAAATGCTGTCGACGGTTTCGGCACCTGCACTCCCTGGCACCGTATGCCCTCGAAAACCATTCCAGCTACTCAACCATCAGGTCACGAACCAAAAAGGAGTCTGGAAAACCAGACTCCTTCTTTTCTCTCTTTTACTTCCAATCTAACTCGCTAAAAACTCTTCCAGCGCCGTCTTACTGATGCGGTACGCGTTGCCCATCTTTTTGGCTTTCAGGCTCTTATCATTGATCGCTGCCAGCACATCTTCCTCTGAAACCTTCAGGATCGCCGCAGCCTCAGCGGGTGTCATAACATCGGGAATTCCTGCTGCAGCCTTCGCTCCACCACCTTGCTGTTGCTGCTGCATCGCGCCCGAAGTCGCCTGCTGCATCAAATTGCCGATGCCCATCCCGGCACCGATCCCGGCCGTGAGACCTGCTCCACCGCTGGGGTTTTGCGCGGCTTCGCGCATCGCATCCGCAGCCTGGAGTTGAGTGTAAGTTGCCATATCGAGCATACCCATATCGCGCAGCTCCTGAGCGGATTTGCTGGACGGCTTAAGATTTCCAATATAGAACGTCTTCAGCTGCATACCGATGGCTTCGAAGTCGTCCTGTGCCTTCGCACGGACAGCCGCGCCGATCTCTTCCGTGAGACCGATCAGATCCACCACGCTGCTGGCAGCTGTTGTCTCACCCAAAATATCCTGAAGCTTGGAAAGCAGCATCGTCCTTAGGCGCTCTTCGATATCGGTCGTGCGGTACGCACCCTGTGCGCCCACGATCTGCGTGACAAATTGCTGGGGGTCCTTCACCTGGAATGAATAGGTGCCAAACCCCTGGAGCAGTGCCACACCCAATCCCATGCCGGGATTGCGGACGATGATTGGCTGGGGCGTGCCCCATTTCTCGTTTGCAAATTCTCGCATCGAAACAAAAAAGACTTCCGCCGTGAAGGGCGTTCGGTCATTGAATAGCTTGCCGATGAGGTTGATCAACAACGGGATGTTCGCAGTGGTGATTGTGTGACGTCCCGCCCGGAATACATCCAACGCAACTCCGTCACGAAAGAATACTGCTGCCTGTGATTCACGCACGATCACCTGTGAGCCGATCCGATAGTCGCCAATGCCTGTTTCGGGGAAGCGATGAACAATCTCATCCTTCATCTCATTTGGGTATTCAATGACATCAAAAATCCTTGCCATGATATTTCTCCTTTGAAAGTGGTAGCAAATTCATTATAGTCCATGCACGAACGCACTACAAGAACCGTTTTTCTTATTCTTTATACGTATTTTCATACCGGGCGTTTCATTCTCTCCGATAGATTTTCACTCATCGACTTTCGATTCGCTGGCGACCTCAGCCTCTTTCCCTTTCATTGGCTTTCCTGTCCCTTTATCTTTGAGCATCAATATCTCTGCCACGATGCTGACTGCGATCTCCTCAGGCGTTTCCGCGTTGAGCTCGAGCCCCATCGGTGAATGGACGCGTGCGATCTTATCTTCAGACACGCCCTGGTCCTTCAATGCTTTGACCGTGGTCAGCCACCGCCGCTTCGAGCCGATCACGCCGATGTATGCGGCATCGGTTTCAAGCAGCCCTGGCAGACCCTGCGCGTCCACACCGGAGCCGCGGCTGGTAATCACGATGTAGGTCCGTTTATTGATCTTAAGCTGTTCAGGTAACTTTCCCATTTGGACGGGATAATACGTGTCCGCGCCTGGAACAGATTCGGGATTACAAAACTCTGGGCGATCATCGCTGACGGCGACTCTAAATCCCAGCCACTTCGCCAAGTAGACAACCGCCTTGCCAACATGTCCGGCACCGATCACAACGATCATTGCCGGGGGAAGGATGGGTTCCACAAATACCTCCACAGTTCCGCCACACACCCCCGGGTCGCCGCGTGCGGGGTCTGCCATTGTGTACGAGAGCAAACGGGACTGGCCATCGCCCATCGCGATCCAGGCTTCATCGAGCACGCGATGCTCCAGTTCCCCGCCGCCGACTGTGCCGATAAACTTCCTATCCGGATAGACGAGCATCTTGCTGCCCACATGCCGCGGCGTCGAGCCAATGCTCCGCACCACCGTACACAGAGCAGCAGATTCGTTATTCTTTTCGAGTGCAGAGAGAGCTTGATAAATGGATTCCATGGCCTGATTATATGTCACCATGAGTGAAGTGAAGGGTCTCTTTCACAAGGTTCAGACCTTTACTAGTCTGCGGTGGCTCAGAGACATACACAAGTTGCGCAATCGAAAGTGGCATCACTCCTGAGTTTCCAGCAAGTGATTTTCCAGCTTGTCCATCGTTTCCATAAAGGACTGTTCCAGATCAATGTTATGTATCTTTGCAAGAATAATCACCGACCATAGGCAATGGGAAAGTTGAGACCCCAGCTTTTCGTTACTATTGGCAATTTCACGTTTGCCACGTTCGGCCATGACAAGTTTTACCAGGTTATTTACATCTCCCAGGAATCCCTGGGCAATGTCTTCGTCGGTTGCTGGCGAACCGTAAAGTTGTTTCTCTTTCTTCTCGTATTGGTTGCGGAGGTCCATTGCCCGGTTAATCAACTTTTGAAGTTCCATTATCTCTCCAATAGTCCCAGAACAACCGGCAATAACTGCTTTTTCCTCGAAACCATGCCCGGCGCGTCGCGAGTGCCATCGGGGAGAGGTGGATAGGGCAGGTCATCCAGAATGGGCGGCGCGTTGGATGAGAAGATGAGCCGGCTGGATCCGCGTACGATGTCGGTGATGAGCAGAACGGCGAAGTCCAGTCCGCGTTTGGTTTTTAGCTCATCAAGCGCTTTGGTAAGCGGCTCGAGATGCTCGGAGAGTTGCACCAGATCGGTCACTTCAGCTTGCGCGATGGCCAGCCTGAATCCGCCTGCTTCATACAGCTTGATATCATTGCTGACGATTTCTTCGTGTTTGCGATTCGAAAGTCCAGCGCCTGCAGAAAGGACAGCTTTTCCATAGGACTGGATCGTCTCGCCCTTGAGGGGACTGCCTCCCACAAATGCCCAGCGCGCCAACCTGTCCGCGGCTTGCCTGTCACGCGGGGTGGTGGTGGGAGAAGTGAGGATAAGGGTATCCGATAGAAGTCCTGCGAGAAGCACACCTGCCAGGGCAGGTGGCATGGAGAGTCCCGCCTCGGCGGTCTGTTCGCAAACGAGAGTCGAAGTCGATCCCACAATGTCCACTGTAAAACGGATGGGCGTGTGCGTGTACGGGTTGCCGAGTCGGTGGTGATCCAGGATCTCCAATAATTCAGCCTCCTCAAGCGCAGCAATCGCCTGGCTCGGCTCGTTATGATCCACGAGGATCATCTTGAGGCGTGGCGGGTTGAGAAGTTCGCGCTGGCGTGCAATGCCACAATAAAGTCCGTTTTCGTCAATGACCCAGTACTCATCAACTTCATCGCGCAGAATCCGGTTGAGGAAATCACGGATATGCCCGTTGGCAGGGAACTTTGGCACATTCGTGTTTGCCGCGTCTTTGCAGGGCGCAGACATCATCGCGCGCACGGTTGTATCCCCGGGCTGCGGTCCGAGGATCTCAGTAAAGTATTTGAAGAGACTAAAGCCGTTGATGATGCCATACGGTTTGCCATCTTCATCGACAACGGGTGCCACTCCTCCCGTGCGGCTGGCGAGAGTCCATGCCATGCCCAACTGTGCGTCGGGGCGGAGGCTATCAAGTCTCTGCATCACTGACTCAAAGCGCGGCGATGCATCGGTAAGCAACGCAGGCGGGTCGAGGTTAAGTTGCTTTAACACCCATGCAGATTGCGGGTTGAGCGCACCAGCGCGTGCCGCGACGGTATCGATTCCATCGCGTTCGCGTAAGAGCCAGGCGTATCCCATGGCGGATGCAATAGAGTCAGTATCCGGGTTGACGTGTCCGATGACATAAGTTTTTGACATGCTTCATTTTACCTGTTGGAGTGCTCTCCAAACCCGTTCGGGTGTCGCCGGGATTTCATCCACGTTCACGCCGACCGCATCGAGGATGGCATTGCCGACTGCCGGCGCAACGCCATCCATCGGGATCTCGGCGACAGCTTTGACGCCAAATGGATGGCTTGGCTCGAACGTTTCCACAAAGATGGTTTCGAGCGCAGGCATTTCGTCGGCGCGAAAGATGTGGTAACGATCCAGGTCGCGCTCGATAGCGATGCCAATTTCATTGTAGCGCATTTCCTCACAGACGGCGTAACCGAGGGCTTGGGTCATGCCGCCTTCGATCTGTCCGGAAGCAGTGAGTGGATTCACGATCACGCCCGAATCAACCGCCATGACCAGCCTGTCGACCGTTACCGCGCCTGTTTCTGTGTCTACACTGACTTCTGCAAACTGCGCCGCGAACGGGGGAGGCGAGACCGGTGAAACATAACTCGCCACGCCCATGATCTGTTCCTGGTTGTTTTTGTGAAGCGAATCCAAAGCAATTTCTGTGAAGGGTACAGTTCGCCCATCGGGTGCCATTGCGTGTTTATTTGCAAGCTTAATAACCTTGTGGTCATCCAGCTTCAATATCATCGCAGCCCGAACTCGAATCCGCTCGGCGCAAATCTCTGCCGCCTTGACGGCTGCGGTGCCAGAGATGTAAGTCGTTGATGACGCATATGCACCTTTATCAAATGGTGTGAAATCGGTATCCGATGAATATGTGATCATATCCTCAATGGGTACGCCGAGCACCTCGGCTGCCATTTGTGCAAGCACAGTATCCGAGCCTGTGCCCAGATCGGTCGCGCCGACGAGCAAATTGAACGAGCCATCATCATTCATCTTGATCGACGCGCCGCCCATATCGAGGTATGGAATCGCAGTTCCCTGCATCACCATGGCAACGCCAATCCCTTTTCTTTTGCTGGGCAGGTTGGCAGTCCGCCGCCAAGATTCATTTCCGTATTTATCATCCCACCCGATCGCGGCTCTGGCTTGTGCCACGCACTGCTCGAGTCCAACGGTGTGGATGATCTCAGGTCGCGGCTCGCGCCCTTCATTCCATGCGGTGGAAAACGGATGATACTCACCTGGATGAATTGCGTTCCTCAAGCGGAATGTAATTGGGTCGAGATTGAGCGCGCGCGCGATCTTCTCCATGTGACGGTCGAGGGGCCAGTATCCCTGCGGGACGCCGTAGCCGCGGAACGCGCCCGCGGGAGGTGTGTTGGTATATACGATATCCGCGTAGAAGCGGATGTTCGGAGCCTTGCGATACTCTCCATCGCCGACATACAACGCCATTGCTTTGTGACCTGTGTTGCCTGTAACTGTTAGCGCGTGACAGCCATACGCGCCCGTGTCGGACAGGGCATACATGGAATTGGCAGTGATCGTCCCATCGCGCTTCACCCCCGTCTTCATTTTGACCTTCATCGGGTGACGCGAGCGCGCGCCGATAAATTCCTCTTCACGTGTATACTCGTAAATGACAGGTCGCCTGGTGGCAATCGTCAAATGCGCAGGGACATCTTCCATCAACACTTCCTGCTTCCCGCCGAATCCGCCGCCGATCCGCGGCTTGATCACACGGATCCGTTTGACGGGCAAATTCAATACCGGTGCGAGCATTCTGCGCACGTGGAACGGCACCTGCGTGGATGTGCGGATCACGAGGCGATCATCTTCATCCCAATATGTCACACAGACGTGCGGCTCGATGTGCGCCTGCTGGACCTTCGGCACTTCATATTCCGCTTCGAAGATTTCATCCGCTTCGGCGAATCCCTTTTCCACATCGCCAATATCAATGCGGATCTGCGCGGCGAGATTCTTTTCGGGGTTGGAGTCTGCGAAATTAACGAACTCAGGTTCATCGTGAATCTTGACCGCCTCGGCTTTCATAGACTCGCGGGAGTCAAGGATCGCAGGCAGGACCTCGTATTCGACATCGATCAAGCTCAAGGCTTGTTCTGCGATCTCAGGTGTCTCGGCTGCGACCATAGCCACGCGATCCCCCACAAAACGGACTTTGTTATCCAGCGAGAACGAATCCAGTGGACCAGGGATCGGGTCGGATTGCCCTGCCGTGGAGTAGACGACGCGCGGAATATCCTGCCAGGTCAGAACCGCCGCGACGCCTTTGAGTTCTCTTGCTTTGCTCACGTCAATGTTCTTGATGCGCGCATGGGCATGTGGGCTTCGCAATACGCGTGCATACAACATGCCGCGCATATCAATGTCCGCGGTGAACGCTGGCTTACCCTGTACCAGCTTGATCGCGTCCACTTTCTTTTCGGGCTTGCCAACCGTTTGATACGTTTCCGTTTGTGGCGTGACGATCACCTTGGGCATCACGTTTGTCCTGACAAACGCCGGGCTGGGCGAGTCGATGTTGGGTTCGGAGGGAGGAGTGGCGAAGGCAAACGGATCACTGCTGGCCGACAATTGCTCCCCAACTTCCGTGTCGCCGCGCATCACCGCCGCGGCTTTCAACACAGCTTGGACTGGCTTGATATAACCCGTGCATCGGCATAGCACTCCTGCAATGGCATCGCGGACCTGCTCTTCGCTCGGGTTAGGATTCTTATCGAGCAATGCCTTCGCAGCCAGGATCTGCGCCGGCGTGCAGTATCCGCATTGGATGGCGCCCGATTCAACAAACGCCTGTTGCAACGGGTGAAGACCTTCGGTCTTTCTCCAGCCCTGGTCGGGATGCTCACCCAATCCTTCAATTGTGACGATATTATGTCCCTCGGCTTGTGCGGCAAGCATGGATCCACCGTTGACAGGTTTGCCGTCCAGCAAGATAGTGTCTGCACCTGAGAGCCCTTGCTCATCGCCAAACTTAATCCCATAGAAGCCAAGTCCGCGCAGGGCGGCCAGCAAGCTGACGGATGGAGTTGTATCAATTGTGTGTTCGATGCCGTTGATCTTGAGGGTAATGTTCATGTTCATTCCTTCTCCCTTTCCCCAGCGGGGTGAGGGTTACAAAACCTTCGTGACTTCCAAACCAACATTCGCAGACTCCAACGCGCTCTGCGAGCCAAGCACAGTCACCGCGTTCGATTGAGCGACTTTCCCCAGCACTTCACCAAACGCAATAAAATCTTCGCCGTTTGTGGAGAGCACTTCATCCCGAGTCTTTTGCCTAAATTCATCCGTGCGATTGGTGAGATAGCGCAGCATGGAGGTGTATCCCTTTGCATCGGGTAGCTGATACGCGTCGAGGTCTCCGATCGCAGCAATGATGGCTTTGGTCAGTTCGTTGTCGCTAAGGCGTGACGCATCGAGTCCCTTCAGGAAGGCGGCGGCTTTGTCATAACTGTCTATGGTCGCGGCGACGTTCGGGTCACGGTAGGAGAGGAAGGTGAGGATACCAGACGCATCATCAAAGACAGAGAACCCCCCATACGCGCCACCCTGAACACGGATCTTCTCCCACAGATACGCCATGCGCAGATAACCGTTGATGACCTCTGCCGAGCCGTCATACTCGTAGCCAAGCTCGTACAAATTTGCACCTTTACCCACGTAATTGACCTGCGCTGGAATTGTCAGCCCCTCCTTCTTTTGTGAAGGGTCAATGCCGAACGGTGCCAGCTTCACATCCTTTGCTGGCAACGCAGAAAGGAATGACTCGAGCTGATGCTTGAACGTATCCCAGTTTGCGGCGTCAACTGTTACGTTGCATAACAGAGCACTGCGATTGATCAAGGCCTCGCGCATGGCTTCGAGTTTCTTCAAAACAGATTTCCATTTTTTATCAATTTCAGTGGACAGGTCACGGAGCGCGAATAGATAGCCAATGCCGCTCATCTGGTCCTTTGCCCAGCCCGACTCACCGAACTGGGCGCGCAATCGCTGATTGACGTAAATATGTCCGCTCGGAACGAGCGCAGACTCAAGCCCGGCCTTTTCCTCCAGAACGATCTGCTTCAGTCTTTCCTGATTGTCAAAATTTGCACTGAGCAAGACGTCCTTGAGGATATTCAATAACTCGGCGGACTGTGCAATAGTCGCCTTGCCGCGCAGGAAAAGTTTCGCCACGCTCTCCCTCGAGCCGAGAGCCGTTGCAGTGACGGCCGTGCCTGAGATTCCGCCTGTGCTTTTTCCAATGCGCTGCGAGAGCTTGACGTAATCTTCCCTGTCAGTTCCCATCTCGAGCAGGGCCCGGGCAAAGATCTCTGTCAGCGGCAACAAGTCCTTTGGCAAGGCGTGCAGGTCAAAGCCCAGGTCGAGATAAACGATTCCGTTTGTGAACAGGTCATGATACAAAACTTTCGTATCCTGAAGTTCAAGGATTTCAATCGGAACGGACTTGTTCTTCTTTTCGAGATCTTCAAGCTTGAGGACGGGCAACAGCTCCAATGCTTCTGCCGAATCCGGAGTCTCCTGTCTGAGCTTCAGTTTCTTGGTGTTCTCTACCAGGTCCGCGATTTGATTCTCCTTCAGCGACTCGCGGATCTTTGCCAGTCGCGCTTTCTCCTCTTCATCGAGACGGCGACCCAGCTCCGGGTCCGGTCTGAGCCGCAGGATCGTTCGGTGGGCATTATCCAGTAAATGAGTCTGGATCAACGTTTCAAAGTAACTCGGGTCGGCAGCCAGTCTGCTTTTGATCTCATAGAGTGGAGATTCAAATGCGAGCAGCTTGAACGGGTCTTCATCATGGATCCAGGTGGTCAGCACCCGGCGCATGAGCGCAATCCCGACGGGAAACGCGCCCGTGTTATTCTCACGCAAGCGGAATTCCACCGTGTTCATGGATGCCGCGACCATGTCAGGGTCAATGCCATCGCGGACAAGTGATTCGAGTGTATCGAAAATCAGTTTTTCGATTTTCCTGGCGTGGCGTTTACGCGTGCCTTTGAGTCCTGTCGAGAAAATGAAATGACGTAGTTCCGTTTCCATCCCGATTCCCGCCAGGTCTTCGCCAAGACCCGATTCAAGCAAAGCCTTCTTGAGCGGAGAGGCGGGCGTACCGATCAAGAGATAACCGAGGATCCGCAGACTAAAATTGAGCAC
>DATKED010000323.1:0-16362 GCA_035512375.1 Anaerolineales bacterium
ATACCTGATGAAAGCTTTTCGAAACCCGGCAGAGTATCCATTTTTTGACCGCTACTGGAAACTGGTCTCTTCAACCGAGCAGGATAAGGATGCGAATGTGGATTTTTTTTCCTATCAACACAATGATCTTGGTCTGCTCAAATATATTGCGTCAATGACTATTGCAGTGACTTCATTTGGCAACCTGTTCCTGGTTCAGAACCTCCCGCTGGATGAACATACAGACGATGTATTCACGCAACTAAAGCAGAAGGCAGGCGCGGGCGTCGTTCGCTTTGCCCCATGGCCCGAAAAACCCATGCCCTGAAAGGATGTTTCCAACCTTGCCATCCAACCTTGAAATCAAAGCTTATGCAAGAAACTTCGACGAGATCCGTCGCCGCGCGGAAGGCATGAGTGATACGCCTGTGGATGTGATCCCGCAGGAAGACATTTTTTTCCATTCCTCGCAGGGACGATTAAAGTTACGTATACTTTCGGAAAATAATGGACAACTCATTTACTACACGCGTCCCGACCAGGAGGGACCCAAGCGTTCAGACTATCATATTTTCCAGACCTGCGAGCCTGCGCATCTCAAGCGCGTCCTCGAACTTGCCCACGGGATTCGCGGCCTCGTCCGAAAAACGCGCTATCTCTACCTTGTGGGACAGACGCGCGTACACCTGGACGATGTAGATGGTCTGGGTCAGTTCATCGAGTTGGAGGTCGTGATGCGGGAGGGACAGAGCGACGCGGAGGGGCAGGAAATCGTCGAAGGTCTGATGGCAAGCCTCGGCGTCGAAAGAAGCGACCTGCGCGAAGGCGCGTACATGGACCTGCTCGAGGCTCGCTAGAAACCAGTGATCGTTGGGGGTTTTCCAAAGGGATCGGTGAATATAAGTGGATAGTGTGATAAAATTCCACGCCGAGCGTAGTACCCTTCGCTCGAGCAAAAATACCTAAGAAAGTCACGAAAGGGCTTAAAACATGAAAGTATTGCTTCTCAAGGACGTTTACAAACTGGGGCGTGCCGGCGATGTGAAAAAGGTCGCCGATGGCTACGGGCGCAACTTCCTGCTCCCGCAAAAACTGGCTGTGCTTGCCACCCCCGGCGCGCTCAAGCAGACCGAAAGGATCCGTTCGCAGGCTGAGGTCCGCCGCACGGAACAGAATTCCGAGCTCCAAGGTCTCGCTGATCAGGTCAACGGTATCACTGTGCTCTTTTCCGCCAAAGCTGGCGAAACCGGCAAGCTGTATGGTTCCATCACCACGCAGGATGTGGCGACTGCCATCCAGGAAAAGACCCGCTTCGAGGTCAAGAAACAGCAGATCGACATGCAGCCCATTCGCAATCTCGGTGAATTTACTGCCCACGTTCGTCTCACCATGGACCTTGTCCCGGAAGTCAAGATCATCGTCCATCGCGAAGGTGAAGCCATCGAAGACGGTGCTTCAGAACCATCTGCAGAACCAGTCGAGACTCCGCAAGCCCAGGCAGAAGAGCCTGCTGCGGGGGTTGAAACCCCGGAAGCCTAACACCAGCCTCACACCTATGGCATCACCAGTCCATTCCCGTACGCTGGGGGTGCTGGTGATGTTTTGTTTTTCCACAGGATCGCTTCGCGTATCATGACGCAAACCATCGGTCAGCGACTCAAAGCAGAGCGCGAGGAGCAACGTCTCACGCTCGAAAAAGTGTTTGAAGCCACGCGCATCCGCGTTCAATACTTACAGGCGTTGGAAACAGACGATCTTTCTGTGATGCCATCGCCTGTGCAGGCCCGCGGTTATCTGCGGAATTATGCGGCGTATCTCGGGCTCGACTTTGATCAAATACTTCATGAACTGCGAGAGCTGAATGCGCAACCGGCCTCCGGGGAAGTGATCGGACCGGCAGATCATCCTTCCACTTCTCAAGAAGAGAACGAAGCACTTGATATTCAACCTGTAGTTCAAATACCGGAATCCTTTGATGTTGTTCCGGATGAGCCTGCTGCTGAGGAGTTGACCGTTCCGGTCAAGCCGACACCTTCTCGACGCAAAAAAACGGATGGGCTCGCCAGGCAGCCCAAGCCTGCTACTGCTGAACCGCAGACCAGGCGACGTGGTCGCAATAAAGCTGAGCCCGAGGTTGTTCCTATTATTGAAGCCGAGCCTGACTGGCAAAGCCGCGTTGAAGAGATCGCATCTCCAATTGAATCTGTTCCTCAGCCTGAGCACATGGAAGAGCCTGTTGCTTCAGTTGAATCCATTTCAAAACCAGCGGTCGAAGACGGAACGGATATTCAGCAGGAAGCGCCGCAACCGGTTGACGTTAGTGATAGTCTCTGGCAGACGTGGCTAAACAGAGTCGGCTCCATCTTGTCGGCGCGCAGGAGGCGTCGAACTCTTATTCCAAAAGAATCGCCAGTTCTCGAGGAAGGACCGATTGTCGTAGCGGTAGCCCCTGAGATCCCTTCTGAGGCAGAGACAAAAAATCATCTGCTTGAAAACTCAAAACAGATCCTCAAGGAGATCGGCAGCGGACTCCGTCAACGACGTGAATTGCTCAGCCTGCACTTCGATGAAGTGGAGCGCAATACGCATGTCAAGGCGCATTATCTTGATGCGCTCGAGAGGGGTGCACTGGAAGAGTTACCCTCCACAGTTCAAACTCGTGGCATGTTATCGAACTACGCCACCTTCCTGGACCTGGATGTGGATAGCCTGCTCCTTCGTTTTGCGGATGCGTTACAAGCGCGGCACCGGGAACGGAATCCGCAAAAGCCAGCGCGTAAACCGGGTCAACCGATTATTGCAAATATGCCTTCCGTACGAAGTTTTATTGCAGGAGATATGATCTTTGGTGTTGGTATGGCGATCCTGCTGGTGGGTTTTGCCATCTGGGGCGTCAGCCGCGTGATGACAGTACAGAGTCAGCGTGAGGCCAAACCAACAGCGCCTTCCATTTCCGATGTGCTGTTGTCTTCGCCTGACCCATCTTCGTTCACGGCTACTGCAACGTTTCTGCCGTTAGAATCCTTCCCCGGCGAGGCGACAGTAACAGTGGAGATCCCGACGCAGAACGTTAATGCTGATGTGCAACTTAACCTGGTTGCGGTGGAGCGAACCTACATGCGCGTGGTTGTGGATGGGGAAGTGGCGTTTGAAGGACGGGTGGTTCCCGGGAACGCGTATCCCTTCGAGGCGGAAAGTCAGATCGAAGTCCTGGTGGGAAGCGGCGCAGCCCTCCGCATTGTTTATAATGGACGTGACCTGGGTCTCATGGGAACATTTGGTCAGATGGTGAGTCAAATTTATCTCGGCACAGAAATCATCACGCCAACATCACTGCCCACAGCGACACCGACAATTACCATCACGCCGACAAACACTGCCCCGCCAACTGCCACCTCGAGGCTTACCTCCACGCCTGTTCCATCGGCAACTGCTGTGCCATAAGTATTAGCTCCCGCCGCCGTCCTTTGCGAAGCACGCGCAGCGTGCGGACGGCGCCTTGAGCAGATGAGGTAAAGGAAATTTATTCGTGTCTAAAAATACGTTTCATCTTGTTTCACTCGGCTGTGCCAAAAATACCGTTGACTCAGACTCAATGGCGCAGCTTCTTCTCCGCGATGGTTACCGCGCTGTGGAAGACCCTTCACGCGCCCACGTTTTGATTGTGAACACGTGCGGTTTTATCGGGCCCGCAAAAGAAGAGTCCATCAATGTGCTGCGTGAGCTTGCAGAAGGCAAACGCAAAAATCAGATCCTGATCGCGGCGGGTTGTTTGACTCAACGTTATGGTTCGGAAGTGGCTGTGAAAGTCCCCGGGATTGACGGGGTGCTTGGCACGCGCCGCTGGATGGATATTGTGCAGGTGGTGCGTGAACTGCGCAAAGGACCGCACCCTGAGCCGCTCTACCATTTGCCAGACGAAGCCCAAACAGTCGGCACGGATGAGCATGAGGCATTACGCGTTTCTGTTGCAGGCGCCAGCGCGTATCTCAAAATC
The DNA here is from genome assembly GCA_035512375.1 of Anaerolineales bacterium. GTDB lineage: Bacteria > Chloroflexota > Anaerolineae > Anaerolineales > Villigracilaceae > Defluviilinea. Next base: position 3,977 of record DATKED010000323.1, read on the forward strand.
GCGGATGGATGTCGCCGCCCCTGCGCGTTCTGTGCAATCCCGCTGATCAAGGGGACTGCCGTCTCACGGCCTATTGACATGATCGTTGATGAAGCGCGTCAATTGCGCGATGCGGGTGTGAAGGAGTTGATATTGATCGCGCAGGATACAACGGATTACGGTCATGACCTGGGGATCAAAGATGGCCTGGCTGTCTTACTTGAGCAACTCACTGATTCCGTCCCCGATATGGACTGGATCCGTGTGATGTACGCGTATCCCGGCTACGTTACCGACCGCTTGATCGAAGTGATGGCGACTCGCACACAGGTGTTGCCCTATCTCGATATGCCATTACAACATGCGCATCCCAAAACACTTTACCGCATGCGCCGACCCTCCAATATTGACTGGGTGCATCGCACACTTGGCAAAATGCGCGCAGCTGTCTCGAATCTCGCGATCCGCACAACATTTATTGTTGGCTATCCCGGTGAGACGGAAGAGGAATATCAGGCGTTGGTGGATTTTGTACAGGAGCTCCGCTTTGACCGCGTGGGGACGTTCCAATTCTCCTTCGAGCCGGGCACGACCAGTGAGCCGCTTGGCGACCCCATCCCTGCCGAAGTGAAGCAGGCGCGCTATGAACGTTTAATGGAATTGCAGCAGGGCATTTCGCTGCAGGTCAATCAAACCTATGTGGGGAAGACGCTGGATGTTTTGGTAGAGGGTCGCGATAAAGGGATTGCCATCGGTCGCTCGTATCGCGACGCGCCCGAGATCGACGGCATGGTCTTTATCGAAGGGAATGCCAGGATCGGCAATATTGTCCCGGTGAAGATCACGGGCGCGATGGCTTATGATTTGACGGGTGTACCGGCAAAGCAGTCCATCGAGTTGCCGGTAGTTTAGGTTAAAACAATTAAACAGAAACAGCCCATCCCTCTGAGAGACGGGCTGTTTCTGTTTAATAAACTATGAGGCTCGGGCGAAAGCAGTCGCAAGCAGGATCAGGACCGACAATCCAAAATTCATTCGGAGGAGAAGGATTTCGCGTCGCCGCAGAGCATCCAGTTCCTCGGCGTTCTTGCTTTTCTTCGATTTGATGATCGCGCGGCGGATGGCAGGGATCACTTCCCAGGTCTGGATGGCGCTAACGACCACCATGACCATCCCCAGCAGATGTTTGCTGAGAATCGCCAGTGACCATTGCGTGCTAATGGAAAGAAAACCATCGTAATGCGGGTTGACGCTCATCTGGAACAAGCCTGTGATCACCAAGAGGCTCATGCTGAACCATGCAATCGGCTCGAGGCGCTTTTGCATCGCTTCGATGAAGACGAGCTGTGTTTCAGGGTCGAGTGCCCGCTTCATGGCGGGGAGGATCAGGAATGATATGCCCGCCAGGCTGCCAACCCAGGTGACGGTGGCGAGTAAATGTAACCAGTATGTGAGCGCCAGCGCCCAGGCGGGTGGGGGGAGGTTCATGGACCTGCGGTGGTTGGTAGCTCTGTCGGCGTCTCGGTTGGAGGATCCGTTGGTGGGGGTTCTGTGGTTGCAGTGATTGGTGCGACCTCCGTGGTTGGAGCCGGCGCAGTCGTGAGAGCAGGATCCACGGTAGCAGTAACCGACAAAGTGAGGTCTATGGTGGGGGTCGCCGCAGGGAAGCATTCACTAAACGCCCTCTCGTATCCCTCCTGTGCCTGTGCATCCAGGGCGCCGAGTGCCTGGGCATTTTCATATTGTGCGATCGCGTCACAATATTGTCCCTGTTCCACCAGTTGATCGCCGTAACGCATGGATGCGACGTAGAAGCGTTCAGAAACAGTACTGGTGCCGTCCCACAGACCCGGATAGCCAGCATAGACCTGCTGGAAATAGAGCACTGCCTGATACCAGTCCAGTTCCCAGAACGAGGCGCCGATCAGAAAATAGCGCGCGCCTTCGCGCAATCCATTTGCGTCACGGTCCAGCGGACCGAAACGCTCTGCAAGCGTGAAGTGATAAATGCCGCCTTCCAGGTTACCCTGTCTGGTAATCAAATCGTAGCCATAATTTCGTAACGCAAAATAATACATGCCGTCCACCTGACCTGTCTGATAGGTTGGGTCAAGCTTGCGGATCTGATCAAGCGTACCGATGGCACCGGGCCAATCCTGTGCGGCGATCAATTGCTGTGCCTGTGTAAAGGCTTGCTCTGCGCCTGTGAAATCAGGAGTAGGCGTTAGCGAAGGCGTAATGGTAGGTGTTGGCTGGTTCATTAAGACCAATACCTGCGTCAATTTGTCCTGTGCGCCGGGGAAGGTGGGATTGTGGGCGATGATGAATTCCAGTCTTTGCCTTGCATTCGCGTAGCGCCCGAATTCAATATCCACGAGCGCGTATTGGAACTGCTCACCAAGCTGCTGTGAGATGTTTGAAGACTGGTTGTCTTTTCGGATCGAAATCCCCGATCCATAACCTGCCAGGATGGCAAGGAAAAGGATGACGATCAATCCGAGAGCGTTGAAGAGGAGCGCGCGTCCGCGCCAGGGTTTGCTTATTTTGATGTTGGGCTGTGTGTTTCCAAGGTTTTCAGACATGGGTTTAATTATATCCTAACGAAATATCAGCCTTACCAGGCGGATTAAGCTTGTGCTAAAGTTTGAGAAGCAACTTAATTTCAGACCAGATGATGGGGAGGGCGATCAACCCGCCAACGATCATTCCCAGCAGTGCGGTCATTATGGCAGACCCTGGTACGTAGACTGCCACGGTGTAGGCTGTTACACCGCCAATAAGGGCGGCTGCCAGCCCTTTGAACACTGCGCTCCAGACCCGCAGTGGTTCCTGTGTCCGTTTACTAAGCCAGCCAAAAAGGACAATCGATTCGATCAGCAGAGCGATCTCTGCAAACGCGATAACCGGCGCCCCGATCTGCCTGAAGAAAGTGATCGCCAGGATGCCAATCGCAATGAACAAGGTCAGCCGCAGGATGACCGCGTAAAGTGGAAACATTGGTTCCCTGCGCGCATAAAACGAACGAGCCGCGATCTCCTGGATCGAAAAACCGGTCAGCGTGAGGAGGTAGGCACGCGTGGTCCATGTCACGAGAGTGGAAGTCGCTTCGTCGAAGCCGAATACCGCGCGCACAAGAGGATGGATGCCGGCTGCCATCACTGCCGCAACCGGAATGGTCAACGCGATCAAGACTCGTAGGGCTTTCTCGACCGCCAAATGGAATCCGCTCCAGTCTGCGCGGGAGGCGTATTCGGAAAGCGTTGGGAGCATGGCGGTTGCAATTGCGGTCCCAAGCAGGGTCTCAGGTACTTGCATGATCATCCATCCATAGGTGAGCGATGTGACTGCGCCGACCTGGTCCAACCGCGAGGCGAGATTATCCCGCGCGATAACGATCAATTGAATCCCGAACATGGTCAGCAGGCGGGGAGCCAGCAACTTCAAGGCGTTGATCAGTCCGCTGTGCCGCAGATCAAGCGCGGGAGTCCACCTAAACCCATACCTGAGCAGAGCGGGAATTTGAACAAGCAGGTGCAGCGCCGCGCCGATAATGACGCCATAGACGAGACCACGGATACCGAAGCGCGGCACGAGAAAGATCGCACCGAAGATCTGACCGATGTTATACATGCTGGGCGCGAGGGCAGGCAAAAGAAAATGCTGATTGGCTTGCAGGCTTGCCATGATCAGACCGCTGATTGAAAAAATGATCGTGCCGATGAGGTTGAGCCGCATCAGGTCTGCAATCAATTGACGCTGTTCCGCACCGAATCCCGGGGCAATGCCCACCTCGGCGTTCACGATGGGTTCCGCAAAAATGGAAACAATGATCGCAATGGAACCGGTCAAAAGAAACGCAAGGTTTGCCACGCGTGAGAATAGATCCCAGGCGGCGGCACGGCCTTTGGTTGTGAGATATTCGCTCATCAGTGGAATGAACGCCATCGCCAGAGCCCCGCCTGAGATGAGTGCAAATAAGACATCAGGCAGATTGTTCGCCGTATTGAACGCGTCGAGCAGTTCAACGGAGTCAGCATACTGGCGCGAGATAATTCCCACACGCACGAAGGCGAGGATTTTATCGATAAAGAAGAAGAACGCGATGAGCAGCGACGTGCGCGCCAGGAACGATAGTTTATTCATTTGTATACTTTAGTCAGCCTCATCAGGGATGGGAGGCTCCGGTGGCACATATTCAGGTAGTTTATCTGCCAGTTGATAAGGTTTGTGGATCAATACCGGAAGGCACTGTGGGCAGATGTAGAATTCCTTATCTTGAAATTTTAGTGTGAGCAGCGGTCTGTCCTGTTCGGACGTGCCGCAATGCAGACAAGTTGAATTTGACATGCTTTCCTTTTCATACCGTGGTCGTGTCACAGCACTACTTCAGTTTTTCACTATGGCACATACGGAGGCGTATTTACCACCACGAATTTACCCTCAGCGTTTTTCATTACGGTATATGCAAATTGGGAAACAGGCGGCATCTCGGTCTCATTTGCCCCGCAGCAGGGACCCAACACAAACAAACTGCCATCCGGGTTGTTGAATTCTACCTGAAAGACGTGTGTATCGCCTTCCTGATTCCTCAATACTGCCGAACGGACTTCCAGACACTGAAGAAGGCGATTCTCACAGACCCACGTCCAAAGCGCCAGATGATCGGCAGGATCGATTTCAGAGTTAAATACCTGTAATGCTTCGTAATCACCGCCGTACAGCGGGACAGCTTCGGTATAATTCTTTGTGCTCAACAATGTAAGAAAATTAACCAATGTAGTACGAGCTTCGTCCGCTTCCGAAACTATGGCTGTTGGCTTTGGTGTACAACCTGCAATTAAGATCATCACGAATAGGAATACGAAACGCGTCATTAAAATGTTCCCTTGGTGATTCCGCCATCTACTGCCAGCGCGACGCCATGGATAAATGACGCAGCCGGTGAGACGAGGAAGACAGCCGCGTTCGCAAATTCCTCCGGGCGTCCCATGCGTCCAAGCGGGATCTCAGTGGTTTGTTTGGTGCTTTCTTCTTCAACCGTTGTATTGTTGTTTTCAGCGCGAAAAGCCATCAGCTCCATCACACGCTCGGTCTGCGTCCAGCCGGGCATGATCGAGTTGAAGCGAATGCCCTCCTTGCCGAGGTCCAGCGCCAGAGATTTGGTCAATCCCACCGTTGCGGCGCGAATGCTGTTGGAGAGAACAAGGTTTGGGAGCGGTTGCTTGACGGTATAGGAAGTAATGGTCAACACGCTTGGTGAATCGGACTTTCGTAAATGGGGCAGGGCGGCGCGGATCAAGCGCACATGGCTCATGAAGGATGTATCCACTGCCTTTTGCCACGTGGTTTCATCAAATAGCTCGAATGACCCGGCCGGCGGACCACCGGCATTTGTGATCAGGATGTCGAGTCCGCCTAACGCCTCGGCGGCTGACTGAATCAGGTTATCCGCAGCAGTTGCATCGCTCACATCTCCCGCGAAGCCGTAAGCCTGTGTGCCTGTTTCACTCGTTATCTTCTCCTGCGCGGCTTTGGCGTTTTCTTCCTCACGGCTGTTGACGGCAACTTTGCAGCCTTCGATGGCAAGCATCAGCGCGGTGGCAAACCCAAGCCCGCGCGAGGAACCGGCGACAAAAGCACGTTTGTCTTTCAATCCTAAATCCATAACACTCCCTTTCTTAATATAAAGGACACGCAGTATACAAGGGTTCTCCCGGGTGTCCAGGGTGTCTAAATGATCTCAACTCTTTGCTCAATGACATCTCCGTTCGTCCAGTGACCTTCCACCCATTTTGCCACAGTTTGCAGCGCGGATTCAAGATACCCACGCTCGTTCCCAACCATCGCGCAGACGATGACCGTCTCCTGCCACATATCCTGCAAACCCATCTCCGCCACAGAAACGTTGAACTCGCGCTGCAAGCGCGCGATCAGCGGCTTGATTCGTCCGCGCTTTTCTTTCAAGGAAGCGCATGCGGGGAGATGGAGGTGAATGGTGAGGGTAGCAATCATAATTTCAAGAGGCTGAAATTCAAAGGTTGCGATAGGCACCAACGTGCGAAGAGGTTTCAAGAACTAGAACGATTAATTGTTCATCTTCAATCGCGTAAATAATGCGCCAATCCCCCACACGAGTACGATATAATTTTTCGACACCGGTAAGTTTTTTATAACCAGGGGGCGCGGCTCGCTTGCCAGACCACGAATCGCCCGACGGATTCGCTCCAGCAGATCTCCAGCCAGTCGCTTTAGAACTCTTTCCGCCTTGCGATGGAGGATTACTTGCCAGCGGGTTTTGCTCATTTCGATTGATCCAGCTCTGTATCTACATCATCCCAGGAACGCGCAACGTTTGGATTGTGCTTCCATTCTTCCTCCTTACCTGTCAACACCTGATCAAGCAGGTCACGCCATTTCGTGCGTGCTTCACCGCTTTTGACCTTTGTATTTTTCATTCTTTTCTCCTTTGTACGAAGTGTACAATTTGTACAAGTTATACATCGGGTTGAGTAATGCGTCAAATCAGTGATTTCGATATGGAAAAGCCGGAAAAATGCTATTTTTTCATTAATGCACGCAACTTCTCAGCCAAGGCGCCTGCATCCTCCACCTTGCACGAATCATCCCTTGCAAGGAATTTCATCCCGTGCTCGGTGTCATCTTTTCGCCGCGGCACAAGCCATGAATGGAAATGCGGCACTCCTTCCATCAGGGTAACTTGATAAATCCGCTCCGCCTCTGTATGCAACCTGAGGGCGTGATAGACCTTCCGCATGACATTCCCCAGTGAAGCGGACTCCTCATCCGTCATTTCCGCGTAATCAAGAAAATGCCGCTTTGACTCGATGAACAATGTTCCCAATGGTCCCAACTTCGCAGGCGCGTGGCAGACCATCCAGTGCTCATCTTCGTAGATGTATCCACCAGGTGGGGCAGCTTCTCCTCCATTTTGCTTCCGGCAGATGAAACAGGTCTCCATGTGTTGCCTTATGATTTACGAATTACCGATTACGTTTTACAATCCCTCACATGAATGATACCGAAACCGCCTACAACCGAGCCCTCGATTACCTTTATTCCTTCGTTGATTATAGCCTCAAACATATCTCTGAGCTTGCCAAGGCAGAGTTCAACCTGGACCGCATGTTCGCGTTGATGGGAGAACTTGGGGAGCCGCAGGAGAAGTATCCCATCATCCATGTGGCAGGGACGAAAGGCAAAGGGTCGGTTGCAGCACTGTGCGCGTCCGCGTTACAAGGCGCGGGATATAAAACGGGTTTGTATACCTCTCCGCATTTGTGGGATTATGTAGAGCGGATCCAGATCAATGGCGAACCGATCTCGCATCAACAGTTGGTTAAATTGGTGGAGGAAGTAAAGCCGGCGGTCGCGAAGATTCCGAAGCTCACTACGTTTGAAATCACCACCGCTCTTGGCTTCCTGGCATTTGCAAAAAATAATGCCAATGCGGCAGTGATCGAAGTCGGCCTGGGTGGACGATTGGATGCAACCAACATCGTCATGCCGAAAGTATCGGTCATTACTTCTTTATCGTATGACCACATGGCCGTGTTGGGCAATACACTTGGGAAGATCGCGGGCGAGAAAGCCGGGATTATCAAGGAAGGCGTCCCTGTTGTCTCAGCCCCACAAACCGATGAAGCTCTCGAAGTCGTAGAGCGTGTAGCCAAAGAGAAGAATTGCCCGTTTGTGTTGGTTGGAAAAGACGTAAAGTTTGAACGATTGACGTCATCTCTCGATGGTCAGAGTCTCCGTCTTTCCTCTTTCCCACCTGCACTCCCCGGCGCCGACCAACCGGGGCGGTGTGCGTCGGGTGCAAGTGTCTTTCCTTCACAAGAACTTCAATCTATTGAGCTCACGATTCCACTTTTGGGAGTTCATCAAATTGAAAACGCGGCGATTGCTTATGCTGCGCTAAGAACGAGCGGCATCCCAATTTTAGATGAAGCCATTCAAAAGGGATTTGCACAGGTCAAGTGGCCTGCCCGCTTTGAAGTCCTCCGGCGCGAGCCGCCCGTCATTGTTGATTCGGCTCACAACCCCGATTCTGCACTGCGTTTGCGCGAAACCCTGGATGAGTATATTCCTGAAAGGCCCGTTATCCTTCTCTTGTGCGCACTGGAAGACAAGGATATTTCAGGCATGTTGGAGGAGCTCAAGCCGCGTTTGGAATGCGTCGTGGCGACGCGGGCAGATCATCCCCGCGCACCTTCCGCTGCGTGGATCGCCGAACAGGTGAGGCAAGCTGGCATTCCGGTGGAAGCTGTCACACCGGTGCTGAACGCATTGGAACGGGCATTGGAATTGGCTGGGGAACAAAAAGTGGTTTTATCTGCTGGGAGTGTTGCGTTTGCCGGGGAAGTCAGTGCTGCCTGGCGCAAGAGGACGGAATGAAATGTAAGAATTTTATCGGTGCGGGCTGGAATTCTCCGAAAAAGATGGTAGCATTGCCTTATTAGTTCAAAGCATAGATTAAATTTAAACGTGTAGGGCTACAGCAGACCCGGGGCAAGTCCGCGTTGTTTTGTTCTCTGCTGAGTCCCTGCCTGGAATAACAAATGACACCCACAAAAGACTGGAATGAAGAAGAAGATAATTTTGACTTAACCCTCTCGCAGCGCACAGAGGAATTGTATCGCATCCCAAACCGCGAGCCCGATGACGAGGGCATGATCGAAGCGGCAGTCCTGGCGCTGCGCGATCTCGTCGTCTTTCCGCGTATGGTCTCACCGATCTTTGTCGGGCGTGAGGGATCGCTGCTGGCTGTGCAGGAGGCGCAAAACAAAGAGCAGACCGTGATCGGGCTTACACAACATGACCCCGACCTCGATCATCCGGGACCCGAGGATTTCCTGCCAATCGGTGTGGAGATGGCGGTGGGACGGCTGCTGCAAATGCCAGACGGCTCGCACTCCGCACTGGTGCAGGGACGCCGCCGCGTCGAGATCGTGGAGTTCATCCGCACGACGCCGTATCTGATGGTGCGGGCGCGAGTCATTATGGAGCCTCAAGCCGCTGACCGTCAAACGCAAGCGCTCATGCGTTCAGTTCTGGACCTGTTCGAGCGTTGTGTGCAACTCGACCGTTCCATCCCTGAAGAAGCGCATTTATTCGCGCTGAACATCGCTGAGCCGGGCTGGCTGGCCGATATGGTCGCCACCTCGCTGGCTTTGAATGTGGAAGCCAAGCAGAGTCTGTTGCTGCTGCCGGACCCGCGTGGACGACTGCAGGCATTGAACAAGATCCTGGCGCAGGAAGTGGATGTGCTGGAACTGGAAGATGAGATCCATTCGCGCGTGCAAAGCGAAGTGGATAAGAGTCAGCGTGAATACTATCTGCGCGAGCAAATGCGGCAGATCCAAAATGAATTGGGCGAAGGCGATATCTTCACCCGCGATGCAAATGAATTAAAGAAAAAAGTGGAAGCGGCGAATCTGCCGGATGAACCGAAACTGGTCGCTCTCAAGGAACTGGACCGTCTCAACCAGATGCCCCCGATGGCGCCCGAAGTTGGCATCATCCGCACGTATATTGATTGGATCGTCGAACTTCCGTGGACGTATACAACACCCGATAATCTGGATGTGAGGAACGCGGCAAAGATCCTGGACCGGGATCATTATGGATTAAAAAAGGCCAAGGAGCGCATCCTTGAGTACATCGCAGTCCGTTCTCTGAAACCAAAGAAAGAACGACAGCCGATTTTGTGTTTTGTGGGACCGCCCGGCGTTGGGAAAACGTCTTTGGGCCGTTCGATTGCAGAGTCGCTTGGGCGCAAGTTTGTGCGCGTGTCATTAGGTGGCGTGCGCGATGAAGCGGAGATCCGTGGTCATCGGCGTACCTATATTGGCGCGCTGCCCGGGCGCATCCTTCAGACCATGAAGCGCGCGGGGACGTCCAACCCGCTGTTCATGCTGGATGAGATCGATAAACTCTATTCCGACTTCCGCGGCGACCCTGCCTCAGCGATGCTCGAAGTATTGGACCCCGAGCAGAACAACGCGTTCAGCGATCATTATCTTGAACTGCCATTCGATCTTGCAAAGGTCATGTTCGTGACCACTGCAAACACGCTTGGCACGATCCCTCCCGCACTGCTTGACCGCATGGAAGTGATCGAGTTTCCGGGCTACATTGAAGAGGAGAAACTTGAGATCGCGAACCGCTATTTGCTCCCACGTCAGATATATGAAAATGGCGTGGATGAATTGAAGATTGTGTTCGAGCCTGATGCGATCAGGCGCATTATTCGCGAATATACCTACGAAGCCGGGGTCCGTAATCTGGAGCGTGAGATCGGGCGGGTCTGTCGTAAAGTGGCGCGCATGAAAGCGGAGGGGCGGAAGTTTCCCACCATCGTCACGGGTGAATCGATTGAAAAGTTCCTGGGTCCGCAACAGGTCTTCCAAACGGAAGCCGAGCGCAACGATGAAGTTGGCGTTGTGACCAGCCTGGCATGGACGGAGAACGGCGGCGAGATCATGCCTGTTGAAGTAGCCATTCTGGAAGGCAAGGGCGGCCTTCAAATGACCGGCCAAATGGGGGACGTGATGCAGGAATCCGGGCAGGCCGCGCTGACGTATATCAAGTCGCGTGCGCCTTCACTGGGAATTGACATGGAAGTCTTCGAACGCATGGATATTCACGTCCACATGCCGGAGGGGGGGATCCCGAAGGATGGACCATCGGCTGGCATCACCATGGCGACCGCCATCGTCTCTGCCCTGACGGGACGCCCGGTCTTTAAGCACGTCGGCATGACCGGCGAGATCACCCTGCGCGGGCGCGTGCTGCCGATAGGCGGCGTACGTGAAAAAGTGCTGGCTGCTCATCGCGCCGGATTGAAGACGGTTGTGCTGCCCGAAAAGAACTTAAAGGATTTGACTGAACTGCCGAAGACAGCCAAGTCTGAACTGAAGATCATCCCTGTAAAACATATGGATGAAGTCATTCAGATCGCCCTCTCTTCAAAGGCGGTGATCGAACCACCCCGGCCGAGAAAACAACCCAAGGATGATGGACAGGACGATAGTGACTAAATTGTAACAAACACAGTCGAAGCAATATCAAAACGCAAAACGCGGATAGCGTTTTGCGTTTTTCATGATACTATCACCGGCGAAAATCATGGCAGACTCGCTGCAGGGAAAAGTTGTTGTGATCACGGGCGCATCCTCAGGGTTTGGTGAGGACGCTGCGAGGCTGTTCGCCAAGGAAGGCTGCTGTGTAGTGCTTGCTGCACGTCGCATCGAAAAGTTGCAGGCCATCGCGGCTGAGATCCAAAGCGAACGTGGAGAAGCCTTTGCCATCCTGGTCGATATCAATCAGCGCGCCGAAATTGACCGGATGGTGCAAACAGTGCTTGATCTTTATGGGAAGATAGATATCCTTTTCAATAACGCCGGGTTTGGCGGCGTGGACTGGTTCGAGAATCTCAAGCCCGAACGTCATATCGAAACAATGATCCGCGTCAATCTGGTTGGCACAATGCTTGTGACACGCGCGGTACTTCCACACATGCTCAAGCGGCGGGAGGGGCACATCATCAATATGTCTTCGGTTGCTGGTCTCATCGCGGCGCCGCTTATCACAACCTACTCCGCCAGCAAATATGGTGTACGCGCCTTTACCGATGCACTTCGACGGGAAGTGGCTCCTTTTGGGATCAAAGTATCTGGAATCTATCCCGGTCCCGCCACAACGGAATTCGGCAAACAACTTGAAAGAACTGTTGCGCGCGAAAGGATCAACAGGTCAATGAACATACATATGACTTCCGAATACGTAGCGCGTCGTGTCGTTGGGGTTGCCAAACATCCGCGGCGCAGTCTGGTCATTCCATGGTGGTTCCGCATCATTACAACATTTGATACACTCTTTCCTGTGATCGTCGACTGGATTTTGTACTTCTTCGCGAAGAAGACTCATAACTTGGATTAGGAGACTCATATGACTCAATCTCGCTTCGACACACTCAACGCTTCACTCCGGACATCTGGCCTGGATGCTGTTATCCTGAATCCCGGCCCTACCCTGACGCATCTTACCGGCTTGCATTTCCACTTAATGGAACGCCCGGTCGTTTTGATGTTCGCCAGGGACCAGGACCCTGCCATCGTTTTACCTGAGCTGGAATTGCAGAAGGTCTCATCATTACCGTATAAACTTCAAATCTTTGCCTATCCTGAAAATCCGTCAGAGTGGGATGGCGCCTTTCGCAAAGCCGCGCAGGCGCTCGGTCTGACGCGAAGCCGGGAAACGCGAATTGGAGTCGAGCCGCGTCAACTGCGCCTGCTGGAACTTCGTTATGTCAAAGCTGGCGCGCCCGAAGCGGATTATCCCGATGCAGGCAATGTGCTATCCAGTCTGCGGTTGAGGAAGGATCA
>DATKED010000324.1:0-4680 GCA_035512375.1 Anaerolineales bacterium
TGCTGTTGATCTCCTATTATCCTTGCGCTCTTCGCACATTGATCCACTTAAGGCAGTGCCTATCCTTGCACCTAGCGCAGGGATAGGCGTGTTCTTCGAATGGCAAGCAAGAATGTGTTATTCTGTTTGTTAAATTGATCCTCATCGCCCTGTATCGTAACAAAACCGCTTACCGAATGCTCCGCTGCAAGGCTAAGTACGATCACAGAAGGAAATATCGGACCAACCGTAATCTTCCACGACCAGGGTAGTCTTTCCTGTCTATTCGCTTCAATACATGCGACTGTCAACCAGTTTAGGGGAACGAGGCGGTACACAAGGCGGATGTCGACCCGAACCCCGGAGTGGTATACTGTTCAAAGATGCAGTGATTTCATTCGAGAATCCTTGCGCCTTGCTTTATAAGTAGACAAGGAGGCTGACATGACTGTAGCAATAGAGTTCCACGATGATGTGGCCAGCATCATACTTTCGGGCAATGTAGATTATTCAACGCAGGAAGAAATCCAGAACGCAAACCAACAAGCCCTGTCTAACGAGCGGGTTAAGGAGATTCACGTCAATTGCGCCGACGTCGCTTTTCTGGACTCGTCCGTGATTCGGGCGCTGCTAATCCTTAAAAAGGAGTCAGATGCAGCGGGAAAGTCGTTGGTTCTTTTGAACTGCAGCGATAACACGCGCGAAGTCTTCGAAATCGGGGGATTTGACAGGATGTTCACATTCCGTTGAGAAGGGGATTTATATTGAAAGCATATTCTTAAAAGCAAAATGCAATTGTATTCTGAAAAAGAGCCTCTACAATAAAATCAAGTAAACATGCTCAAATGAACATACTTTATATGGAGAAGCACTTATGGAAATCAGTCTTGCTGAAGAACATGCTTATTATTTCGTTCCGCAGATCTCCCTTGAAGTGGCGCGTGACCGGATAGAAAAGAAAAAGACATCGCTGGTCGCGGGCATGTTTGGGACGTTGATCTCCCGGCCAAACCCCGCCGAGATGCAGGTGGTTTCGGTTGAGAACCGACTGGAGCCCTTCTGGGTGGTGACAGCGGCAAGTCGCACGGCCTATGACCGTCAGCAGGTGTACACGATCCCGATCAAGGGCGAAGAGGTGCGCCAGGTCACCGTGCTTGGGCAAAGGCTGACGCTAAACTCCACAGGCAATCCTTCTCTCACACTGAATGGGATCGAGCATTGCGTGGAGGAACATCGCGCCACTCGCTTTTTTGATGGTCTTTCGGGCCAAAAGGCAGACCTGAGCCGTTTTCAATCTTTTACCAAAACTGAGATCACAGACCTTGAGCATTTCGTGCCAAATGATATGCTCGTGGTGCCCCCTCAAATGCGGGCGACAGCCATCGTGAGGCAGGTGCTCGGCGAAGTCATCCAACCGGTCACAAAGGCACAGATCATCCATGAGGAACGCGTGGATGTCGAAACGATCGAGCTCAACTTCCGCCCCGTCTACGCGCTGGAGTATCAGTGGGCAAGCAAAGGGAAGCGTGTGGTAGTCGAGTTCGACGCGCTGCTGGGCGAGATGCACAGCGGCGGCAAGAAATGGAGCGATCAGATCAAGGGGATTATCAGCCGCGATCTGTTCTTCGATGTGACTGCAGATGCCGTTGGGATGCTCGTGCCGGGCGGGAGTATCGCCGTGAAACTCGTCAAGGCTGTGGTGGACCGAGGAAAGAAATAGCTTTTGAGTCAAGATCAATCCAGGATTGCACTCAGCTTCTCCATTCGAATGAGATAAAATCTACCAAATGAAAATCTCCAGCCTGCAACCGGAGATTTTTGTTTTGCCATAAGTTCAAGTTTAGGAGTATTTCCTGTGACAATCCTCGAAACAGAACGATTGATCCTCCGCCAACTAACGCAGGATGATGCCGAGTTCATGTCTGAGCTGTTGAATGATCCATCCTGGATTCAGAATATCGGGGATCGCAACATTAAGACGCTGGACGATGCACGTTCCTATATTCTGAATGGTCCTGTTGCGAGTTATACCAAAAATGGGTTTGGCTTGTACCTGGTTGTCTTGAAAGAGACAAACGAGTCCATTGGGATCTGCGGACTCATCAAGCGAGACGGGTTGGATGATATTGACATTGGCTACGCACTCCTGCCGAAATTTTGGTCCAAGGGATATGCCGTTGAAGCCGCGCGGGTTGTGAAGGCTTATGCAAAAGATGTGATCGGGTTGAAGCGGGTTGTCGCGATCACAGACCCTGCCAATGCGGGATCGATCCGGGTCCTCGAAAAGATCGGGCTGCGGTTCGAGAAAATGGTCCGTTTATCGGCTGATGACATCGAGCTGAAGTTGTTCGGCGCTGATCTCTAGTATTTTACAATTTATCAAGAAACCGGAAAGGCATGCTGTTTTAGAATGACTTTAGATATTGTCCGTCATCGACTCTACAACCAGTTCCTTTCGCACACAAATTTCACTGAACCAGGCCAGGTTGTAGGAAGCCTTGGTGCTGTGCAGTCCCAGGATTATGCCGGCGCAAAATGGGCGCTTGGTCAACGCATGAAGGGTGCGACAGATCCTATCCTGGATAAGGCTTTCAACGAAGGAAAGATCCTGCGCACACACCTCATGCGACCCACCTGGCATTTCGTGACGCCGGAAGATATCCGCTGGATGCTGGCACTGACAGCGCCGCGCGTCCATGCTGTCAATGCATTTATGTACCGCCAACTGGAATTGGATCGAGCGATCATCAAGAAAAGCTACAGGGTACTGGAAAAAGCCCTGCAAGGGAACAAACAGCTGACGCGTTCAGAACTTGGCTCTGCCTTCGAGACAGCAGGGATCGTTGCGAAAGGCCCGAGACTGGCATATTTCATGATGTCCGCCGAATTGGATGGGATTATTTGCAGCGGTGCCAGAAAGGGAAAACAATTTACCTATGCCCTTTTGGAAGAGCGCGCGCCAAGAGTCCAAGCGTTGAGACGTGATGAAGCACTGGCTGCACTGACGCGGCGATATTTCGTAACTCGAGGTCCCGCGACCCTGCATGATTTCACGTGGTGGTCCGGGCTGACCGTGGCGGACGCAAAGGAAGGCATCGAGGCCGTGAAATCGCAATTTGTAAATGAAGTGATCGACGGGAAAACCTATTGGTTTGACAGTTCTGTTGCACCAACTCTTGAGAAATCCCCTGCAGTTCATTTATTACCAAACTATGATGAATACTTTATTGGATTTAAAGACCGCAGTGCCATTGGACAGGTGGCTGGGCGAGCCGGAATAAAAGGGGATGATCCATCCCTCCTTGCGAATGTCATCATCCTGGACGGTCAGATCGTGGGCGGCTGGAGACGGACTCTAAAGAAGAAGGAAGTCCTGATCGAATTCATGCTGATCACCGATCTGACGAATACCCAGGAACGCGCGGCGGCGAGGGCGGCAAGCCAGTATGGTGAATTTCTCCGATTACAGGTAGAGATAGTGTAACTATGAAGTATGTTGCCTTCCTGCGCGCGATCAACGTGGGCGGACACGCCATCATCAAAATGCTTGACCTGAAAAAGATGTTCGAGTCCGCCGGGCTGGAGAACGTGCAGACGTACATCCAGTCCGGGAACGTGATCTTCGAATCCGAAGAAGAGGACACAGATGTACTTTCGAAGCGGATCCAACATCCGCTGAAAAAAGCCGCTGAGTACAAGATCCACCTTTTCGTCAGAACGATGCGGGAAGTCCGATCCATTGCAGAGAAAAGTCCATTTACCGCCAAAGGCGCGGAGACGGTATTTGTCGCATTCCTCCAAAAGAAGCCCGATAGGAAAAGCCAGCAGGCATTACTATCCTTCAAAAGTGACGTGGACGATTTCGCGGTTAAAGGGCGGGAAGTCTATAACCTGCGGCGGGGCAGGGAAAATTCCATTTTCTCAACCAATTTCGTGGAGAAAATACTTAAAATGCCCGCCACAATACGGAAGGGAACCACTATCACGAAAATCCTCGAAAAATTCACATAATAGCCTGGGCTGTAACCTTCTGACATGGTGAAAGTATTGCCACCTCGTCAGTTTTCCCTATAATGAATTCTGAACGTTAAAACACGTAAACGATGTTTGATTAAAGGAAGAGTAAATGAAAACGAATTTTTCTCCTGTCATGCGATTGTCTCTCATTCTTGCAATTTTTCTTTCATCCATCGCCGCCGCTCCAACCGCCCCATCTGCAATCCCCCTGAAAACCGACACGCAGCAAACCCTCGATGATCTCGGAGGCGTTCCCTGCTTTGAGGATAGTTATTTTACCTGTGTAACGATTAACGTACCTCTCGATCACTTCAACCCCGCTGACACACGTACCATCCCGGTCGTATTCGCCGTGCTCCCTGCTTCCGGCGCCCGCAAAGGGATGTTCGTGACCGCGACCGGCGGACCGGGCACCTCGGGCGTCCTTTCCGCGGATTACTACAGCAGCGGTTTCGATCCCAGCATCTTCGAATCCTTTGATATTGTCTTCTTCGACCAGCGCGGCATGGCGCTCTCCGGTGGGCTGACCTGCCCCGAGGCAGCCACGGAGTATTATCAGGAGGATGCCCGAGGACTTACGCCCAGGCAGGAAAAGGCGCTCAAGAAGACCAACAGGACTTTTGTGGAAGATTGTGTGGATGAATTGGGCAGCACTGAGTTGCTTCCGTATCTCAGCACAGAACA
>DATKED010000325.1:0-10973 GCA_035512375.1 Anaerolineales bacterium
GGCTCCGCTGTACTTTGACCTCTGTGCACTTGAGTAGACAATTCGCGGACAAAGCCTGGCGGTTTGATCCTCACTTGGAATTTTCGAGGAAGTTTTCGGAGATTTTAGTGCTGGATCGCCCTTTTCATTGTAATAACCGGGTAAAAGGTGGGCTGATTTCCCAGCTGACTTTTGGGTGTAACCTGACATCACGACTTGCGTCATGTTTCATCAAAAAGGTCCCATGACACTTAGGAGATACCTCATGACGGAAGCGATTCCAGCAGCTGGCCCAGGTTTGCGTCTGCAGGAGGTGGGAAAGATACTCAAAAGAAAGGACAGGAAATCAGAGGTTTTCCCTTTTGATTTTCTGGAGGTGACATATCTATGAAAGCATTGATTGTTGCAACCAGTTACAAACCGAAGAATTTCCTCGAGGAGCTAGGCGCCGGACAGCGCTATCGTCTGGAGTACCTGGAACTCAGTGACCAATTACCGGCGAGCTACATGGATTATGACACGCCCTGGATGCATGATCACCGGCTTGTGCGCAAACTGGAGGAAAGAATTCACGCGGATTTTTTCTGGGCCTGGGAGATCGCTCAAAAGGTGAAGCAGGAAAAATTCGACGTTGTTCTAAGCATGTCGGAGAGGATCGCAGTTCCTCTGGGCGTCATCCTCGATCCCCAGGTGAAGCACATCGCGATCTTGCTCAACGCCATGACTCCAAAATGGCTTTCGGCAATAAAACTATTGAATCTTCAACAACGGTGGTCTCACATTATTACATACAGCCAGGCAGAAGCTGACGCATTAATGGCGAAACTATCTATTGGCCCGGAGAAGATCAGCAGCTGTCTTAACTATGTGGATTTGGAGTTCTTCCATCCGAGTGATACTGCACCAAATCCCGATGAGACGCCATTCTTCATGAGTCAAGGGCTATCCAGGCGGGATTATCCCACACTGATTCGAGCCATGCAAAAACTGCCGCACGTGACCTGCCAGCTCAGTGCTGTAAGCGCCTGGGATAGATTCAAAGCGGGTTATGAAGGGATGGATATTCCTTCCAACGTGCAGTTAAAATCCTTCAATCATCCATCGCTAATAAAAGATGTGACTGCAGAATCCCGTTTTGTGGTGATCCCATTACGTTCCGACACGGGGATGTGGTGCGCAGGGTCCACCTCCGTGTTGCAAGCACAGGCTCTTGGCAAACCTGTCATCGTTACCTACCTGCCGGGCATTGCTGAGTATGTAAAGGACGGGGAAACCGGATATTTGGTGAAGGGGAATGATCCTGATGCAATGGCAAGCGCAATCGATCGACTTTGGCAAGATCCGGTTCGAACGGCAGAAATGGGTAAAGCAGCCCAGAAATGGGTGAGAGAAAATTTTTCCTTGCCAAACTATGTTGGCCGGATTTCAACTCTTCTTAGGCAAACCTGCGAAACAAGAAAAGTGCAGGACGATCTCCTAAGTATGGACATTAAGACAAAGCCTCGGAGGATGGACTTAGAGGGAAAAGAAAAAGTTCACCTGTAGAAGCAGCATTGTATGATCATGAGAGCTTGTCTTCAAAGAATTCTCTCATCGGCTTGAAGTAAAAATCCTCCCAACCCTGCCTGTATTCAGCCATCTGATCTTCGGGCATGTCCGTGTGGGTGAGAGTGATCTTCGTCCCGCCCTTCGCCTCTTCGAGCAAAATCTCCACCTGTGAATCCGGAGCATCGTCGGGGAACTCGGTCGTCCGCCACGCAAGCAGGATGCGTCTGTTCGGGGTTAGTTCTTTTGTGGTTCCAAAAATATAACCATCCCACGCGGTGAATTTTCCTCCAACCCTGCCCTCCACTTTGGCAGCGCTGCCCGTCATCGCTGAATGACCCTTTGTGCTCATCCAGGCTTTGTAGACCTCGGATGGTTTTGCGGGGATGTATGCCTTGAGAGTGAACCTGTTCTTCATTTCGACTCGCTCAATGCAGGCTTCATGCAGCTTTTCTTCTTTCGTTCCTGCGCCATGCAATGGCGATCTGCGCTGCCAGATGCGCGTTGTTCAATAACAACGCCAGGTTCGCACGTATGGATTTCCCATTCGTCAACTCGTTGATCCGCCCGAGGAGGAACGGGGTGATCTCTTTGCCCTGGATTCCTTTTTCCTTCGCTTCTTTGGATGCCTTCTCGATCAACGGCTCCATCTCGTCTTTCGAAATTGATTCTGGCCCCGGGACCGGGTTCGCCACGAGGACCGCGCTCTGCAACCCCGTACCCCAATGCACCTTCGCGAAATCGGCAATCTCTTGAGGCGAATCGAGTTTCACACTGACGTCGAGTCCGCTTTCGCGCGAATAGAATGCGGGGAAGTCGTCCGTGCCGTAGCCGACAACCGGCACGCCCATCGTTTCTAGATATTCCAGCGTGGCGGGTAAATTCAGGATGGCTTTTGCCCCCGCGCAAACAACAATCATGGGGATGGTTGCGAGTGCTTGCAGGTCCGCTGACACATCAAAGGGAGTCTCGCGATGTATGCCGCCGATTCCGCCGGTGGCAAACACCCTGATGGTTGTATTCTTGCAGGCGAACATCGTGCCTGCAACAGTTGTCCCTCCGCTTGCTCCTTGCGTGATGACTGTTGCGAAGTCGCGCGGACCGACCTTGCAGGGTTCTTTCTCGTTGGCGAGTCTCTCCAATTCGGTCTCATTCAGACCGATATGGAGTTCGCCGTCTAAAAACGCGATAGTTGCGGGGGTCGCCCCAGCCTCACGGACGGCGCGCTCCATGTCGCGGGCAAGCTGTAAATTTTGGGGTTTCGGCAGCCCATGCGTGATGACTGTCGATTCGAGGGCGACGAGGGGAAGTCCGGCGCTTCTGGCGCGGCTCACATTGGCGGCTTGCTGGAAATGATCCATCTTATATCGGTTATCCCTGCCGGTCATGGTCGAGCCGGTCGATGGCGCGCTCGATCAGGATTTCAGGTGGGTCGTTCGGGAATTGTATCTGTTCATTTTCGATCCTCCGATTTGCTTCTGCAACATCACCGCCGACCAGTCGCACAAGTTCATCGAAAGCCACCTCGCCGGGACCGGGAACTGCAGACTCCGGTTCCCCGGCGGTTTCCTGGACTTCTTCTGCCGTAACTTCATCTTCCTGGAACGGAGGTTGGTTTTGACGGAATCGATACACAATATTGTCGAGAAGTCTGATTGCATCCCCCAGCACATTCGGAGGGGTCTCACGCTTGTGAATATACAAATCCTTCGCTTGATTCAACTGTTTATGGAAATCCACGACTACGCCGAACATGACCCGAAGCGGATTTCGCGTTCGTTCCAAAGCCTGGTGATAGGATCCTAGGGGAATCTCCTGGATCAATTCCAGGCTGCGGGTTAATGCCGTCTCATGCCTCAATGCGTTCATCGCGCCATCGCTTCCGTTCCCCTGGTTTTCCCGGCTGATTTTCCACGCCTCGAGATGTTTATCTATCACGTTCGGAATGGGTGTCTGCCACGTACCGATCCCGATCCAGCGCAGTTCGACCCCGCGTTCCTGCGCTTTTTTTGTGAAATCGCTGGTGAATTCGTTGAACAGGTTGGTTATCTTGTACCGCGGTGTGAAATCAGGCACCGGCGGTACGTTCTGAGGTTGGGGCGGATCTTCATGGGGCGGGATCACCCTCCGCGCCTGCTCTACAAACTCGTTTTCCCGATTCACGGCCCTGTCCCTCTCGGGATAATTCGTACTTGCAAGGTATACCGTCAGATCCCGCTTGGCCATAAACCCCCCCAGTTCCGAGCGCACGAGGCCAGTCATATTATTGATCCACGAAAACTTGTACGTCGATGGATTTATCTGATCCGGCGTTACCTGTGAAGCCGCTTTATAGACGATGTTCTCGACGGCTTTTTTGCTGAACGGATAGGGATCCGGATCTTTTTTCGTTTCTTTTACTGGCTCCTTTTCGACGGCTTTCCGACTAAACAAGCCTGTCTGCCTCTTTCCCTTCCTGGCAGGTTTGATTTCCGCCTCTTTTTCATCCACGGTTCGATGGATGCTGAAGATGAAACTCACGTCTGTTGCAGCGATGGGGAGACCGTCGCGGCTGCGGCTGTTCACGGAACGGGATTTGTCGTCCCGATCCCGCAGATCGATAAAGTGATCGCGCAAATCAATCGCTTCACGGAAGCGCTCAAAACCCTCGATGACGGCTCTCCCGCCAGCTGTCGGACCAATTACGTGCGGTGTCCCGTCAGGTTTTTCGAAGAGGGCGGCTGAATCCAGATCCACGATGATCCTGCCGGGGCCGCCGATCAAAAAGTTCGGTGACTTCCTGTGCTCTTCGAGCACTTCGCCCTCCGAGATGCGGATGACATCATCGCTTCCGGAGAGTGCCACTTCGAAAACGTGATTGCGTGCGATCGAGACATCCTCAATTTCGAAAATATCCGCCAGGTAGATAGCCGCGGATTGCAAGGATATGAAAAACGAGGCGAGCATGAGCGGAAGAAAATGAAGGTTGCGCGGATCGATAAACACCTGCCAGGCGAACGAGACGAGCGAAAGGAGCGGGTCGCCCTGATAGGTTGCCCGGTAGGCGCTGTTGAAAACAAAGAGAAAAATATCCTGTATCCGTTGGAACCATAGACCCAGAGGATAGTAGACCAGGCTGATTACGAAGCCGGTGAGGAAGAAAAGAATCACAATCCAGACCGAGCGGATCGCAGATGCCTGCGGTGAAAGATCGAAAATCCTGTTCACCACCGCATTGGCAAATCTGGTGAGCCATTCACTAAACAGCCGCCCCTCTTTTTTTAGCGGGGATTCAGGAACGCCGGTCGTATTCATGATCCGTTGACCTCAATCCAGCGGATGATATTGTCCAGTTCCTCCTGCTCGGTGCTCATCTTACGCCGGAGTTGGTCGCTGCGGATGATGAGTGAGCGCGTACGGTTAAGCAGGGTTTTGAAGGCCGCCTTGAGATCCTGGGGATTTTCGCGGACCAACGCGCGGCTCATGGATTCGGCATACTGCAATAGGGCGTCCTCCAGGCCGGCTGTTTCCACGAGACTGCGTCGCCGATCGATCTGATCTCTTTCCTTTCTCGCGTTTCCCAGCCAGTTTGCCTCCCACTGCCCTATCACCTTCTCTTCAATGACCGGGCTGAACCGCGGATTGCTGACGCCAGCGCTGAGCACGATCAGACCGCGCTTTCGCAGGAGTTCATATTCCGGGCTGGGGATGGGATCGTGTCCTGTATCCCGCTTGCCGGTGTCGTCCAGGTAATCCACGAAGGGTTGTTTCAATCGCGCTGTGACCATCTCGTTGATCACCTGGAAGGCGGTCTTCATTTGCGGCTTGTCCTGCCCGTCCGCGGATTCTGATTTCGATCCGTTGGACCGTCCTTGATTCTTCGTGCCATTCTTTCCCTCAAGCCTTATGGTTGCACCTGCCATCCAGAGATTGACCCGCCGCAATACCCTTGCAGTTGTGAATTGCATAATATCGCCGCCCTCACCCAGTTGAACGGGCCTGCTGAGTTCGTCAATTTCTTCCTCGGTAAGCTGTGGTGGCGCGGGCGGAGGAGGAGGCACCTCCTGTTTGGCATCGAACAATTGATCCGCCGTAAACTTGGCTGCGTATTCGCGCCAAAGATCCGCCGCCAGTAACGCCGGGAGTTGATTCCATGCCATGCGGTGACGCGGCGACTCCGGCTTGAAGTTCGGGTTGATCCCCTCACCAAGAATGGCTTTGCGGATTGCCTGCTTGTCCTCTTCTTCGTTCTTCTTATCTATTGGCGCGGTGCCAGTCCGATATCCAAAACGCGAGCCGGGCTGTCCCTCGCCAGGGAAGCCGGTGTTAACCCTGAACATGATTGAAATATTCGGTACGATTTCGATCCCGTCACGCGTCAACGCGCTGACCTGTTTGCGGCGATCCTGAATTTGAAAGTATTCCTCCTCGGTCTGGTTGTCGGTTTTCCCGTCGAAGGGCTTGTCTACTTCGCGCGGACCCAGACTCTGGGTTTGATTGTGCAAATC
Source organism: Anaerolineales bacterium (assembly GCA_035512375.1). Taxonomy (GTDB): domain Bacteria; phylum Chloroflexota; class Anaerolineae; order Anaerolineales; family Villigracilaceae; genus Defluviilinea. The sequence goes on from DATKED010000325.1 coordinate 6,012, forward strand.
GATGGTGCCTGCAATGTATTCCCCGCTGTCGATGAAGTGTACACCCGGTCCAAGCACCTGTTTAAACTTCACCGCCGTGCGCGTGACCGCGGCGCTGGCAGTATCGAGCCACAACACCCCGGCGCCTCTCCTTTTTTCCTCGCCTTCGCCGAGTTTCTGTATCCCGTTGTGGATGAAGATCGCGGGTCCCTTGCTCCCGATCAGGCGCGCGACCAGCCTACCGACGATTTTCCAGCGATCACTGGTTGTGTGTACCGGGAGGACGAATTGCGCAAAAAAGATCATCCATAAACCGAGCAGGATTGGGAAAATACAAAACAAATCGAAGAAGATGCGAACCTGGTTGACTTGAAGTCCACCCATGCGGAAGATCTGCCAGAAGTAAATGACAAGCAGAAATGCCAGCCAACCGGCGATGTAAAACCACGGTCTCTTGTAAAGAGGTGTGCCTTCCATGAGCCTGAATTGTAAAACAAAATCACCCAATTCGCTACCAACCCGCAGGGTAAAATCGGGCACATGCTTCGAGTCGAGTTTCACTGCCACACCGCTGCCTCGGGAGATTCCCTGACGCGCCCGCGTGCGCTCGTGGATGCATGCCGCCGCAAGGGTATCGACCGCGTCGTGATTACCGATCACAATACAATCGCAGGCGCACAAGCGGCTCGGGCGCTGGACCCGGAACGGGTGATCGTGGGGGAGGAGATTCTCACCACTCAGGGCGAGATCCTCGCCGCCTTCGTGACCGATGAGATTCCCCCTTTTTTATCTCCGTATGAGACGATCCGCAGGCTCAGGGATCAGGGTGCGTTCATCAGTGTATCGCATCCGTTTGACCGGTTCCGCGAAGGCGGCTGGCGCGAGGAGGATTTGCTCGAGATCCTGCCTCTCGTAGACGCAATCGAGGTCTTCAACTCGCGCTGCATGGATAGGCGATTCAATGACGAGGCGCGCGTCTTCGCCGAGAAACACAATGTGGCAGGGACGGTCGGTTCGGACGCGCACGCAGCGTTCGAGTTGGGGCGAAGCGTCCTGCTGCTGGATCCGTTTGAGGGTCCGGAGGGGCTGCGGAAGGTTATCCGGCAGGGAATCCCGCAGACGAAGCAGTCGCCTCCCTGGTTCCTCCTCGCCTCGCGTTATGCCGTGATCAGAAAGTTATTGATTCCGAGTCTTGACATGCAAAATCAGGCGTGATAATCTTGCGTCCACGTGCCCGGTTCGCCTTGAAAGCGTAAAGGTGGCTGGGCATAAATTCATTCTCAGCAGGAGTGTTGTACGATGTCAGAACGATTTGTTGGTACAGTCAAGTGGTTCAATGCCACCAAGGGCTACGGCTTTATCGGCCGTGACAGTGGCGAGGATGTGTTCGTGCACTTCAGCGCCATCCAGTCTGATGGCTACCGCAAGTTGGAAGCCGAACAGAAAGTGGAATTTTCCATCGAGGAAGGTCCCAAAGGTCTGCAAGCCGCCAACGTGGTGCCCGTCGTCTCGTAAGACTAGCCTGCTGGCTTCAGTTTTGCGAACCGAACAGGGTTGCCGTGAGGCAACTCTGTTTTTTTCCGGCTACACAATTCTTCTGCAATTTCTAACGTGTTGGGCATAGGGTGCATGCAGGCGGGCCATTGGAAAACTCATTTTTCTCATAACTTTCTATGTTATAAATTCAGCAAAATGATGAAATTTAAGCTATAACATTTCTCTCGACAGATCGACCATTAAAAAGATGAAACTCTTAAGACTCTTAAAACAAGATAAAGATAAGCACAGTGTCCTGGCTATGGGACATGTGGTGTCTGATTCGGCGCGCTGTGTACAGTGTGGTATTTGCAGTTATAACTGCCCGATTGGTATCGATGTACGCGCACATGCTTGGCGCGGTGAGCCGATCATTCACAGTAATTGCCTGACGTGCGGTGAGTGCGTGGCGCGCTGTCCGCGCGGTGTTCTCCGTTTTGAACAGACGGATTTATTCGCCAAGGAAAACGAATGAAATACGTGATCATTGGCATGGGTGTTGCCGGCATCGCGGCGATTGAGGCGATACGATCTGCCGATTCTACAGGTCAGATCACCTTGGTCGGAGACGATCCAGATGGATTTTATTCGCGTCCAGGGCTTGCTTATTACCTGACTGGGGAACTAAACGATAAAGCATTGTACCCGCGCACCGCGGAGGATTATCACCGCATGAACTTTCGTTATGTGAGCGGTCGAGTGATAGGCGTCCAGCGGGAAAAGCATCTTATCGAGTTGGATAATAAAACACAGATCCCTTATGATAAGTTATTAATAGTAGTGGGAGCGCAGTCCATTTCAATGGATATTCCGGGAGCCAGTCTTGACGGTGTTCTAAAGCTGGATCACATGGAAGATGCCAAACGTATTTTGAACTATGCGCGTCGCGGCCGGACGGCGGTTGTGATCGGTGGAGGAATTACGGCACTGGAACTGGTCGAAGGACTGGTTTCGCGCGGCGTGAAGGTTCATTATCTGTTGCGTGGAGAGCGCTATTGGAGTAATGTTTTGGACGAACAAGAGTCACAAATTGTTGAACATCGTTTGAAAGAGGAAGGTGTGACCTTGCATTATCACATTGAGGTCGGCGAGGTGATTGGTAAACATGGCCGGGTAGGAAGCGTGCGTTTATTGAGTGGGCAGACCATAAAATGTGATCTGGTTGCTTATGCAATCGGAGTCCGTCCACGTTTGGAATTAGCCAAACAAGCTCAGCTTAAGACTGATCGCGGGATTCTGGTTAATGAATATTTACAGACCAGCGATCCGGATATTTATGCGGCTGGGGATGTGGCACAGGTTTTTGATCCGCGTTCAGGACGCTCTGTTCTTGACAGTTTGTGGGGCGCGGCGCGGGGGCAGGGATATGCTGCAGGACTTAATATGGCTGGTAAGCAAAAGGCATATATCAAACCTGTGGCATTTAATGTAACGCGGCTGGCCGGGTTGACCACAACCATCATTGGCAATGTTGGGCAGGGTCGCGATAGTGATCTGATCGGGATCGCGCGTGGCGACAGTGAAACATGGCGACAATCACCAGATGCCATGGTTGCACAAACAGGCTTTGAAGTGAATCGTCTGCGTTTGGTGGTTGGCGAAAAAACGCTGATTGGCGCGATCATTATGGGAGATCAGAAACTATCCTTTCCATTGGAAAAAATCATTTCGCGCAATACAGATATTTCTTCTATTCGTCAACAGTTACTGATGTCCAATGCGAAGATCGGAGATATCCTTTCCGAGTTTTGGGCTGGGATTAAGAATCAATCCATGTCTTGATTTTCTATTGTTTCTTTCCCTTTCAAAAATGGGATAGAGTGGTGAAACGATAATGCTTCGCGGTAACAGAGAATTGTGGCTGGCAGCGTTCGCGATCCTGTTCATAACGGGCATGTATCTGATTGTTGTTATTTTCACGCGCGAGATCCCTCCAGCTGGCGAATTGTTCGGCCATGGCATGGGGATCGTCGGGTTTATTTTTATGCTGATGACGGAGACGCTTTACAGCCTCCGCAAACGTAGCAGGAGTGTGAGATGGGGAAAGTTATCGAGCTGGCTTCAGCTCCACATCTTTACAGGAATTGTTGGGCCGTATATGGTACTGCTGCACTCATCATGGAAGTTCAACGGCATTGCAGGTATTACCACCTTATTCACCATCATCATAGTCGTGAGCGGGTTCACAGGACGATATATCTTCACGCGTATCCCACGTACCCTGGATGGGATGGAAATTGAGGGAACACTTTCGCAGGAGGCACTGAAACAAGCGCGACGATTGCTGGCGCTTTGGCATACGATCCATATTCCGATTGGAATGGTGTTATTTACTTCCGCATTTGCTCATATCTGTGGGGCGTTGTACTATGCCACACTCCTGAGGTAATACGGAGAAAGAATGCGTCAGCGGTTAGGTTGCTTATCGGGAACAGGATTGATTGCCGCGTTGATTACAGCTCTCTTCATTGCGGGATATGTGTACGCGCGCGGCGGCCTATTATTCAACCCGGCTCCGTTGAACGCGCAAAGCGGAAGAGCATTAGGGGGAGTCACCTCTCATGCAGAGATTGGCGGTAACTGTGAGTCATGTCACACTGCGCCCTGGGAATCTGAGATCATGGCGGATCGTTGCGTGGTTTGTCATACTGATATTGCAACAGAACTGCAGAGCGTAGAATCTCTGCATGGTGCGATCATGTTCGATAATCCGGACCTTGCCTGCCGAAACTGCCATCCTGAACATCGTGGCCAGGCGGCCCCATTAACATTGATTGAGATTGAATCCTTCCCGCATGAGGCGGTGGGGTTTTCACTCAATGGACATCAACGTTTCTCTACTGGTGAATCGTTTACCTGCGCCGACTGTCATCATGATGACATCACGACCTTCACGACCGACACGTGCTACGTCTGCCATCATCAAATGGATGCTGCATTTGCCCGGGACCACCTATCAACATTCGGCAATAGTTGTCTCGCCTGTCACGACGGGGTGGATCGCTACGGTGACAACTTCGATCACAACCAGTTTGTATTTCAATTGAGAGGCAACCATATAGAGATTTCGTGTAGTGGCTGCCATCAGAATGCGCGCACAATCGCTGATCTGCAATCTACGCCGCAGGATTGTTTCTCATGTCACAGCCAGGATGAACCTCACGAAGGCCGCTTTGGCACCGATTGTGCTTCCTGCCACACAACGGATGGTTGGTTACCTGCGACATTTGATCACAACCTGAGTGGCTTCCCGTTGACTGGCCGGCATGCCGAACTGACTTGTGAGCAATGCCACACTTTAGGTCAATTTGCTGGTTTATCCACTTCTTGCACCAGTTGTCATGCGGAACCGGAGTTTCACGCAGGTCTATTTGGATCGAATTGTGCGGTATGTCATAGTACCACCGCTTGGACTCCTGCTAAATTCAATGGACAACACGCCTTTCC
>DATKED010000326.1:0-13385 GCA_035512375.1 Anaerolineales bacterium
TCCTGTTGCGCGCGTGTTGGGAGAGGTCATTTCCCCTTTCCTATCCAGCCGTAATTTGCATCCCAGGCATGCGCAAACTCATGGACAGTCGTCCACGAGGAAAATGATCCTTTGGTGGAAAAACTAACCCGCTGCGCCAGGGCTTCTCCGCCGTGTGAGCCAATATCCGTTTTCCTTACGGTCACACCGCCGAGGCTGCGAACGAACATTTCATTTCCACCCATAGTGTTTGTAATGAGAGCAATTGCGTTCTGTAATCTGTCCAATTCCGCTTTGGACCATGTACCGGGCTTCCATTCCCCTTCACCATCGCCCCACTCTGTGACCACATCAACCTGATGATCTGCTTTAAGCTGCGCCAGTTTTCCCTGCGCATACTAAGAATCAGATCGTGCCATTGGACACTCTCCTCGTTTGTCACCGATAATGCTCACCCAGAGTTTACAAAAAACACTGGTTGAGGTCAAAGCTGTTCCCGATCTACTAACCTCAGTCTTGTCAGATGAAGCTAATGTGCCGATCAGGACGACTCGCCCGTACCTGGCAGGGAGGGACATTTACAGGAGTTGGAGATGGCAAATGAGGAACAGCTGGCGGGTGCCCCCTGTCCTGCAAAGCAGGATACTTTTTCATCTATTAGTCCTCAACTTCACAATCTATAAAAATATCGTTTCCCGGTCCTCCCAGGCACACATCATTTCCGTCATTGCCAGTGAGGGAGTCATCCCCACCAGCGCCGAGGATGCAGTCGTCTCCCCCCAAGCCGTCGATTGTGTCCGCGCCAGCACTGCCAATGATCAGGTCATTGGCAGCGGTACCGGTGAATGTTCCCGAGCCGCTGACGATATTGGTCAGGTACAACGCTGCACAGGCGGAAGGCTTGATATCTTCGGCTGTGACCGAAACGGACTGCTGGCCAGCATTCGAGGACGGCATGCTAAGTCCTGCCGCATAAGCAGAAACAATGCTGACAACGATCATCGCGAGTGATCCCAAAGCAAAGAGTTGCAGCGAAACAGGTATTCTCACAATCGTATTCTCCTCAAAATCACTGTCTCTTCCACTTCAGCTTTCGCCGTTCTGCTTTTATTGATCACATATCCATATATTTCGGCTTCGTTCGGTTTGGCTTCTACAATATTACTTTCCTTCACTTCCATCGGGTATTCTACAATTTCATTCCGCGGTGGTGCAATTTCAGCAACACCTCTCTTGCCGCTGCTGAACACATAACGGTAGGTGGTCCCGTTGCATTGAACCAGGTAACAATGCAGGAAATTATGAGTCATGTGCAACATTACTGTATTATTCCGCTCAGCTAACTTTGCCAGTTCGTCAATTGTGGTCACATCGATGAGCATGGCGGCAGGCTCAAGGTTCCGTTCGTAAACGTTCACCAAAAGTGCGCCATATCTTAAGCGGATCAATGCTTCCTGACTCTCTTGCGCCGTCCTGAAAATGCGAGAGCCAGTAAACAGCAACCCGCCTAGTGACAGGGTCAATCCAAGCAAAGCGATCGCACGGATGGTGCTGATCGCAGGCTTCCATCCCAGAAGGGATAAGGTATTCGCCTCCACGTTGGAATTCTCTGCCGAACTCTGTTTTGAAAAGTACAGTGGATCATCCTGTCCCTTTGGCGTGGAAAGGGAAAAATGCACTTCATCGAATCGAAAAACAAGCCGTGGCTCAAACGAATCGACGATCTGATTGCCCTCAGCACTGGCTGTCATGACCATTTGAGGAATGATCTCCAGCGTGAAATTGTTTGCGCGTAACCCGGTCTCCTCCTTGAGGGTGTTTACCAGAGAAACGATCTGACATAAGTCGAGCGTGGATGTAGTGGAAAATGAATTGCCACTGAAATCGGTTCGTTGATTCATCGGAATCGTACGTTGCCAGCCACTCTGTTCATCCATCACCCGTGCGATCAGTTGGTGACTTCCAGATACTCCCTGTAACTGGTCTCCTAGTACACTGTAGGTAAAAGCGATGTTAAGAAAACAGGTCAACCTTGGAAATACTGGTTCGCCAGAGCGCACCATGTCTGTATCGTAGATGACAGGTGTTCCCGTAGCCGAATAGGAAAAATGACTTTCCTGTTGATACTCAATCTTATCCGCGGTCCGTGTGAGCGGACGGATAAAGGCAAAAACACTCAAGCCCAGGAAAACCAAGGCGAAAAATGCAAACAGAGGCAGTCCTGCCTCTGGCATTCCGCCGAAGTTTCCAACTGGACTACTTTTCGTTTTACCGCGCCGTGAAGGCTTTATCGTTCCAGCCATAAGAATACCTCCTAGCAAACCAATCGTGAGAGCCATGTTCAGTGGCGTGCGCAGCCACTTGAACGTTTTTCCAAGTTTTGGAATATGGAACCATACTTTGCCAATGATTTCTTCGTGAGTTGGGCGGTAGGCATCGATCCATGAATTGTTGTCGCCCTTAAGAATAAAGTGATCCTGATCCACCCCGATGATGCGATGAATGACAAATGCCTGCATTTTGGCGTCCTGATAAGTAACTACGTCCCCCACCTGATATGCCGAGGCTTTGCGCAGAATGGTCAGGTCGCCAAGATGAAAGTCCGGTTCCATGCTGATGCCATTTACGATCACGTAGGACACCTGTCCGCCCAGCCTGGCTGGGGCAAAGGCAATCCAAATGGCTGACAGTCCCATCAACAGAATGAGATTGATTACAACAGCAGACGAACTCCAGGATTTTTTCATAAGATGATTGGTCGCTTATTTGGCTTTATTGAAGATAAGGCTTGGAACTCCCAAGCCTTATCTTTCATGAAGGACGTAACGTACTTTCCTTGCTTATCACCTTTTACGGATCGGTGGTGCTGCTGGCGACGATATTCAGTGCAGTCACATCTGCGAGCGGAAGGGCACCGTATGTGCAGGTGGCAGATTTTGCCGGGGCTACGCCGGCTACAAGCGTGCAATTTGTCCAGGCTCCAGCTGCTGCTGTCTGAATTTTTGCAAGAACTGCTGCAGACGATCCACTGGTGGGGGAGATATCGAACGTGATCGCATCGACAATGCTTGGGTCGGCTGAATCGAGGTCATACACGATATTGGTTACCGTGTAGCCCGAAACCGTAGTCGCTGCATAGCCACCGGCGCTGGCTGGAACCGTGTTGGCTGCCGCGAAGGCATAAGCGCTTCCGGCGATCACCGTAACGACGAGAACGGACAATAGAACTTTGAAATTACGTAACATGGCTTTTCTCCTTTTTGCAATCCGGTGCCAACCGGGTTGCACTGTGATATGTAGCCATCCGAATAAAAAAGCCTGGCTGTAGGAAGCCAGGCCAAATTCGCACAAAAGACACTTTGTGATCTTCGGCGGCCTGGCGGTCATGGTCGTTTTCACGGCGGTAGACCCATGGCTTTGCGTCGCCGGCTTTCACCGGCTTTGCCTTTATCGGATGTCGCTGGCAATACTATAGCACTAAATAAGTACTTAACGCCTTACAGCGAACCGTTAGATTTAGTTGCAGGAGAATTGCAGAAATATCCATGGGAAGTCAGCCAATCGAGTCGCCGGTCCGCACTGCCATCCACCGGCTTGTTCTCTGCTCGCAGGATCGTTGTCTCAGCAAGCACGAACTGCATTTGTCTGATAGTTCAACAGCAGAACAACTGACCTGACTTTCAACTTTGTTCGCATGATAGAATCTTGTTATTAACTTCGATCATCCTATTAATTTGGACTTTTGCAAAAATTCCCCAGAGAAACATGAATATCAAAGCTATTCTTAAAGCTCTGTTCGCTGTCACTGTTTGGGGAGCCTCTTTTGTCGCTACTAAAATTTCCCTGCAATATGTCGCTCCAAACACTGTAGTTTGGCTGCGTTTTACGATGGGCGTGGTCATCCTAGGTTTGGCCGTCGGACTGAATAAACAATTCTCGCTCCCCTATGGGAAGGACTGGGGTTATTTTGCAATTCTCGGCTTTTTAGGCATAACTTTCCACCAGTGGCTCCAGTCTACGGGATTACTTACAGCTCAGGCGACAACCACAGCCTGGATCATAACTAGCACACCTATATTTATTGCGTTGTTGGGACTGATCATTTTGAAGGAGCGTCTGGCTTGGTATCAGGTTGCAGGCATCGTCTTAGCCACATTTGGAGTTTTACTCATAGTTACAAAAGGTGATCTATCAGCCCTTGCTGCTGGCCGGTTCGGAACGCCAGGTGATTTTCTGGTGCTCATCAGCGCACCGAATTGGGCGGTGTTTTCGACCCTTTCCCGACCGGGTCTCAAAAAGCATCCGGCAACTCTCATGATGTTTTATGTCATGGGTTTTGGCTGGTTTTTTACATCCATTCTCTTTTTCGCCAGTTCTGGAATCAGAGAAATACCTTCGATCCCCTGGGATGGATGGATAGCTATAACATTTCTGGGTGTATTCTGTTCGGGAATTGCCTATATATTTTGGTACGATGCCTTAAAAGTTCTCCCAGTTGCACAGACTGGAGCATTTCTATATTTGGAGCCAATCATTACAGTGATCGTTGCCGCTGTAATACTTAGCGAGGCTATATTACTGGCGACACTGGTTGGGGGGATCACGATCCTGGTTGGCGTGTGGCTCGTTAATCGCCCAGGCCAATCAGTACAAGTTGTAGAAGAGACCGTCTAGATCAGGTTTGCTACGCGCAGGATATGTTATGCTGGTACCTGCCATCAGAATCCTATTAATTACGAAGCGAATATTCATCCCACAAAATTCATGTCACTTTTCATTTGGCGTACAGAAAAGTGGGAGTATAATTCGGTCACTATATTCCCACGAAACGGAGGAAAGTATCATGGCAAAAGTAGCATTCGAAAATGTCGTCAAAAAGTATGGCGACGTGACCGCTGTCAGCGACTTGAATATCGATGTTGCTGACAAAGAATTCCTGGTGCTCGTCGGCCCTTCCGGCTGCGGCAAGACTACCGCTCTGCGATGTCTCGCCGGGTTGGAAGAAATCACGAGCGGGGATATTAAGATCGGTGAACGGGTAGTGAACGATGTCGCCCCAAAAGACCGTGACATTGCCATGGTCTTTCAATCCTACGCGCTTTACCCTCACCTCTCGGTGTATGACAATATGGCGTTCGGCTTGAAACTCCGCAAGGTCCCGAAGGAGGAGATCAAGCGCCGGGTCGGAGAAGCTGCTGATATTCTCGGGATCCAGGACCTGCTCGAGCGCAAGCCGCGCCAGCTTTCCGGTGGTCAGCGCCAGCGTGTGGCAGTGGGACGCGCCATCGTGCGAGAGCCGAAGGTCTTTTTGTTCGATGAGCCGCTCTCGAACCTGGATGCGAAACTGCGTGTGGCAATGCGCGCTGAGATCAGCAAACTGCATCAGCGCCTGCAGACCACGTTCATTTACGTGACTCACGACCAGATCGAAGCCATGACGATGGCGACCCGTATTGCGGTCATCAACAAAGGCATTTTGCAGCAGCTTGATACCCCGCAGAATCTGTACGATCACCCGAACAACCTTTTTGTCGCTGGTTTCATCGGCTCCCCCGCCATGAACTTCTTCCCCGGTAAACTCAGCAAGGATAACGGCAGGCTGATTGTGGACACAGGCGATTTTTCAGTGCCGATCCCATCAAAACACACCAAACAATATGAGGCCGAGGCCGGCAAGGATATTATCTTTGGCATTCGCCCGGAGAATATCCATGATGCAGACTTCGTCCCACCCAATATCGACGCCGAGAAAGTGGCGGTCAAAGTGGATGTGACTGAATTGATGGGCAACGAGATTTTCCTTTATCTCGTCAGCGGGAAGAACACCTTCGTCTCCCGCGTCGACCCACGCTCGAAACTGCGCGTCGGCCAGCAGGCAGATGTCGCGTTCGACATGGATTCCATCCACGTCTTCGATGCTGCCACCGAAGAAGCGGTTCGTTAGAATTTCTTCCACGAAGTTGTTCAGGCTAGCCAATCAGCTAGCCTGAAATTTTTAACTGTAAGAACTTTGAGATTAGAGTTTGTTAAAACAATTGAAAATATAGCATTTTGTGCTACACTTGTGAAAGCTGATCTTTCCTTGCTAAAGGTATAAATTGTCCGCTTTCTATTGGCTCCCTGCAAGACACAATGTTAGGAATTTTAACAAACACGCAGTCGTGGATTTGATCCGCTTTGCAGGAAAGGGGCTTTCACGTACGGATCTTGCAGAGGAAATGGGGCTAACAAGAGCTGCTGTCACCATCATTGTTAATGATCTAATTTCAAATGGCATTATTGTCGAAACAGAAAGTCGCACCACTTCCAGTGGACGTCCGCCGGTTGTGCTTGAAATTAATCCCAGCCAAGGGTTGGTTGCCGCGATCGACATGGGAGCCATGCACTTGAGTGTTGCATTAGGAGATTTTTCTGCCCGTATTTTGGAAGAAGTAGAAATGCCCTTTAGAATTGATAATGGACCTGAAAAATGTTTGAAAGAGGCAGCTCGAGTTTTGGAAGAAATGCTGGCGAAAAGAGGCTTATCTTCCGCCGATCTTTCTGGAATTGGAGTCGGAGTGCCGGGACCCGTGATCGCCGATCAGGGTATGGTGATGGCACCTCCGATTATGCCGGGCTGGGACCGCTTCCCGATCCGTAGCACTCTTGAAAGCAAATGGGGCACCGCGGTCACGTTAAACAACGATGCCGAACTTGGCGCACTGGGCGAGTGGGCTTACGGCGCCGGGCGGGGCGAAAAGAATCTTGCATTCATCAAAGTGGGAAGTGGAATTGGCGCAGGGCTGATCATCAGTCAACAAATCTATGGCGGCACCACCGGCTCGGCGGGAGAGATCGGCCATTTAACAGTGGATGAGAACGGTCCACTCTGCGCTTGTGGAAATCATGGCTGTCTTGAAGCCTTTGCAGGCGGGCACGCCATCGCGTCACAGGCGCGAAAATTGGTTGCTTCCGGCAAACGGACTCTGCTCTCGGAAAAAGACCCCAACTCCATCAGCGCACGCGATGTAGCTGAAGCTGCCCGCCGAGGAGACTTAACTGCCCAGGAAATCATCAAAAGGTCCGGCACATTTATTGGCATTGCGATTGCCGGCTTGATCAACTTGTTCAACCCAAGCACCGTGATTATTGGGGGCGGTGTAGCCCAGGTCGGTGATCTTCTCACGGGACCCATACGCCAGGCTGTGCACGAAAGATCGCTGCGAGCATCAGAACACAGTGTCCGGATCACCACTGCGATGTTGGGCCGTCGTTCCTCGTTGATGGGTGCGCTCGTACAGGCAATCAATGTTGCCATCCACGCCACGATCGAGCGCAGAAACCAGTTCCCGAAGACCATCGCTCACCCTTTGGAAGTTGCAGAGATCACGGAATCAAATACTTCATGAAATGGAGGTGATTGCCTAAAGGCTTTAAAAAACATATAATAAGACTTATCCACATTGACGAATACAAAACCCAAATACTATCCGAATTAGGAGAAGAGAAATATGAAAACCAAATTATCATTGCTTTTCGGTCTGCTGGTGATCGCCAGCATGGTGCTCGCCGCCTGTGGTGGCGCCCCTGCGACTGAAGCCCCCGCCGCTACGGAGGCACCTGCTACGGAAGCCCCGGCTACCGAAGCGCCTGCCGAAACTGAAGCACCTGCTGCTGAACCGGCTGGTTCCCTTCGCATCTGGGCAGATGACACTCGCGCCCCAATCCTTCAGGATCTGGCGGATGAAGTGCTCGCCGCCTACAACCTTGAACTCGTTGTCGAGTTAAAATCCTCCATCCGCGATGACTTCCAGGTGGCGGCCCCGCTTGGCGAAGGTCCTGACATCATCGTGATCGCCCATGACCAGGCTGGTACGCTAGTTGACAACGGATTGCTGGCTGAGGTCGATCTGGGCGACAAAGCAGCAGACTTTGCTCCGCGAGCTTTGGAAGCCTGCACCTTCGAGGGCGTTTTGTACTGCATGCCCTATGCGACAGAAAACCTCGCCTTCTTCTACAACACCGATCTGGTGGAAACACCCCCGACCACCTGGGCAGAAGTTGTTTCGATGGGTGAAGAACTTAAAGCCGCAGGCACAGTTGATTACATTATGGCTGTCACTGGCACAACCTATGATGTCTACCCCCTCTTTACCTCCTTTGGAGGCTTCATCTTCGCCAGGGATGACCAGGGCAATTGGAATCCCGAGGATCTTGGCGTGGATAGTGAAGGCATGGTTACTGGTGCTCAGTGGCTGGCGGAAAATGTTGCCAACGGCAACCTGCCCGCCGACTGGGACTGGGCAAACAACCATGCTTTGTTCGAGACCGGCAAGGCCCCATTTATCATGGCTGGTCCGTGGGCTTTGCAGCGCATTCGTGAATCGGGTGTGCCTTATGCAATTACGAACTTCCCCGATGGTGGTCTTCCGTTCGCAGGCACCCAGGGCTTCTTCATCAACGCCCAGAGTGAAAATGTTCTCCTCGCTCAAGCGTTCCTGAATGAGTTCATTGCTACAGAAGAAGTAATGCTCGAGCTATACGAAGTCGGTGGGCGACCTCCTGCCTATCTCCCTGCTCTCGAGCAGATCGACGATCCTGATATCAAGGCATTTGCCGAAGCTGGCGAAAATGCTGTCATGATGCCTGCCATCCCGGCGATGGGTGCAGTTTGGGGCAGTTGGAATGATGCGGTCGTGCTGGCGCGCGACGCCAAAGAGAATCCGCAGGCTGCCCTGGAAACGGCGGGTGCCAATATTCGCAACCTGATTGCCAACCCGCTGACCGGTATGGTCAATGTGCCCGGCTCCTACCAGGCGCAAGCCGGATGCTCCGGCGACTGGCTGCCAGAATGCGCTGCCACAGCGATGACCCAAGGTGAGGATGGTTTGTGGCGCAGTGGTCCATTTGATCTGACCGCCGGCGACTACGAAGCCAAGGTCGCACTCGATGGCACCTGGACGACCAACTATGGTTCCGACGGTGCGCAGGATGGTCCCAACTACACGTTCTCTCTGGCTGCTGATGGCACCGTGGAATTCGTGTTTGACCCCGAAACAAAATTACTTGAGATCGCCCAATAAACCAGTAAGTTAGATCTGAAGGCTGAGGAGCACTTTCATGCTCCTCAGCCTTCCTCTTGTCAGGCACTCCGAAATCCTTCGTTGAGGAGATTGTCATGAACGGAATCGCAGTACCAACCCCACGTACGAAAAGTTCACTCGCGCCGGAAGAAACGCCATTATCAAAAATAATACGGTTCCTTCTGATTGCATTGTTCGATGCAGGCGCGATCTGGTTTATCCAAAATGCGATCAGCCGAGGCTTTGTTCAGCTGGCGATTACACTGACCGTGATCGTGCTCATGCTCAACCTGATCTTTCTCATTCCGAGGGCTTATCCCTTTCGCTGGATGGCAATCGGATTGAGTTTCCTCATCCTGTTCGTCATCTATCCCATCATTTTTACAATCTATGTCGCCTTTACGAACTATGGCGATGGACACCTGCTCACCAAGGAGCAGGCGATTCCACTCATGGAGAGAACCACCTATCTCCCGGAAACCGGCAGGTCTTTCTCGTGGACCGCGTTTAGATCTCCAACAGGGGACTATGCCTTGTGGCTCGTAAGTCCTGAGGGAGAAACATTCCTGGCAAAACCGGGTGAAGAAGTTGTCCCGGCGAATCCTGGTGATCCGGGCATCGGTGAACCAGATGCAAGAGGGATCCCCGCATCTATAGAGGGTTATCAACGCCTCAATGGGTTGTTAGCCGCCACCGATAAGGAACTCCCTAACATTAAGTTTGGCGCCGAAGGTAGCCGGACCATTCAGATCAGCTCGCCCAGCATAGCTTCTCAATTGGAAGTCCGCTTTGAGTATGATGCAGCAACCGATACAGTGATAGATCAATCGAACGGGGATATTTACAACAATGTCAATGGCACATTTACAACACGTGATGGCAAAACCATACGACCCGGGTTTCGGTCAACTGTTGGTCTAAAGAATTTCACCGATTTCGCGACCAGCCCGGCATTGCGCGGACCGCTGGTCCGAATTATGACGTGGAACTTCCTCTTCCCCACCTTCAGTGTGTTGTCGACATTTGCCCTGGGGCTTGCCATTGCCATCATGTTCAATGACAAGGATTTTCCACTTAAGAAACTGATCCGTTCGCTCCTGCTCATTCCCTACACGATTCCCGGTCTGATCAGCATCATCATGTGGCGCGGTATGCTGAACTCGGAATTCGGTGTGGTCAATCGATTTCTGGAAAACTTCGTTGCAGCCGCGCCGCGCTGGACAACCGAGCCATTCTGGGCGCAGGTTGCCATATTGCTTGTCAACCTTTGGCTTGGCTATCCCTATTTCATGCTGGTTGCAAGCGGAGCGCTGCAATCCATTCCATCAGACGTTTATGAAGCCGCGACGATCGATGGGGCCAGTGGTTGGCAAAGATTCCGGAGCATTACATTGCCGCTGCTTTTGGTCGCCGTTGGGCCACTGCTGATCGCTTCGTACCTCTTCAACTTCAATAATTTCAACCTAATCTACCTCTTCATTCAAGGCGGTCCCCCCATTGTCGGTGCGGCTACGCAAGCAGGGCACACAGATATCTTGATCAGTTACGTGTACAAACTTGCGTTCGAAAGCGGTGGACGCGGCGTGCAGTATGGTCTGGCATCCGCCATTTCGATCGTCGTTTTCTTTATAGTTGCAACGATCACGCTGCTCCAGTACCGCTTCACCAACATGTGGGAGGAGGTAAGTGAAAATGTCTAGCATGTCTCAAACTTACAAAACTCTGCGCTCGTCGCAGAAATTCCAGAAGCAATTGAGCGTTGCGGTGAGATTGATCATCGCGCTGATCCTGATCTTCTTTGCGATCTTCCCGGTGCTATGGATCCTTTCCGCTTCCTTCAGCAGTTCCCAATCACTATCTACTCAAACATTAATTCCGCCCAGGCCAAGTCTCATAAATTATGAAAGGCTGTTTGGGCTTGACCCAAACTATACATTTGGAGACTTGGTTTATCAGAAGTGGCTCTTTAATTCCGTAAAGATATCCACGATCTCTTCGATTTTGAGCCTTGCCATTACTACCATGGCAGCTTATGCCTTTTCACGGATGCGCTTCGCAGGACGGGTGACGATCCTCAAGGCGATCTTGCTGATCCAGGTCTTTCCGACCCTGGTAACCATTGTTGCGGTTTATGTGCTGGTCTTTCAAATCGGCGAGATCATTCCAACGTTGGGTTTGAACTCACATACCGGTCTGATCATGGTCTACCTGGGTGGTTCAATGGGGATCAACATCTGGTTAATGAAAGGCTTTCTGGATACCATCCCGCGCGCCATTGATGAATCTGGCATGGTGGATGGGGCGAGTCATTTCCAGATTTTCTATCATCTTCTGCTCCCCCTCCTCCGACCCATTCTGGTTGTGATCGGCATCCTATCTTTTATTGGCACCTACGGTGACTTCATCATGGCCCGCATCCTGCTTAACGATGTCAACAAGTATACATTGATGGTGGGCTTGCAGATCTTTACAGCCGGACAGTTCGACCAGAAGTGGGGTGTCTTTGCCGCCGGCGCACTGCTGGGCGCGCTGCCGATCATGATCATCTATCTTGCCCTGCAGGACCAGATCATGGGCGGTCTGACAGCAGGTGCGGTAAAAGGCTAGGAATGCACCGTTCAGCCATCGCTGTAATGCTCTGACAATTTTGGGGATAGCCCTGTTGCCTGTACAGGGCTATCTTTATTTTAGTTCGACACATCCATTCGCTCGCAAACAGAATGATGCATGAGATGAAATTACGAATAAAAATAAATTCTTTATTGCTCCTGATTATTTTCCTGGTCGGGTGCGTCCCGGCGACACAACCGACGGCGATCCCAACTGCTCAACCGACGCAAACGCCGGTCGCAGCCGAAGGCACGGAAGGATTCCCCTGGTGGAATGACGCCGTTTTCTATGAGATCTTCGTCCGCTCGTTCCGCGATAGTGACGGAGATGGGATCGGCGACTTCAACGGCATCGTTGAGAAACTTGATTATTTGCAGGGATTGGGGATCAAGGGTCTGTGGCTGATGCCCATCAACCCATCGCCTTCCTATCATGGCTACGACGTGACCGATTATTACGCGGTCAACCCTGACTATGGCACGCTGGATGATTTCAAGCACCTGCTCGAGGAAGCCCACAAACGCGACATCAAGGTGATCATCGATCTGGTACTGAATCACACATCCAGCCAGCACCCCTGGTTCCGGGAGGCGTCCACGCCCGGAAGCCAATACCATGATTGGTATGTCTGGAAGGAAGAAAATCCCGGCACGCTCGGTCCCTGGGGCGCAACGGCATGGTACCGAGCCAGCAACGGTTTGTATTACTACGCGATTTTCTGGGACCAGATGCCCGATCTGAACTACAGCAATCCCTCTGTACAGGAGCAGGCGAAGAAGATCACATCTTTCTGGCTGGAAGATATCGGCATTGACGGCTTCCGCCTTGACGCCGTGCGCTACCTGGCAGAAGATGAGAGACTCGCCGACTCAAACACCAATCATGCCTTTCTCGAGGAATGGGGAGAATACTATCGTTCCATTGCCCCGGAAGCTTTCACCGTCGGCGAAGCCTGGACAGACAACGCCAATGTAAAGGAATATACCCGCACGGATGAAGAACTGGATTCCGCGTTCAATTTCGATCTCTCTGCCGCCATACTTAAGTCGCTCAATGAAAGCAACAATACATCTGTGCGCTTCCTGCTCCAGACAACGGTCAGGGATTTCCCTCAGCAGGACAACGCCAATTTCCTTACCAATCACGACATGCCCCGTGTCATGAATCAACTCGGGCAGGGTACAGAGAAAGCAAAAGCTGCGGCAGGCATTTTGTTGACCGCGCCCGGCATTCCATTTATTTATTATGGGGAAGAGATTGGAATGAGCGGCACAAAACCCGATGAACTCATCCGTACGCCGATGCAGTGGACAGATGAGAAAGGCGCGGGCTTTACAGACGGTACCCCGTGGGAACCGATCAATACAGACTTTGCTACGGTTAATGTTGCAAGCCAAATCGGCGATGACACTTCCCTGCTGGAACATTACCGCGCACTGATCCAACTCCGCAATGCACGCCCGGCGCTGCGGATTGGCAAAACGTATGTAGCAGAGTCGAATTCCAGCAAAGTTGTGTCGTATTTACGAGCCGACGCAAATGAAACGCTGCTGGTTGTGATCAACATTGATGACGCACCAGTTACCGATTACGAACTTAAACTTTCAACAGGACCGTTATCCGGCAGTTACAATGCCATCTCCCTGCTGGATAATTCAACAGTCAATTCGGTGCAGGCAAACGAGTTTGGCGGGTTTGACACCTATACTCCTCTCGCGGAAATTCCTCCATATG
>DATKED010000327.1:0-7357 GCA_035512375.1 Anaerolineales bacterium
GCTTTGATTGTTTAGGCATAAACCCAAAGTTACATTCTCGCGCCTCTTTTGTCTAGCCTTTCATGCACCAAAGCCTCTCCCAATCGTTGACCAAAGGCTGGAAGCATGCGCTTCCAGCCGCTTCCGCTCCGTTGCTCAGCGATGGGCCGATCATTGCCTTTTGTCTGCTCGTGCTCAGTCAGGTTCCATCCTGGCTTCAACAATTTCTCTATGTCACAGGGGGATTCTTCATTTTGTATCTTGCCTATGGAGCATATAGATCCTGGAAAAGCTTTGATCCAAACATTTCCGCCACTGAAACAGGGATGCAACAAAGCGTTCTCAAAGCCGCGCTTATAAACATATTGAATCCAAATCCGTATATCTTCTGGACTCTCGTAACGGGACCCATCCTTTTGGCAGGCTGGCGCGAGACACCAGTGTATGGATTAGGGTTCCTGATCGGTTTCTATGTCACGATGATCCTGGGTTTCTGCACGATCATTATCGCGTCTGGTTCAGCACGGCAATTGGGATCAAAAGTCAATCGCGCTTTGCTGGGAGTTTCTGCCATTGCGCTATTCTGCTTTGGGTTGTATCAGTTGTGGAAAGGAATAGCAGGCTAGAAAATCCCCTACATTGGGTGACTCACTTCGATATCGCCGCCCAATTTTCATAACCTGATGCTTTGAAAAGCTCACAGGCTCTCTTCAAATGCGCTGCGCGCCCAGGATCATCGGCAGGCAGACTTTGCCCCAAGAGCAGTTCAGCTCGCCCCTCTTCATAGGTAATCGGGAAGGAATGTGCCTTTTCTACCGCGGCGCGCCAGAACTGATGAGCCTTCTCGCGTCGGTCCTGATGCCATTCCAATTGACCGTTGTAACGATCCAGCGCAGGCCCGCCGATGGCAAAGACTCCATGATATTTTTCATATTTTTAATGGCGACTCTTGCGTATTTCTCGACCTCATCCATTTGAGTCTTTGGCAGATCGTCTTTTCTTCCTTCTTCAAGCGCCAGGAACACGATCTCAGCAAGATGGGAATGGATCAAATAAGCGGAGTAATCAACGATGGAGGCTTTGCTAAATTTGTCCAGCGCGGCTTTCACAGATTCCCTGACACCCGCACGCTCTCCTTTTAGCCACATTGCCAGCCACAGCGCGCTTCGCACAATGTATTCGGGAATATCCCCCACCCAGCTTTTCTCAGAAAGAGCCAGGCACTTCTGTGCATTGCTGATACATTCATCGTGGCATACATCGCCCATAACTCAGGAGTATCTTCCAGTGTTTCGGCAACATTCAGACCTGCGATGACAGCATATAACATCGGCAAAGGACTCGGGTCACCGTTCAGGAATTGCACCACGACCAGTTTTTCTGTCAGGATAACGATTTCGAGGCGGATCGCTTCCTCCTGCGCATCGATCTCCTTCCCGCGATAACGCCTCGGCCGCACGCGATGTCCCGCCTGCCGTGCAACCTGCTTCAGGATACCGGCCATCAGGGCCACATCGGAGGCTGGAAGCGGGAGCCCAAGTGTTTCCATCGCCTTGAGGACATACTCCTTCGCCTCGACGATTTTTCCCAAACCCAGATAGGCATCTCCCATTTTGCGATACCACTGGCCAAGACGCAGCCTGCCCACTTTGCCTAGATCCGCCAACCGGAGTACTTCATCAAAGAACTGAACGGCTTCTGTATTCGCAAAGTTTTTCAGTGATTTGACATAATCTTCCCTTAAAATCAATAACGCGGGGGGCTCGCAGATATTAAGCATACTTTCGCGGCTTGACCAATACTTTGCCAGTGTGGTTAAAAATCTTTAGTCAAAGGCAACCAGCTTTTTTATATTCCCTTTGAATTTACCTGGGCGAGATTCTTCATCAGAACAATTAAGGATCATCGGCAATCCATGCTTCGGTCTGATCGAGTTGAAACCTGCACAATCCATTTTTGTACCAGGCTTCAAGGTAAAGCGATAACGCTTGAGCAAAATCGACATGGCGATCTTCAACTGCATCATCGCCAGGGATGTACCAATGCAATAGCGCGGACCCGCTGAAAAAGGCATGAATTCATAGGCGGATGGGTGAATGGAGAGCCAGCGTTCAGGCTTAAATTTGTAGGGTTCAGGGAATATTTCGGGGATACGATGAGTGATATAAGGACTCATCACGACCCAGGTCCCTTTTGGGAAGGGATGAGAAGCCAGTTCAAAGTCCTGCATGGCGAGGCGCGCCGTCCATGTTCCGGCGGGCAAGAGGCGCATGGCTTCCTTCAGCGCACCTTCAAGATAGGGCATTCTCTCCACTTCTTGCGGGGTAGGGGCGTCACCGCTCACCAATCGGTCCAATTCTTCAAGCACCTTCTTCAATTCCTGAGGATGCTGACTAAGCAAAAAGATCGTCCAGTATAGCGCCATTCCGCTTGGGTTATAGCCGCCGCGAAACATGGTGGTGGTATGACCGAGCAATTCGCGTTCACTTAAGCGCTCAGGGTCTTCTTCATGCATCTGGATCATGGCGGAGAGAATATCGTTCCCTGTTAAACCCTCCTCCTTTTTACGTGCAATCACTTTCCTAACCACACGTTCCATTTCCTCTGCATTTTTCAGCAGGCGGTGGAATGGAATGCCGGGAATGTTATAGGGGAACATCAACACAAAAGGATTCATCACAAGCTTCATGGTACGCTCAAGTTGCCGCCCAATGGCTTCACCCTCCTTTTGAGGATCAAGCCCAAGGACAGGTTCGGTTGCCAGCCACATGGCAAGTTGTTCCATCTCAGTGCGCATGTTCACTTCCATACCCGGCTGCCATCCGGCGATCTTTCTTTTGGTCACTTCCACACAGGAATCATGATAACGTGTGACAAATTTTTTATGAAAGTATGGAAGCAACGCGGCCCGCTGGTCGGTATGCCGGGGACCATTCATAAGAGGCATGCCCGTCGTGAGACGTGCGATCGAACTGTCTTTGGGAAAAGAGACGGGGATCAGTTCTGTGTTGTAGCTGTAAAATGTCGATGGATCGCGCAGGATATGGCGGTTATAGTCGGGGTGGAAGATCACGATCGCTGAGTACTTCTTCATCCCCAACCTGACCATATCCCCGTATTGGCTGCGCAATCTCTCTAATGAAGCCAGAGGATCAAAGGCGAATCGAGCAAGCCAGGGCAACCAGCCCAATAAAGGCGCAGGGGAAGGACCGGGTATTTCCATCCCCAGATTTTCAGACACAGTCGTTGTCATCTTTCCCTCCGGAGTCAGAATGTTTAAATGCCAGCTTTTTGTGCTGCCTCTTGAGCAAGTCTTAATTCATTTCGAGCGCCCATTTTCTCAAAGATTTCAATTGCCCGCCGGAGATTCTTCTTCCGCGCATCGAGATGGTCCTGTGAATATGAAGCAAGCTTGACGCGGATCAATCCTTCTTCATACGGCATATTGAATTTCAATGCAGCTTCCAGACCTCGATTTAGGGATTTGACCGCGGCATCGGGCTTTCCTGTCAACCATTCATACCAGCCTTGATAAAGAGGCGTAACAGGCTGCCCGATTGGGAAAACCTTTTGGAAGGTGTGCAGGAGTTTGACAGCTTTCCCGGCAAGCACCCTCAGGTTATCAGCATCAGCTTTTCGAGTCGGGTCTTGAAGCGACTTTTCCCATAACTCAAAATAAACATCGGCAACAGCAGAAAATCCGATATCCATGGAATATACAGTCGGCGATAATTTCTCACTTAACTCAAGGACCTTTTCTGCATGAGCAAGCGCTTTTTCTTCATTGCCTAGTCGCAAATGAGCCAACGCAATCTGTCCATGCGTTTCGATGGAAGATGCGAGGTTGGGTGTCTCCTCCAAAATTCGGAGTCCCTCTTCAAGCCTGGGCAGCGCATCAGCAGCTTTGCCCCAACGGATGTTGTTTACCGCAACACCCAGCAATCCCCAGCACTGATGTAGGGGATTGCGGCGGCGGCGCGCATCCTCCAGCAATACTTTCTGAATATTCATCGAATAGGACGTATCGCCGGAAATAAAGGCACTCTCTCCCAACATGGCAGTGGCATCTCCCCATTGACGGTAATCGCCCAACTGCTCACAGATCGCCTTTGCCTCTTCCACCCTCCTGCGAACATCCTCCCACTTTCCAACGGTCAGTAGATAGGCACTGGTCACCACGTAGACGGTGATCAAATTCGCTGGCAGGTTAACCTCTTTCGCAACTGCGAGCGCGCTTTCCACGTATGCTTCGGCAAGTGGATGTAATTGTGCAAAGCCGGCAAGCACCGACATGCTGGAGTAGGCTGAGGCAAGTTCATGAGAGGGTCCGGCTTTTTCAGCTTCATTAAGGAATCTCACGACACTATACATGATTGGCAGTGTTGCGTTGGAATAGAAATAGATCCTTCCCAACAATTCGTAAAGCCGGGCAACTTCAATGGCGACTTCTCTTTCCTGCGAATCTGTGACCGAACCAATAAACCGGGAGGGGAAAGTACGATGAAAAACCTGACGGATGATTTGAGGCAGCAAGCCCAACGCAATTTGGACGTTCGATCTGGGCATTGGGTTTTCCAATAACCGCAATGCTTCGTGGACATGTTTATTGCAATCAGGCAGTGAGCCCAAACCATAATGAGCCAGTGCCAGTCGGCTCTGCCACCTTGCCCGGCGGATCTGCCGATCTCGCGCGATCTTACCGACCTCGGGTCCTGTTAATTTCTTACCAAAATCAAGCGCCTGGCTGAAAAACTGTACCGCTTCCTGGTTGGCATAGTTTTGCATGGCTTGTTCGCCAGCCTTTTCAAGATATTCCACCGCCTTATGCAAGGCAGGCTCATTTCGCTGTGCTTCAGACGTCTCGGCAGCTTGAGACCAATGGTGAGCCAGAAGGGTGTAATAAGTCTCGATGTTCTTTTCGTAGTTTTTCTCGATCCATTCCGCGACTGCCTGATGCAACTGCCTGCGCTGTGAGAAAAGCATAAGGTTATACGCTACTTCCTGGGTCACAACATGTTTAAAGATATAGGCAAGGTCAGGCGCTTCCGATTCCACCAGCGTAAGACTCAAACGGGTCAATGTCGCCATGTAATCAGGGAGTGCAGATTTGTCTGCCTCAATGGGATGGATCGCCTGGAGGACGCGGAACGCAAAGATCCGTCCGATCACGCTCGCGACTTTAAGCGTCAATTGTTGGGAGGGGGCAAGACTGTCTATACGGTTCGTGATGGCAGCCTGAAGCGTATCAGGGAGTGCCAGATCTTCAAAATTAATGAAGCGCGTATGAACCCGACATTCCTGATTCTCGATCACCAAAATTCCAGAATCACGCAGGGCGTACGCCAGTTCCTCTGCAAAGAAGGGATGTCCCTCAGACTTTTCGCGGATCAATCTCCCGATCATTGGAGGGACAGACTTGACACCCAGGCGTTGGCACACCAGGGCTTCCACATCGTCGAGCATCATCGCTTCGAGTTTCACCAGGCGCGTGCCGGGCGTCTCCATGATCTCCTTGAACTGTACCGGGATCGGGTCAGCCAATGGACGCGTATTCAAGGCGAGGAGCAGCGGTCGCACTTTTTGCTGCACATCGACCAACAAAGCCCATGAAGCTGAATCAAACCAGTGCAGGTCCTCCATCACGATCAAAACCGGTGCCTGGCTTGCTTCAAAAGCCAGCAGGCGGGCCAGTAACTCACGTACATTCCCACCACGGATCTCACCAGACATGGCTGAGGTCAACTCATTATCCGGTATGGAGATGGGCAAAACAACATCCACGAGCGAAGCATAGCGAACAAGCTCAGTATCGATCTCTGACAATTTTGCAATAACATTCTCCCGGAGCAACGCGTTTGTTTCTTCCTGGAAGTCACCTTTCGCAAGCAATTCTTCAATATCGAAAATTTTGTTGAAGATCGGACGCCACGCATGATATGGACTGGACTTCTCAATGGCATCACCGTTGCCGACGAACATTTTTACATCCAGCGTCTCTGCCTGGCGGATCAGATCTTCGAACAGGCGCGATTTGCCAATTCCGGCTTCACCCTGCAAGACCATCGTCTGATGCAGCGCGCCGCGTGACAACTCCTGTAACGCAGCGGCGATCAGGGTCTTTTCCTCCTGGCGTCCGATCAACTCCGTTTTCGAGTGCACAATACTCTTCTTCAGTTCAAGCGCATGGAAGACCTCCACCGGCTCAGTGCGGCCCTTGACCCGTTGAGGCGGAAGAGGTTCGAACTCCACAGCCTCTTTTGCGCTGTCATACGTGACGCGGTCACACAAAATCGGCACAATATGCTTTGCAATCAGTTCATCCTGACTGCTCGCCGCGCCCATCAAGCGCGCCGAAAGATTGACTGCATTCCCAATGATGGTGTATTCGCGACGCGCATCGTTCCCGACCGATCCACAGAAAATACGCCCCGTAGCAATGCCGATATAACTGGGAACGTTGAGATTGGTCAGTTCCCTGCGGATCATCAGTGCAGCTTGTACCCCGCGAGCCGGGTCATCTTCGTGAGAGAAGGGCGGCAATCCCAATGCGGCAACGATGGTAATCCCCTTGTCGTCGACATTGATCTTGTTGATGCTGCCCTCGTAGTGATAGACCGAGCGCTGGATCAGGCGGGCAATGCCTTGGGCATTTTCCAATTCTGTATTTTGATCGAGATCGGGCAGATTGATGAAAAGCACTGTCACCCGTCGTAATTCCGCGATCCAGCTGCTCTGACCTGCTGTCAGTCGATTAATGACAGCACCAGGGATATAGGGGCGCAGTGAATTTTCGGCACCTTCAGGAACGACTGGCTGTTTTGGCAAACGAAAAATAGAAGATGGCTTATTCAGGCTTTCAAGCCACCCCCCCTGCGCGATCGTATCCTTGAGTTCAAATTCCATTGTCACAGCATTGCAATCGTTGCGGATCAATTTCCACGCGGAGGGGGTAATAAGAATGTCGCCTGCTTTCGCCAGATTATTGGCAATGCCCAATTCGACAAGAGGAGGGCCTGTAATCAGGAATTCCCAGCGGTTGAACACCCCGCCCACATGCACTGTATCGATCCTGCCCATACTAACAGCAAGCTTGAGATAAAGGCTGGCATCCTCGGCTTTATAGTTGGTGAGCCGCTTGTGGACTTCGATTGCACATTCGGCAGCGCGCATGGTCCACTGCCATTGGTCCGCCCTTGAAATAGTATCCCTTATCGATACGTCTGCGATGACGGGCCAAACCGCGATCACCGCATCACCCGCGAACTTCACAACATCCCCGCCGTATTCTTGGATAATATCAATTAGCTGTCCAAAATACTCATTTAAAATACGCGCTAGACTCTCAACCCCGGTAGGACCTTTTTCCGCCATGCGCTCA
>DATKED010000328.1:0-8693 GCA_035512375.1 Anaerolineales bacterium
GGTGGGAAGTGATAACTGGCTGGGGACAGAATGGAAAGGTACAAGTGCCGAAAAACAAGTCTTGCAATATACCTTGGATTTGGCTGAACAGTGGGCATCGGAAAACCAGAGACCTATCTTCCTCGGTGAGTTCGGGGCGTATGGAAAAGCTCCTTTGGACTCCCGAGTGACATGGACGTCCTTCATCGCACGCGAAGCGGAGGCGCGCAACTTCAGCTGGAGTTATTGGGAATTCTGCTCCGGGTTCGGGGTATACGATCCGGTTGCAAGGCAATGGAAAGAAGATCTAGTGCAGGCATTAATCCCAATTCGATAACACGTATACAGGGACAAGTTAAGGAGTCCAGATCGTCCCGTCGGGCCAGCGGCTTTGAGTCCATTCAATGGGCGGGATGCTGATCGGATATTTTGCGGCTTTCTCCTCGTCGATATCGATGCCCAGACCGGGCTTATCATTTGCCCAAAGATATCCGTTATGTAATTCGGGGATCCCCGGAAAGACCTCTTTTAGAGGATCGCCGAAATAGATCATTTCCTGAATGCCGAAATTATGACACGCCAGATCGAGATGCAAATTCGCGGCGTGACCCACCGGTGAAGTGTCGCCAGGTCCGTGCCAGGCCGTACGCACACCGAAGGCCTCACACAAGGCGGCAAGTTTGCGCGCAGGGGTGATGCCTCCCAACTGGGAAATGTGCGAGCGGATGAAGTCGATCAACTGTTCGGCGATGAGTGGTTTCCATTCCAATGGATTGTTATGCAGTTCACCCATGGCGATCGGAACAGCACATTGATCCCGAAGCCGTCGGAACCATTCGATCTGGTCGGGGGCAAGTGGATCCTCGAGGAAGAAAAGGCGATACGGCTCCAATGCCTTCGCCATGCGGATCGCGTCAAGAGGCGTGAGTCGTTCATGAATGTCGTGCAGTAGGAATAAATCGAAACCGATCTTGCTCCGCACAAATTCAAATAAGGGCGGGATGGAACGCGCATACCAATCCGGGTCGTAATATGCACCGGGGAAATTCCCCTGCACATTATCCATGGACTTCATCCGATGAGTTGCCTGTGGAGCATTTCCACTGGGGGCGGCGTTCTGTTTCGTGATGTCTTTCACACGTCCACCATAGCCTCCCATCTGCAACCGGACAGCCAATGCACCTTCCGCCTGATACTTCAGAACGTTATCCAGCACCTGCTGGTGATCACGCCCGTCAGCATGGCGATAGACCATCGCTGCTTCGCGACATTTGCCGCCAAGAAGATCATACAGAGGCATATTTGCCACTTTGCCTTTGATATCCCATAGCGCCTCGTCCACGCCGCTGATGGCATTGTTCAACACGGGTCCGTTCCGCCAATAGGAATTGACATACATCATGTGCCACAGGTCTTCGATGTTGGCCGGGTCGCGTCCTTTTAACA
Source organism: Anaerolineales bacterium (assembly GCA_035512375.1). Classification (GTDB taxonomy): domain Bacteria; phylum Chloroflexota; class Anaerolineae; order Anaerolineales; family Villigracilaceae; genus Defluviilinea. Next base: position 1,426 of record DATKED010000328.1, read on the forward strand.
AAGGAGCAAGATATTCCTCCACGGCTTTTGCAACGAGTGTCGGACGCTGGGTAAATGTCGCGCAACCCACGCCGTACAAACCGGGCTGATCGGTCTCGACTTTGACGATGACAAGAGCGATTCCATCTGGAGCAGTAAGGATAGGTCTTACATTTGTAATTTTCATAGGGTGTCCTTCGATGAACATAATTTTACGTGACTGGAATTAGAAACCGATGCTATTACCACCATCGACAGGCAATACAACACCTGTAATATACTGAGCGCCTTCACTGGCAAGGAAGAACGCCGCCTCCCCCACATCCATGGGCTGGCCCATGTAGCCGAGCGGAATCCTGCCGATCGCTTTTGCCTTTCGTTCCGGATCGGTGTTTAGCGATTTATCCGTCATGGCGGTGTAGATAAATCCGGGGGCAATCGCGTTGACCCGAATACCTTTGGGTGACAACTCCACTGCCATGGCGCGTGTCATTCCATCTATGGCGGTCTTGCTGGCGCTATAGGCGATGACTTTTGGCAGGCCATATTGTGCGGCCATCGAACTGATATTAATGATTGTGCCGGAGCCCTGCTTCAGCATATGCTTCACCACCTCCCTGCTGAGCGCAAACACGGAACACAGGTTAGTGGTGAGTATGCTTTGAAAATCATCGTCCGTGACTTCGGTGAATTCCTTTTTCATATTGATCCCCGCGTTGTTTACGAGGATATCGATCCGAGCAAATTGATCGATCACGTTTTCCACAAGCGCAGGGATCGAGGCCAGATCGCTGAGGTCACACACCATGGGAAAGACGTTCTCACCCAATTGGGCTTTAGCCGCGTTTAGTTTTTCCAGATCTCTACCAACAATCACAGCTTGAATTCCATGTTGCGTAAACTTGGTAGCGATGCCGAGCCCCAGGCCGGAACCGCCTCCCGTGACAATGGCTACTCGACTCTGATCTCCAACGTCAGCCATTATAGATCCTCAATGTCATAGCCAACTGCATCGAGCCGAGACCACATTTCTTCGGGGATGGAGTGATGGGCAAAATCAAGCGTCTGCGCGATACGCTCGGGACGGGTCATCCCCGCAATCGTCGAGGTGATGCGCGGATCCCGCAGGGAAAATTGAAGTGCAGCCGCAGCGAGCGGCACACCGTATTCGTCGCAAATTGCCTTTATGGACCGGGCGCGTTGCAGTGTCACTTCATCAGCGGCTCGATAGGCGTACCGCGGGAACTCCTCGGGACCACGCGCCAAAATCCCTCCGCCATAGGGTGCGGCACTGAGAACTGCCATTTTGCGTTCTGTTGCAATTTGGATCAAGGGTTCAGCTGCGCGGTTGAGAAGCGAATAGCGATTATGAGTAAGCACAGCATCAAAGGCATCTGTCTCGATATATTGGAGCATCAAGTCGATCGGACCGCCTGCAACTCCAATCGAATGGATGATCCCCTGCTCCTTGTAGTCCAATAATACATCCACTGCGCCGCCCAGTTGCATGATGTTCTCGAAGATTGTAACTTCAGGGTCGTGCAAAAACACAATCTGGAAACGATCAAGGCTCAGGAGTTTGAGACTGCGTTCAATGGATCGTTTTGCCTGCTCCCCGCTGAAATCACCGGTTTCGGCATCGCAATCGATCTTGGTGCTCAAGACAAACCCCTCAGGCAGTCCGCCGAGTTCGCGTAATACGATACCGATCCTGCGTTCGCTCTCGCCATCACCGTACCCTGCCGCGGTATCGAGATATTTGATCGGCGACTGAAACGCGGTGCGCAGTGTTATCAGCGCCCGTTCTTCACCGACCTCATACCCAAACACATCGGGCATACTGCTCAAGCCCGAACAACCGACACAGAGTGAGGTGACGCGCAGATCAGTCGCGCCAAATTTATTGAGCGGAAGAGATTCAGTCATCGTTCTCCAATAGTTCTAGTATTGTCCCCAATTGAGAAATGCCATCAAAGTATGCGTAACGGCCACCTTCGTATTCCCCGCGTTGAATCAGGGGTACACCTTGCGAATTCAAGTACGCAGTTTTTTCCTGCATGCCTTTGATATCGAAGGCGATGTGATGCAGACTATCGCCGTGTCCGTCGAGTTGATCTTTCCAGGTACTCGGTCCATCAATCGGCTCGATGAGTTCGACAGTGACCTGCCCCATGTGGAAGAAAGCGAGTTTGGCACGCCCTGTCATTGGCTTCCCTTTGTATTCAGCCTGAGTCTTCTCCACAGTATCGGTGACGATGATATTTGGCATGGGCAAGCCAAGGATGTCAGACCAGGCGCGTGCTTTGGATTCGACATCGCGAACGATGATGCCAACCTGCATGACTATGTTACTGCCAAGCGTCGGTGTTGTCATTTACCTATCCTCTCTTATGACCACAAGCGATCCCAACTGTGCTCTGTGTCCCATTGCGGGGTAGGCTCGAAGAAGCCGCGATCTTCGGGAATCAAATGCTCTCGCACCGCCTCCTCATTGAGCGTGAAACCAAGCCCCGGTGAGTCAGGAACCGGAATGTATCCATCTTGAATCATCGGCTTGGGAAGACCGTCGATAAAGTCACCCCAAAACGGTATTTCAGCAAAGTGATGCTCAAGAGCAATAAAGTTTTCAGTCGCGGCGGCACAGTGGACCGAAGCCATCGTACTAATGGGCGTGCCCGCCATGTGCAATGCCATGCTGATGTTGTATTCCTGCGCCAGATCACCGATCTTCTTGGTTTCGAGAATCCCGCCGCTGGTGGCGAGATCTGGGTGGATCACATTGACTGCGTGCGCTTGAAGCAGAGGCATAAATCCCTCTTTGAGATAAATATCTTCACCTGTGCAAACTGGAGTTTTAAGAGCGCGTTCCATTTGGACCCATTGTTCAGTGAATTGCCACGGCACCAGATCCTCAAGCCATGCAAGGTTATAAGGTTCCAGCGCTTCGCCCAAACGAATGCAATCATCCACGCCGATGTGACCGAAATGATCGGCGGCAATCGGAACTTCGTAGCCTACCACCGCGCGTACCTGTTCGACATATTCGCGCAACATCTGAATCCCCCTGGGCGTGAGGCGCACATGCGTGTATGGATGTTGAATGCTGTTGATATCCAGCATTCGATCAAGTTGAGTCCCGTCCTGCACATTCAACATACCGGCAGGATAGGTCAGTGCATCCTTGACGCCGATCAGCGGTTGAATGCTGACATCCATTTTGAGCATGGTGAAGCCGCTTGCGAGCCGCCCCTTGAGTTTATGCCCCATCGCTTCGCCTGTCGGTTCATTCGGCGTATCGCAATACATACGGATGGCATTGCGGAATTTTCCACCGGCGAGAACATATGCGGGGACTCCATACGCTTTACCTGCCAGATCCATCAGCGCCATTTCGATTCCGCATACCCCACCACCCTGCCGAGCATGATGACCGTACTGTTTGATCTTGCGAAAGACTCTATCCACATTGCATGGATTTTCACCAAGCAGGCGGCTCTTGAGCATCAGTGCGTACGTCTTGCTCGCGCCGTCGCGGACTTCACCGTAGCCGCTCAAACCCTGATTCGTATCAATACGTACGATCGGGAAGCGCCACCCATGCCAGCCAACGGTGGCTGTACGCACATCGGTGATCTTCAGATCGCCGGGCCGGGAGTATTGTTTTACATGATCTTCAGGTCGCGCGTTCATTTCCTCTTTGCCTCCCGCCAGACACCGAAATCTGTCTCGATATCTTCCCGCCAGGGTGATACATCAATCTCGCCGCTTGTGTATGTGCCCTCTGCAATTCTCATTTTTCCAAATTCATCGCGCACGCGGATCTCTTCGGATGTTTCAACCACCTCCTGAACGAGATGCGGAGGAATAAAGTAAACGCCGGTGTTTGTACCAAGCACCACATCTCCGGGCAGCACCGTCACACCTCCAATCTTGATCGGGATGTTGATCCCCTCCAATGTTTCGTCCGCGATGGCGGAGGGATGAACATCTCGCATGAAGAAGTTGACATCGGTCAGGGTGACAAGGCCCGGCAGGTCGCGGATCGCCCCATCGACCACGAGTCCAGCCCGCGTCCGGGTTCGAACGGCTGTGCCGAGATTATCACCGACGATGGTCCCCCCATCGATTTTTCCCCGCAGGTCAACGACCATCACATCGTTGAGTTGCAACTGCTCGATGATCCATGAATTTTGCCCGCCGATCTTACCGCGACCCTCGGCTGTACCTGCCGTTTGAATTGCATCATGATAATCAGGACGGTATGGGAGGAAGGATGCGGTCAACGCGCGTCCGACCAGGACCTTTCCTGGGTGAGTCTGCATGAAGCCGCCCACAAATTGATTCTTGTAGCCGTGTTTCATCAGCACTGCCCAGGCTTCCTCGGCGGTAACGAGTTTCATACGTTCGAGCCAATCATCCGGCACCATGGGTCGACCATCTGGAAACCGATCGAAGGGATTGAGTTTGGTGAGATGGATCAGGTCATCACGTGAAGTTTGAATGTGCATATTGATTATCTCCGCTTTCCTTTTCTTAGAATTTCAATTCAAATACTTTACTCTATGTCACCTCGAGCGATTGCGAAGGGTCTCTACGATAATCTCAGAGATTCTTCGCCGCTTCGCGGCTCCGAATGACATGCGAAAGTCGTGTTGTTATTGCGACCACGCTGTCGGTTGACGATCCCAACGATGGGCGCGTAATTTTTGGATTAGATCTGGTTCCAACGGACCTGCATCGCTAGTGGCGATGTTCATTTCCGTGTTCTTGAGTTTTCGCATACCGGGAATGATCGTGCTGACATCCGGGTTGGCAAGAATGAAACGCAGAGCCATTTCCGGCATGGTCATACCAGAGGGAACCAATGAACGAAGGGCTTCTGCATGCTCGACACTTGACTTAAGGTTTTCGGGCACAAAGTAGGTATTGCGCCAGTCCCCCTCGGGCCATTTGCTATCCAAAGTCAGTGTGCCGGTCAACGTGCCTTCGTCGAACGGCACACGTGCTATCACACCGAGGTTCAACTCGCGGCAAACAGGGAAAAGCTCATCCTCGGGATTCTGATCGAAAATGTTGTAAATCACCTGCACAGCATCTATCGCGCCGGTACGCAGGGCCTTGATCGCATTGGCAGGCTCCCATCGGTCGATGCTGATGCCGGCTGCGAGGATCAGGCCCTCCCGTTTGAGATCCTCGAGCGCCCGCTGCCAGCGTTCGTCCTCCGCCCACGAGTCATCCCAGGTGTGGAATTGGATCAAATCCATTTGCTCCATCCCCAAATTCTTCAGGCTCTTCTCGACATATTCCCGGATGTGGTCGGGGGGATAACAATCATCGAGCGAATATTCCGGCTCAGCAGGCCATCTGGAATTCTTCGGCGGAATCTTTGTCGCCACATGCAATTTTTTATCAGGGTGGGCGCGCACGATCTGACCCAGTAATTCCTCGCTGTGCCCTCTTCCATACCCCCATGCGGTATCGAAAAAATTACAACCCAACTTAACGGAGCGGTGCAGGGATTGCAATGACTCTTTGTCATCTGAACCCGTCCAGCCCCCGAGACCCCACATACCATATCCTATCTCGCTGACCTGCCACCCGGTCCTCCCAAACGTTCTGAATTTCAAGTGTGCATCTCCTTTTTATTATTCGTGTTTCCAGCCCAGTATTCGTTCCGCTTTGCTCGAATTGAAAAAACTTTGGTTTCCGCTCAACTCACTTCGGAGCGGCACATCTGGAAAGAACTTTTCTTTGAGCTCCAGAGACGGGATTTCTGTGATGGTATCCGGCGCCACGATATAAAACACTTCGTGCCCCGTAAAGTCGGCAGTTAATGAAAGCAGGCAAGCTTTGGCAGCCGCGCTGTGCAATGTATATGCCCATAGATTTTTTGACGCGACGGGACTTTGGCTGTAGCCTTTCGCCTGCACTGCGATGTCGCGGTTTGGGACCACCCAATGGAAACGCATACTTGCAATCACCATGTTCTCATAACGCCGCACAAATGAATTGCCCTGTTCCTCACAGATCCATTTCGAAAGGCTGTACGGATCTTCATTATAGGTGGGATGGACCTCGTCCAACGGAAAGTAATCGAAGCGAGGCCAGCGGCTGTAAGCCATCCCGGTCGCATTGACGCTGGAAGCCTGGCACACTCGATTGATTCCCACTTCAGCGGCGGCACGCAAGGCGTTATAACTCCCGACCACATTGTTGTTATGCACTTCATGATCCGGATGACGACCCGGGGCTGGAATTGCCGCCATGTGGATCAACCCATCACAACCTTTCAGAACGTTAACCAAGGCGTTATACTCCGACAACTCGGCTAGCACTTGAGATACCCGGGCATTTCCCCCCACCTCGGCAGACTTCACGCGGTCAATGCAAACGACTTCGTCTCCCTGCTCCAATGCCATCTTTACAATGGCTTTGCCTATGCTTCCACTGCTTCCGGTGACTGCAATCTTCATAGTTAACTCGCGCTCCCATACACTGCCTGTCTCAACCCACGGATGTATCCAATCGCATACAATCGCCCAAACGAGGAATAGCCGGCATTCTCATTGCTGTCACCTTCCACAGTCGGCACATGATCGGGACGCAACACACCTTCGAAGTTGATATCTTTATACGCCTGCATGCAGGCAAGCATATCCGTCTGACCGGCATCGTGCCAGGTCTCTTCGAATTTTTCAGGCGTGCCGCGCACATCGCGGAAGTGGACAAAGAAGATCTTATTCTGGTTTCCAAATTTTCGGATAACATCCGGAAGATCATTTGTCATCAAGGTGAAGTTGCCCTGGCATAACGTGATCCCATTCACGGGGCTGGGGATCATATCGACCAGGCGTTGATAATTTTCCACACTGCGCATGATTCGCCCCACTCCACGGATAGGCGAAAGCGGCGGGTCATCGGGATGCATTGCCAATTTGACATTCCACTTTTCCGCGATTGGGATCACCCTCCGGAGGAAATGCTCGAGCGTCTCCCAGAGTTTCTCCTCGCTGATCGGACCGTTCTCAGTTTCCGGCGCATCCTTCATCAAGGCATTGTCATAGCTGGTCACAACGGAGCCGCCACGCGAAGGCGTGCTTGTGTTCGTCCGCATCCAATTGAAATCGGTCATCCACTCGTAACACCAGACTGGTATTCCCAGACGCCCCATGTTTTCGATCAATGTGCAGACGGTACCGATCTCTTCCTCTCCGCCGGGCAGACCACGCTTCGCCTTGTTCAACGGCGGACGGACTTCGATGACGGACAGGTTGAAACCGCCACTTTCG
>DATKED010000329.1:0-8206 GCA_035512375.1 Anaerolineales bacterium
TTATTGATGGTGACCGTGCTGGATAACTGAGCACTGAAAACGCCGCCGCCGTTGCAGCCGGCATGGTTGTTACTTACGGTTGAGTTTTCAATGGACATTGAAGTCCCATTGAAGAAGATGCCTCCACCGTAGCAGAAGTTCCCAATCGAATTACTGTGGATCGAAGAATTGCTGAGCGCAAGGTCGCCATCACTGTAGATCCCGCCGCCATAGTCGGAAAACGACCCGTTCCTGATAATGAAGCGGTCCAGGGCGCCTGCAACTCCATTTGCTACGAAAACTCCGCGCATGGAGCTCTGTCCATCGACCGTGGAAAAACCGCCTTGTGTGGAAAACGCTGAGTCCCAGCCGCCTGAGAGGCTGATATTCTTATCAATCCTAACCACCTCGCTGCCGGGGCCTGTGTACGCTCCCTCAGCAACATTGACGATATCCCCACTTGATGCCCGGCTGATCGCGCTATTGATCGTGGCGCATGGAGTAGATGGGCTCAGGCAATCATTGCTGTCATCGCCGCTCGGGCTGACGTACCAGGGCCCCGCCGCGCGGACGGCTGGAGCTCTTTCTGTTACCACCAGCCCAGCAATAAGAACCATAACAAAAAACGTATGAAATAGTTTGCGTGACATTTTTGCTCCTCACTGCATGACCTTTAATGTATTAAATCGATAAATCGGCGCGCATGCCCAGGTTAATAAAAAACCTGAATAAGCAAAACTAACGCCGAACATCCCCTTCTTGTTGTGAAGCTTCGTATGCTGAATACCAAAATTGCTCCTTTCTCTTGCAACAACTCCCACGGCTCTGTCCATTGTGATCATTAAATCTCTGCCAACCTGCCAAAACTAGATAAGAAACTGCCAAAAGACGCCAAGCTTGAATGATTGATGGTGACGAGTAATATGAAAATAACATACCCATCCAAACGGTATGCCATAGACAATATGCGAATCACCAAGAAACGTAACTTGCTAGACGCGAAATGAAATATTTGGTCTGGCAACGACATTGCCAGACTATGAAAAGAATTTGGGAACCAGTCCGAATTCCTCCCTCGGCCTGATCAATGATGACCACAACGCCCCTAATGGAAATCAAATCTCCCTCACGAATACTATACAACTATCCAATGTAGATTTCAAGACCCAGTTTATCCAAATTGAGTACCAAAAGGTTACTGCTTTCGGACAAAACGCTTTTAGAGAGTACCTGGCTGCATTGCTGCTCCAGTCGGCAGTGGTATAATCTCTTATCATGAAACAGAAAGTCAATTTTCAAGCCGCCGCTGCATTCGCTACGCTCGCTACGAGCACAGCCCAGATCCTGGGACTGCTCTACGATGAGTCGCCTGCGACGGCATAAGACTGTACGTTGAGCTTCAAGTCCCGGATCTGGAACAGGTTCGGGACTTTTTGTTTTCCAGCCTCTTTCTTGTTTCTTCTATTTCTCTTACATCTTTCATCTTTCTTCGCTTGGTATAATTCCAAAATTCTGCCGTGCCGCCGACAATGAAATTGATAACCAGGCGGCCATTTCTCGGGAGCGCGAATGACCAAAAAACTGACTGGCAATGAGATCCGTCAAACCTTCATCGATTTCTTCACCGAGCACGGGCACACGTTCGTGCCGTCCATGTCGCTGGTGCCGGGCGGGGATGCCACGCTGCTCTTCACCAACTCGGGTATGGTGCAGTTCAAGGACGTGTTCCTCGGCACCGACAAGCGCCCCTATAAGCGCGCCGTCAACTCACAGAAGTGTATGCGCGTGGCTGGCAAACACAACGATCTCGACGACGTGGGTCGTGACGATACACACCACACCTTCTTCGAGATGCTCGGCAACTGGTCGTTCGGCGACTACTACAAAAAGGAAGCCATTGCCTGGTCCTGGCAGCTGCTCACGGATGTCTGGGGTCTGCCCAGGGACAAGCTTTATGCGACCTGCTTTGAAGACGAGCTGGGCACGATCCCGCGCGATGATGAAGCCGCGGATATCTGGAAGGAACAGGCGGGATTCGACCCGTCACACGTGCTGTTCTTCGGGCGCAAGGAAAACTTCTGGCAAATGGCAGAGTTTGGTCCATGCGGGCCATGCTCTGAAATCCACATTGACCTGGGCGAGGAGCGTGATAATTTGCGCGGCACCGATCACCTCTGCGGCGTGAACGGCGAATGTACACGCTACCTCGAACTTTGGAACAACGTCTTCATCCAGTACAACCTCTTCGATGATGGTCGGCTCGAACCACTGCCTGCCAAGCACGTGGACACGGGCATGGGCTTCGAGCGGATCGTCTCTGTGCTGCAGGGCGTCGACTCGAACTATAAGACCGATCTTTTCACAGGCACGCTGGATGTGCTTTCCTCGCTGACCGGCGTAAGCCGCCAACAGATCTATGAGAACTTCACTCCCTACCGCGTCATCGCCGACCACGCTCGTTCGGCGGCGTTCCTGATCGCGGACGGCGTCGTCCCGGGCAATGCGGGGCGAAACTACATCACGCGCATGATCATCCGCCGTGCCGCTCGCTTCGGCACCAAGATCGGTTTGCACGAACCATTCCTTGCCAGAGTCGCGGAAGCAGTGATCGAGGAATACGGCGGGTTCTACCCTGAACTGGTAAAAAGCCGTGGCGCGATCCTCGACAATTTGACCCGCGAAGAGATCCGCTTTGCACGCACGATCGAGTCGGGCACGGCTCATCTGGAGAATTTGCTCTCCGAGCTGCGCGCCTCGAACCAGACGACTCTCGACGGTTACCGCGCCTTTGACCTGTATGCCACCTATGGACTCCCCTTTGAGATTTCACGAGACATCGCCCGTGAGCACGGTCTGGATGTGGACGAAGAAGGCTTCCAGACTGCCCGTGAAGAGCATAGCGTTGCCTCCGGCGGTGGCAAAGCCATGGGCAAACTTGGCGGCGAAGATGCCGAATTCTTCGCGGGTATCCTGAAAAGTCTGCAAAAGCAGAAGAAACTTGGCGAACACGGCGTGGAATATGACCCGTATCGCTCTCCGCATGTCGAAGGCGAAATGCTCGCGATCATCAAGGACGGGCAATCCGTCGAGTCAGCTTCCTTTGGCGAACAGGTGGAAGTCATCCTGCCGCGCACCGGCTTTTATATCGAGTCCGGTGGTCAAGTGGATGATACAGGTTATATTCGCGCTAAGCGGAACGGCGAAGCGTGGGAGATCGAGGTTACTTCCATGCGCCGCGCTTCTGCGGGTGTGATCGTCCATGTTGGTGAGGTGGTTTCTGGCCAGCCGAAAGTGGGCGACCACGCCATCGCCGAAGTGGATATGCAGCGCCGTCATGACATCATGCGCAACCACACCGGCACACATTTGCTCCACGCCGCACTGCACCAGGTGCTCGGTGAACATGCTCGCCAGGCGGGCTCTCTCGTCGCACCTGACCGCCTGCGCTTCGACTTCAACCATCCCGAAGCGATGACCCCTGAGCAGATCGAACGCGTCGAGCGTCTTGTCAACGATGCGATCGCCGCGGATATGGAAGTGATCCCGAAGCTAAAAGCGCGTGAAGACGCGATCACAGAAGGGGCGATGGCTCTCTTCGGCGAAAAATATGGTGAGACGGTTCGAACGGTCACGATCACTCTGCCCTCGGATGTCGCCGTTCTTGAAGTGGACGAGCTCATTGCCCACCCAACAGCCGTGATGGAGAAAATGCCGAAGTACTCCTACGAGCTTTGCGGCGGCACACACCTCGACCGGACCTCCGATGTGGGTGCGTTCCTGATTGTAAGTGAAGGTTCTGCCGCGGCGGGAGTGAGGCGCATTGAAGCGGTGACCGGACGCGGTGCCTATGATCTGATCGCGCACCGTTTCAAACTGCTCAAGCAAACCGCCTCGGCATTGAAATCTGCCATCGAAGAAGTTCCCTTCAAAGTGGAAAGCCTGCAGGACGAAGTAGCAGACCTGAAGAGGGAAGTCGCTTCTCTGCGCGCGTCACAAGCTTTATCCACCTTCAACCAGCAGCTTTCGAACGTTCAAACCATGAACGATGTCAGTGTGATGACTCTGGAGGTCCCGCATTCCAATGTGGATACCTTGCGCACCCTCGCGGACAAGTTCCGTGAGAAATATCCGCAGAATGGCATCGCTGTGTTGACATCCGGCGGAATGATCATTTCCGTGGTGACAGAAGACCTTGTCAAACGCGGACTCAAAGCGGGCGACATCATCACCTCCATCGGCGGTCGCGGCGGAGGACGCCCCAACCTGGCGCAGGGCAGCCTGCCCGACCCGGCAATAATGAATGACGCGATGAGCAATGTCTCGAAAATAGTCGAAGAGAAACTGAAGTAACTTGGACGATATCGTGGACTGCAAATTCTCCAGACTGGCGTAGCAGTGCACCGAAGTCATGAGACTTCGGACTCCTAAACCTACAAAGGCGGACATTATTGTCTGCCTTTGTGTTTATATCAACTGTATTATCAATTCACTGGTTTCTCCACTTGCCTTAATCACCGTAGAGCCATTAATGATTTCTGGCTTTACGTTCTCAACATTCTCCACCGAATCAATCCCAGTCAGAAATACATTCCACGCTTTGGCCGGTCCCTGTCGCTGAATATGGATCACATTTCCCTCGCGCTGAACTTCGAATCTGGTTTCGATCTTCCCGTCCAACGAAGGGATTTCCACACGAGCTTGTTTTCCATCTTCCAATTCATAGACCTGTAGAGTCACACCGTCGCTGTAATCATAATCGGGTTTGTCAGTGCGACTGCCAACTGGAATAACCGAGTTGGGACGAACTAACAGCGGCAGGCTCATAAAATCATGCGTCTCCCGTTCCCGCCGCGGACCTTCGATTACTCTCCCATTCAACAAGTTTGTCCATCTTCCTTCCGGGACATAATAATTGATAGTTCCATCATGGCTGAATGCCGGCGCGACCAGAAGTGAGTCGCCGAGCATGTATTGCAGGTCCAAATAATCACAGGCGGGATCATTCGGGAATTCAAGCATCATTGCCCGCAACATGGGGGTCCCATCTTCATGGGATTGGATCGCTGCACGATAAAGATAGGGCATCAGACTGCATTTGAGTTTCGTGAATTTCGATAAGACCTGAACTGCCTCTTCATCGTAATTCCATGGAACGCGGTACGAAGAACTTCCATGCAGGCGGCTGTGTGAAGAGAGTAGTCCAAAGGCAGTCCAGCGCTTATACACATCGGCACTGGCAGTTTGCTCGAACCCTCCGATGTCATGACTCCAGAACCCGAAGCCGGATAACCCCAGCGAGAGCCCTCCGCGCAAGCTCTCTGCCATTGACTCAAAGGTCGCAGTGGAATCGCCGCCCCAATGGACAGGGAATTGCTGTCCGCCGGACGTCGCAGAGCGCGCGAAGACGATCGCCTCACCCTCCCCACGTTCTTCCCGCAGCAGATCAAAGACCGTTTTGTTATAAAGATAACTGTAATAGTTGTGCATCTTGTATGGATCGGATCCATCGTGATAGGTCACGCCGGTTGGGATGCGTTCGCCGAAATCGGTCTTGAAGGTGTCCACGCCCATTTTGAGCAGCGCGCGTAATTTCCCCGCGAACCATTTGCATGCCTCAGGGTTGGTGAAATCCACGACGCCCATGCCTGCCTGCCACATGTCTGTTTGCCAGACTATAGTCCCGGTGCTTTTTGGGATGTCACCAGTCGGTTTTCTGAGCAAAAATCCTTTTTGCGCGGCGTCGTCAAACAAGATCGAACGCTGCGCAATGTACGGATTGATCCAGACGCAAATGTGAAGGCCGCGACTCTTCAACCGGCGCAGCATCCCTTCCGGGTCCGGGAAGAATCGAGAATCCCATTGCAGGTCGCACCAGTTGAATTCCTTCATCCAGAAGCAATCGAAGTGAAAGACCTGCAGGGGAATATCACGCGCTGCCATCTCGTCGATGAAACTTGTGACAGTCTTTTCATCGTAGTCTGTTGTGAACGATGTGGATAGCCACAATCCAAATGACCAGGCCGGTGGCAGGGCAGGGCGACCCGTTAGTGCGGTATAGTGCTCAAGGACTTCCTTCGGCGTGGGACCATAAATGACAAAATATTCCAGTGATTCTCCGGGGACACTGAACTGGGCCTGTTCCACTTTTTCAGACGCCACTTCAAACGAGACACGTTCGGGATGATTGACAAATATTCCATAACCACGATTGGTCAAATAAAAAGGAATATTCTTATAGGATTGCTCACTGCTTGTGCCGCCATCTTGATTCCAGATATCAACCACCTGTCCGTTTTTGACGAAGGCGGTGAACCGTTCACCGAGACCGTAGACGCATTCGCCAACACCAAGACTTAATTGCTGATGAATATAACGCCCATCCGGTGTATCCACAAACCCCATCCCTCGCCAACCGCTGGATGTGATGACCTTGTCCCCGCCGACAAATTCCACCAGCCAATCACTTCCCTTGTGCACTCGTACACTCAAATCGCCGCTTGTCAGCGTCGCAGCACGCTCATCATCCTGCATGGAAACTTTTGGAGCGGGTTGCGGATAAATTGTGAATTCCGGCTTACGCTGATCTATACCCTTGTGATGCACCAGCTGAACACGGATGACATTTTCCATGGGGGAGGAGAAGCGCACGGTCAAGACAGGTAAATTAAGTGTATCGCCGCGTCCCTGCAATTTCTTTGTTGGTGCAAAGACCAGGAGCGCGTTGTCCTCTATTTCTATATCGTGAACTTGCGCCGCATAATGCGGGGTCATGCCTGCACGCATCTGCCAGTATCCATCAGTGAATTTCATTTTGGTTTCCTTGAAAATAGTTTGAGTTAGCCTTGCAGATGATACTCCAATCTAGTACATAAATCGCTCTGCAGGTACACAGACAATGTATTATGATTGTGTATCGAAAAGGAGATTTATATGTCACGTCTTTCGAAATTCCTATTGCTTACTGTTGTCGTCGTTTTCCTGCTCGCCTGTAATTTCGTTACCCAGCCGTTCAACGATGTTCAAAACCTTGCGGAAACCGCACAATCAGTGGCGACCCTCATACCCTTCGAAACTCTACAGGCATTGCCATCCGTGATCCCGGTTGAAACGCTCCAGGCGCTGCCGTCGGCGGTTCCAACGCTTGAAGCACTGGCGTCTGCCCTGCCTGATTTTGGAAACATCTTCGATCCCCAGGGCACTCCCGTTCAGGAATGGAGGGACATTCCCATCATGTCTCAGGCAACGGCTGGACAAGAGTTCGCTGAAAACAATACCTATAGCTTCAGGGTGGCTGCGACCGCAAGCGAAGTGCAGGAGTTTTATAACGAACAGCTGGCATCTCTTGATTGGAATCAGCCTTTCACCTTCCCTCTTGAAGCCGACGGTGGAATCATGGTTTTCCAAAAAGAGGAGAGCGTTCTGACGATTACGATCGTATCCTCAGAAGGCACCCTTGCAGTGGCTTTGACTCTGGCAGAATAGAAAATCCAGATACGTTATAGGACGGCGATCAGCCGTCCTTTTTGTTTTTGAGAATGCTCGCCCTGGTCAGTGTCCGTGGCGCCGGCAGTGAAGGGAGATTTCGTTATAATGTTCATATGTCCTAAATGGGAGGGTCTTATGAAAACACGCGTTGTCGCCAGTCTGCTTTTGCCGGTACTGGCGTTTGCTGCCTGCTCCGATTTTGTACAACCCATCGCTACTGCCACTCCAACATTCACTTTAACTTCCACACGAATACCTGCCATCACGCCGACAAATACTCCATTGCCGCCTACAGAAACACCGGCTGCTGTCTCTACGCTTGTCCCGGAGGGGCAGCCCGCCTCTGAATGGAATGGCATCCCAATCATGCCGGGCGCGATTGCCGGTGAGGGTGATGAAGAGGGATATGTCTTCACGGTCAAAGCGACGCCTCAGCAAATTCAGGAATATTATGAGCTTGAACTTGGTAAGCTTGGCTGGCAGCCGTTTGCGACAGGCGGTGGGGATTTGTCGCTGATGTTGATCTTTATGAACAATGCCTCCGAAACTTTAACAGTCAATGTCATTACGAAAGGTGCTGAAGCACTCGTGCTTTTGGTGAAATAAGACTCTGCCTTTGAATAAAGAGATGAGATCAAAAGTGGAGTCGAATTACTCGACTCCACTTCTTACTTCTCTACTTGTTAATCGTCAACTTATTCCTTGTACTTCCAGTTCTGCACATCCCATGTCATGCTGCCCC
>DATKED010000330.1:0-6040 GCA_035512375.1 Anaerolineales bacterium
CGACGTGACGCCACAAGCATGGACGATGCCCTGCGGGGTTTGAAATTGAATGATGAGCCTGGGGAAGTGAAGATCGAATAAATCTCGAAGTGACAAGGCAAGTCGTCACTATTCAGGTTAACCTTAGTTTCCTAACAGACAGGCCTGCGGCATGAAAGAAGCTGAGTAACAAATCGGGTCGTTGCCGCAGGCGAGCAAAGCCACGATCCAACATGGAACGTATTTCTGATTTTGAAATTGGACGAGCGTTCTTGAGACCTTGCTTGACATTGCCATGACAATACTCTTCCGGGTTCAGTTCTGGAGCATAAGCAGGTAGTTCTTCGATGAGGATTTCAGGATGGTTCTGCAGATAAGCTTTGGTGATCTTACTGCGATGGATCCGGGCTCGATCCCAAATCAGAATGATCTTGCCGGGCGTGTGCCTGCGAAGATGATCCAGTGCTTCGATGAGTTTCTGGCTATTGACCGAACCTTCAAAATGCCGTTTGTAGATTTTGCCGGAAAGCGTCAATGCCACCGCCGTGGACAACGCCCGCCGTTCCTTGGTCACTCGGCGGAAGATCGGTCGTTTTCCTCGGCGAGCCCAGGTCGGTGCCAAGGATTCTTGAAAGGAGAAGCCAAATTCATCCCAAAATACGATTTCTGCGCCGATCCGCCGCGACTTTTTTTATCCTGGACCAATCTTGCTCTAGCCAGGCTTCCACCAGCTCTCTCTCCTGCTCGATGGCTTGCGGCAGGGGTCGTTGGGGGCTGAACCCTAATGAACGCAGCAACCGATTGAGGTAGTTAGGATGGTAGCTCACTTTGAATTCCTTTTGGATCAACTCGCCAACTCGCTCCAGCGTCCAGCGATCCGTTGGAAAGCCACACGCCAACGCACCTCGATCCAGCATCCGTTTCAGTTTCCCTTTTTGCGCCTTGCTCAACTTTGATTCACTGCCCGGTGCTTTCTTCTTTCGGAGACCTCTTATGCCTTTTGCTTTTACGGTCTTAGCCCAATCACTCACGGTCGCTCGGCTGACACTCAGGTGTCGAGCGATCTCAGCTTGGGACATCTTGCCTTCCTTCAAAAGACGACCGCCTTCCAAGCGTCTCTCTTCCATTTGTTCACGGCTCAGGTATGAAGGTTTCCATTTCATACCGCCAATTGTAAGTCAATCTAAGTTAAGCTGAATAGGAATACATTTGCTTTGATACCCTCATTGAGGAGCCTGCTTTGGCCTTTAACCCGATAAATTGGCTTTTGGGCCTTTTTTCACTGGATATTGCGATTGACTTGGGGACCGCGAATACACTAGTCAACGTGCGCGGCAAGGGGATTGTCATTAATGAACCATCCTGGGTAACGATTGATAAGCGGTTGCGTCAACCCCTCGCCATTGGCCTGGAAGCCAAGGAGATGTTGGGCCGCACACCCAGCAGTGTTGCCGTGATCCGCCCTTTAAGAGATGGCGTGATCTCCGAGTTTGATATTACACAGGTGATGTTGGAATATTTTATTGGTCGAGTCCATGAACAGAGTGTCGTGCCATTGCCGCGTCCGCGTGTGGTAGTTGGGATTCCAACGGGCGTGACGGAAGTTGAAAAGCGCGCCGTGTATGATGCGGTCATGGCTTCAGGGGCGAGATCTGCCTTTTTGATCGAGGAGCCGATTGCATCCGCGTTGGGCGCCGGACTTCCCCTCGCGGATGTGAAAGGAAGCATGGTCGTGGACATTGGCGGAGGCACAACGGAAGTTGCAGTGATGTCCATGAGCGGCGTGGTCGCTTCTCGTTCATTGCGCGTGGCTGGCGACGAGATGGATCAGGATATTGTGCAGTACCTGCGGAATAAGTATAACCTGCTGGTCGGTGAGGGGATCGCGGAACAGATCAAATGGAAGATCGGGTCTGCATATCCACTCCAGCCCGAGAAGACGATGGAAGTACGAGGGCGCAACCTTGTAACAGGCTTGCCTGAAAGTATAGAGGTTTCTTCCATTGAAATGCGTGAGGCGCTATCTAGTTCGGTACAGGTGATCGTGGATACGATCCGTGATGCATTGGATGAAATCCCACCAGAGATTGTGGCAGACTTGATGGATATTGGTATTTGTCTTGCAGGGGGCGGGGCATTGTTGCAGGGGTTAGCTGAACGCTTGACGGACGAACTGAGATTGCGCGTCTGGGTTGCCGAAGACCCGCTTACCTGTGTTGCCCGCGGCGCAGGCATGGTCTTTGAAGACTTCGATGTATTGAGTCGATATCTGGTTGGTTTGGAACGCGGTAGCACCCATCACCGGGTTTAATGTTTTTGCAAATTGCTGTTTGTGGCAGTGATGATTGCACACCACTGATTCAGGCATAAACAACTACATTCTAGTGTTGCGGTGCTGCCTGATACAAGCTTATTGATTATCTGGAGACTAACGCAGTTCTTTCTAATATGAGAAATCTGTTCCCACGTACGTTGCAGACAACGATCATCTTTTTGGTCGTGGGGGGAATTATGGCGCTCGCTCTTGGAGGTTACTTTAGCAGCGCTTCCAACGTTTTCACCGGTTCGCTTGTCAATGTGCAAGCCTGGTTCTCGGCCCGCTTCATGGCAGTGCAGGATTTTTTCACCTCGCCTCGCGACATTGCATCCCTGCGGCAGCGCAATGCAGAATTAGAAAGCGATGTTGGCGAATTGCAGGCGCAGGTCATTCAACTTCAACAAGAGGTTGGTGAGACACAAATCCTCGCTGCTCTTGTGGATTTTATCCGCGCACGTCCTCAAAACACCTATCGTGCTGCAGCCATCATCGGGCGCGACCCCAGTCCGTTTCTCCATTATGTGATCATCAATCGCGGTTCCAATGATGGGTTTTTGCGTGGGATGCCCGTTGTCACAAATCAAGGATTGATCGGCCGCATCGATGCGGTCATTGCAGATGCGGCTCGTGTCCAGCTAATTACCGATCCGGCTTCGAGTGTCAATGTCCGGCTTCAGAACGCAGAGACAGAAGCCTCGCTGGTTGGCTCGGTAACTGGCGATGTCACACTTGAGTTAATCCCTCAGGATATAAATGTTCAGCCGGGCGATCTCGTATTGACATCGGGGTTGGGTGGCGGTTATCCTCCGGACCTGATCATTGGACAAGTGGTAAACGTTCGTTCGCGTGATTTCGATTTGTTCCAGCAGGCTACCGTCCAGCCGGTTGTCGATTTCAGTCGCCTTGAAATCGTACTGGTGATCATTAACTTTAGACCAGTGGATATTTCCCCGTTAGTCCCGGCTCCTTAGAGTATGCGTAATTTAATTGCTGTGCCAGTTATTCTCTTGACGGTAATCCTCCAATCAGCCGTTATCAGCCGGGTTTTCCTGCTTTCCGGGATCGCTGATCTGCCCCTGGTCATGCTGGCAGCCTGGGCACTTCAGGACGGAGTCGATTCTGCCTGGCATTGGGCGATCGCAACCGGTTTGTTGATCGGATTTATTTCCGGTATTTCATGGCTTGTGCCGCTTACAGGATACATTGCAGTGGTGATAATGGCACATGTTTTTCAACGACGCATTTGGCAGGCTCCCTTGCTTGCCATGTTCACTATTACCTTTTTAGGAACCATTATAGTAAGTTTACTATCCGTTGCGGTTTTACGTTTTTCAGATGTAACGTTGCCCATCAGTGATGTGCTTGGTCTGGTCATGTTGCCAGGCGTTTTATTGAATATGCTCCTTGCAATTCCGGTGTATGCAGTGATGCGCGATCTTGCCAGATGGGTGTATCCATCTCCGGAGGTTGAATGAGTTCGCAAACGGTGAATAGATATGAAGTGCCCTTGTGGCGCATACTTTTTAGCTATGGACTGATCATCGCCGTTGTGATCATAATTATTTATCGCCTGTTTGCTCTGCAAGTCCTGGGTCAGCAAACGTGGATCAATCAGGCAGTTGATAACTATGAAGACACGATCAGTGATCCCGCGCCGCGCGGCATTATTTATGACCGTAACGGATTTGTGTTGGCGCGTAATGTTGCCTCTTATAACGTTGTAATTACTCCAGCCGGCCTGCCCGACGACGAGGCCGATATTCAGCGTATTTATCGTGAAGTTTCTGAATTGACCGGTGTGCCGGTGGGTGGTCCGGTGACAGAGGCAACACTCGATAATGCGAAGTTGTTTTCGCCCTGTGTACCGGGTCCCAGTATCGCGGACATGGTGGCATTAGGTGAATCGCTTGCTCCGTATACACCGGTGAGGATCAGCTGCAATATCAATGAAGAGCTTGCGCGCGTCATTCGTGAAAAATCGGTGGATTGGCCTGGACTCTCCATGGAGATCGAACCGATTCGGGATTATCCCACCGGCTCGTTGACTGCAAACGTTGTCGGTTTCCTGGGTCCGATTCCCGCGGCGCTTGAAGATGCTTACGAAGCCCGGGGTTTTGTTCCCAACCGGGACAAGGTGGGCTACGCCGGCGTCGAGACCTCGCTTGATGACATCCTGCTCGGAAAAAACGGGCAGCGCGTGGTTCAGGTCGATGTGGCAGGACAAGTTCTCCGTAACCTGGAACCGCCAGTTGCACCGGTCGCCGGAAACAATATCGTTCTCACAATTGATACACGTCTGCAAAAAGCAGCGGAAGCTGCGCTGGTCGATGAGATCAATTTCTGGAATACGTACTTCAGCACCACGCGAATTTCAAGCGGGATCGTCATTGCCATGAATCCGCAGACCGGCGAAATCCTTGCAATGGTTTCCTATCCCACCTTTGAAAACAACCGCATGGCACGCTTCATCCCTGGATATTATTACGAACAATTGGTTGAAGATCCGCGCAGACCTTTGGTGAACAACGCCATCTCGGCTATGTTTCCTCCCGGCTCCACATTTAAACTTGCAACGGCCACGGGTGCTTATAACGAAGGTGTGATTGGACCAGAGCAGATCGTTGAGACGCCAGGCAGATTGGTGTTGTGTGAAAGGTTCCGTCCGACCGATCCATGCACCGAGAGAAATTCTCGTCCCTTTGTGGACTGGATCTATGATCGTGGCGGGGTGATCAATGAGACTGGTTTTGGGGCACTGGATTTCTTCCATTGTATTGCCTATTCGAGCAATGTTTGTTTCTATAAGCTTGGAGGCGGTTATGAAGGTGAGATCGATGAAGGACTCAATATCTTTCGCCTGAGGCAGTATGCCCGGGCTTTGGGCTATGATGAGCGATCTGGCATTCAACTCCCCGGTGAAGAGGATGGTTTGATCCCGGACCCGCGTTGGAAACGGATCAATACAGGTGAGAACTGGTCGACTGGCGATACCTATATCGCCAGCGTAGGGCAGGGATTCGTCGACTCTACGCCTCTGCAGGTGTTGATATCCGGCGCAACGATTGCCAACCGCGGCAAGATGATGCAGCCAACTGTTGTACGTGAAGTGCAGGATAGTGAAGGTCGTGTGATTCCCATGTGGTTTAATCCGGCCCTGGAGGACTTCTCCGTCTATGAAGTGCATGAAATCGTCGATGCACAGGGGCGAACCAGAAACGTTTGGGTGAATCCCGCAGACCCTGACCGTCATCTTCAGTCGCCGCCCGAAGGAAGTTATCAGATCTCGCCGTTCACGCCCAACATGAAATGGGATATTACCGATTCCGAAAATCCTCGCATTGAGGTCTTCACATGCGAACAGGGTTATTGCGGGGAGACCGGTGAGTTCAAAAGTGTCGACCCTGAAGCTGTTGAAGCTGTGCGTACTGGAACGCGTCTGGCCGTGTCAGAAAACCCCCTTGGCACGCTCTATGAAGTATTTAATGTACTGTTCCCACTCCCAATCGCTGTGGCAGGGAAGACCGGGACAGCAGAATACTGTGATGATGTGGCGCGTGAACTGCAGCAGTGCCAGTTTGGTTCATGGCCCACCCATGCCTGGACCATGGCATATGCACCATTTGACGACCCTGAGATCATCATTCTGGCGTTCGCTTATCATGGTGGAGAAGGTGGTGCTGTTGCAGCGCCCATTGTCGCGCGTGTGATGCAGGCCTATTTTGAACTTAGGGCCATTGATCTCGT
>DATKED010000331.1:0-6276 GCA_035512375.1 Anaerolineales bacterium
GACGATAACACAGCCAGAATGTGGGATGCTCAGAGCGGCCAGGAACTGGGACGATATCCAAATCCAGCAGGTGTTCTCAGCATTGCAGTCTCTCCTGATGGCAATTTTCTTCTCACTGGCAGCCGTGATGGAGTAACGCGACTCTGGGATATAAAACCCAAGGTAGGATTACCTTCATTCAACGATGGCCGCGTTATATCTGCTGTGGCTTATTCACCAAACGGAAAATATGTGCTCACGGGAGGCGGAGGGGATGGCAGTCGCGTAAGTCTCTGGGATGCATTCAATGGTCAGAGATTGCAAGAATTCATTGGTCATACAGAATTAATAAACTATGGAGTAGCCTTCTCACCAGACGGCAGGCACGTCCTTACCGGGAGCATTGATAAGTCGATACGATTATGGGATATTCAAACTGGTGAGGAAATTTATAAGATCATCGACTCTGGGGAGGTCCAGAGCGTAGTGTTCTCTCCTGATGGAAAATATTTTGCTTCTGCAAGCGCTAACGCAGTGCAATTATGGAATTTTGAAACAGGAGAAAAGGTGCGTGATTTTGGTGGAGTCGATCAGGGAGGATCGCGGGTGACTTTTTCACCCAATGGGCAACTTTTGGCAGTTGCATCCGAGAAGGACGGCGCAAGACTTTTCGAGGTATCCAGCGGCCAATTGATACACCATTTCGCCGGGCAGACCAAGCTGCACAGTGTCGCCTTCTCTCCGGATGGCAGATATCTTGTTGCGGGCAGCGTAGCGAACGCTGATGTATGGCTGTGGGATGTGAATACAGGTCAGAATTTGCGCCAGTTCATCGGTCATACGGATATCATTTGGAGTGTAACATTTTCGCCTGATGGTAAGTATATTGCGACTGCCAGCGCCGACGGTACGGCGCGCTTATGGGACACGCAGACCGGCCAGGAACTTCGCCGCTTCATCGGTCATAGTGCCGGCGTGGAAGGTGTCGCTTTCTCCCCGGATGGGAAATATCTCCTCACCGGCAGCGACGATGGCACTGCCCGGCTCTGGGACGTGGATTACCACACCACGATGGACTATCTCTGCTCGCGACTACAGCGCGATTTCACCGAAGAAGAGCGGGCACAGTACGGCATTGCAGACACTTCACCCACTTGCCCGGCAAAATAAACGCCCAGGGCCTATTCAAAAGCATGTGTTTATTCATTGTTGAACATTAACAACAGTTCAATTGTGTACACCCATGCCCCTGCGGCTATTATGGTGATACACAAAAGCCATGCACCTGCGTTCATGCGCTTGTCACAAAATATCGGAAACGGATCTCGGGTCCGCTCTTCGATAGAATCGACACAGCGAAGCCGTATCGAAGTCCCGCGCGTGGATTATGAAAAGTTAAGCGGAGATCGTGTTGGCGAATCAAGCGAATGTATTCGCGCACGCGTACAGGCTGCGCGGGGCATCTAAAACAAGCGTTTCTCCAGCAACGGTTCATCTGACATTCTTTGCAACGCCGATATGCGCGTGGGGGGAATTCGCGAATTTTGCAAGTTGCAGGAGGACGGTCAAAGCCTCCTACGTGAAACTCGGGCGCACCATCGCGGATTTAGCAGCAAGTGATGAAATTCAATCTGTCCATCTGGCGGTGGCGCTTCTTTCTTCATCCGCTCGAAGTCATGAAGGATAGTACGGTCGCACCGCAATCATTTGGCTGTGGAACTTTCGATGTATTGCTTATGTATGATTTACCTGTAGTCTTCCCTTTTCCTTGCGGGTCTTCACCAGGGTTTCGGTATAAAACTTATTGAAAGTGGCGCAACCGATCGGCGCCTGCTGGATGAGCAATTCAAGACAGTTATCGCATGTGGTGCAATAATTGATCTCGCCCTCGCGTCCTTCGCGCAATTTTAGGGGAATGAGCGGATCAGCAAGAGATTGTCGCCCAAGGGCGATCATATCCACGTAACCCTTGGCAATGTTTTGCGAGCCGTAGGCCAGCAAAGCACTGTCTTCGCTGCTCACGGCCTGTAGTTTGCTCTTTCCTTTGCCAAAGACCGAGTAGTTCGAGCCAATGACGACCGTCTTCGGCTGCAGGTTCTCCTTCAGGACCTTAGCAAAGTACTGGTGCAGGTAAGCAAAATATGGATGATCCTTATCGGCCTGTGTGAGGCTGATGGTGATCGACGGACTGCCCGCAGACTGGATGAAGTACTGCGCACCGCGCTCTTCCAATCCCTTTACCAGGTCGATTGGCTCGGTGAAATCAATAACAGGGGTATCGGGACCAGCCGTCCCGAAGCCGCCGGGGAATCCCTCCCAGACAGAAATCTTGGAACCGATCAGGAAGTTCTCGTCTGGAATGACCTTGCGGATCCGCTCGTACAGATCGAAGGCAAATTGACGACGGTTTTCCCACGGTCCTCCATATTTCCACTTGCGGGTATTGTAGGGCCGCAGGATTTGCGAACCCAGGTAGCCGTGACAGAATTTCATGTCCATTCCATCCGCACCGACATCATAGGTCATCTTGGCCGCCAGGACGAAATCATCCATGATCTTTTCAAATTCATCCTCAGTGAAAACATCAGCGGTAAAACCAGGCAGAGGTCTAACCGAAAGGCGCTTTGAAAATTGCGGATTGCTCAACTCACCGGAGTGTGTCAGCTGAAAGATGAATAGGGTCTTGGGGTTTACGTCGCGCATGCGGCGGACGAAATTGGCCAACGCAACCTGGTTCTTGGGCATAATGAACAGCTGGTTCATGCGCGAGCGGTTCTTATCGGTAATGGTGATCGCTTCGAGACTGACCAGACCGGCTTCGCCTCTAAACAAATTCTCGTAGCGCTGGTAGGTCAGATCAGTCGGATTGCCATCCGCGTCTGCGTCATTGCATTCCATTGCCTGGCTGAAGAAGCGGTTCTGGCAGGTCTGTGTGCCGATTTTTATTGGGGATAACAGGATCTCGTTTTTGTTCATGATCTTTTCCTCGTGGGTTTAAGAGCTGTGTTGTTAAGCATTATTCTGACAACGACAATTTCTCACAGAATTCGATCGTCACGCCATTGGGATCCAGAAAGAGAAGCACACGTGCCCCAAGATCAGGCAGATCGCAGGTTGAAAGCGTGATCTTAATGCCTTCCTTCCTCAACAACTTCTCGTGCGCTGCAACATCATCCACCTGAAAAGCAACATGGCGCAATCCGCTGTCATCGTCCCTGCGCAGGACTTCCCGATTCCTGCCGTGGTAATTAAACAACTCCAGGCGCGAGCCGTTCGGGAGAGCGAAGTAGATGATGTCAAAATCGCCGCAGTCGACGGTCTGAAGCTGTTTGAATCCGAGAATACGCTCATAGAAATCCAGCGATCTGATGAGGTTGGTGCAGTTAATAGCGATGTGATCAATGTTTCTGATATTCAATTTTTGATTCCAAGGATGACAAAATGCAGCCCATAGCAAAAAATGGGCTGCATTCAATGCTATGGTTAGAAAACTTCCCGTTCGGAGACTTCGGGAGATACAAAGATCTTGAAGAGGTTCGGATCACGACGCAGTTCATGCAAGGCCCATTCCAGGTCTTCCAGCGGGACTTTCATGGAGAACAGCGGTTTGGGATCGATCCGACCGTTGGCAAGGAGCGTAATCGCATCCGGCCAGTCGTCGCCGATGCCTGCACAGGAACCGGTGATCTTCTTCTCGCCTAATACAAATTCAAAGGGACGGACCTGCATGACATCCTGTTCACCGGTGATACCGAAGGCAGAGAGCGTTCCACCCTTACGCAACATGGCGAAAGCCTGCTCGTAGGTCTTGGTCGTACCGACAGCTTCGATCGCGTAATCCACGCCTCGCCCGTCCGTCAGTTTCAAGACTTCGGCAACAGGATCGGCTACTTCACGAATGTCGATGATGTAATCGGCTCCCATGTCTTTTGCGATTTGCAGGCGTTTTGTATTATCGCCGATAACGATCACCGGAGCACAGGCGCGCAGCACTGCCATACGAGCGTGCAGCACCCCTAGACCACATCCAACAATGGCCATGCTGCCGCCGATCCGTGCATTCACGGCTTTCGCGGCGTGGATACAGCAGGATAACGGCTCGATGAACGCCCCTTCCTCAAAGCTCAATTTATCGGGAAGGTGATGAAGGAGTGAAGCCGGTGCCTTTACGTACTCGGCAAAGGTACCGTTCGTATGAATGCCAAGCTGGGTAAAGTTGTCGCACAACAACTGATCACCCCGGATGCAGTAATAGCAGTGCCCGCAGGACATGTTGATATCGGCTGTGACGCGGTCGCCTTCTTTAAATCCATTGCCATTCCTGCCAATTTTGGCAATCACGCCCGAGAACTCGTGCCCGGGGATCATTGGCAGTTTATCGGCAGAATACCAACCGTTGTAGATACTCCAGTCGGTACCGCAGATGCCGGTGTTCTTTACTTGAACCAGAACCTCACCATCGCCAATCTCTGGGATCGGCACTTCTTTGACTACAACGGACTTTACTGCTTCGAATACGGCTGCCTTCATTTTATTTGCCATGGGATCTACTCCTTGATCAGGTATTGCTGTTAGTTGAACAGAACGTCGTTTCGCCCCTCATAGGGTTTTTCGATCAAGAGGGGTTTGAGATAGGCAATGGTCTTGGTGATGCCGTCGTGGCGGCTCATCGTCACATCTTCGTGCTCATAGCTCATCACATAGTCGTAGCCGATCATGGAAAGCTCTGTGATGACTTTCTTCCACGGCACCGACCCCCAACCCGGGATTCTGAAACGGAAGCCGCGATCGAGTCGCTGCCAGTCGCCCTGTGGGATCATGCCTGAGCGGCGGACGTTATGGGTCACCAGTTCGCCGTCCTTGGCGTGAACGTGGAGGATGTGTTTACCAAGTGCATCGATGAAGTTCTCCACATCGATGCCCAGATAGATGAGGTTGGCCGGGTCGAAGTTGAATCCGAATTCCTTGCGCCCACCCATCAGCTCCACTGCGCGCAGAGCGGTCTCTACGTTATAGACTAATTCATTTGGATGGGGTTCGTGGGCAAACTGGACGCCGTATTCAGCAAACTTATCGAGGATCTTGCCCCAGCGCTCGACAAATTCCACTTCCATATCGGACCAGCCCTTGGAATACGGCCAGGGGAAGAATCGCCCAAAGTTCTCGCAACCGATAAAGCCCGTCACCACAGGAACTTCGAGAGCGTTGGCGGCCTGAGCTGTCTTGATCATTCGTTCCGTGCCGAATTTGATCTTCTCTTCCTTGGTGCCCGGGAAAATTGCATCCGTATCTTTGCCATACGGCCCAAGGACAATCTGCCCTTCCGGGTGATTCGCGAGGGCAGAGATGATCAGTCCGTAGGAACTGGCAAGCCTCTTCAATTCGGCCGCATTTTGGCCCTTGATGATCGCTTCGATGTCAAGGTGAGGGTTATTCACGAAAGCAGGCATTTCGACTGCTTCATAACCCAGATTACAGGCCATATTGAACACATCTTCAATCTTCATATCCAGAAACGTAGCTGTGAATAGACCGATTTTCATTTTGTTTTGCCTTTCAGAGATTGGTTTTAGTTTCTATTGTTTGGTCACGATGAGCCACTCACAACCACTAAAACGGCACACGGGAATAGCCGGCAGCCGGCAAGGCAACATAGAAGGTGAGCCTCCTGGTAACAATAAAGGGGAAGTTGTATGAAAATTTGAGCAGTTATACTAATAAAGTGGAATCAATCCCCTGATGTAATCCTGTTATTACAACTCATTATAAAGACTTCTAATATGTCTGTCAATCATTCTGGGCAAATTATGACTAAAATAACCAATTCAGTATGACTAAATTTCAACTTCACGCAAGGAATCACTGATCTTTGCCTGATATTCGGCAGCCAGGTCAAATACCGGAAGCAATTTCTCATATTTACAGCTGTTCTCTTTGTCGGGCTCAACCACCTCAACAGTTTTGTGGATCGCGTCGATCTTCTCAAAACTGTCCCATAGACCGCAACCCACCGCTGCAATCGCCGCCGCTCCAAGCGCACCGGCATCCTGGTCTATGTTGGTCTTGAGAATGCGGGTGTTGAACGTATCCGCGAAGATCCCCAGATAGAAGCGGCTCTTGGCCCCCCCACCGACGAAGAGAATCTCATTCTCCAGCCGCGTATATTTGCGCAGCAAATCCAATCGCAGCCGCAGGTTCATGGCAATGCCTTCCATTGCCGCACGGATAAGTTCGGGCTTGCCATGTTTCAAATCCAAACCCATATACGCGCCGCGGATATGCACGCTGGCATCCTGT
>DATKED010000332.1:0-9126 GCA_035512375.1 Anaerolineales bacterium
ACCGCGTGCCGATCCAACATAGTAGTCATTGCCGATCAATTCATATTGCAACGGTGTCACACGCTTCGCGCCTGATCTTCGACCTGTTGTCGTCAAGAGGAGGATGATCCTGCCAACAAGCGGACCAAGTCCGATCGCGTACAGCAGGCGATGAAGCTTTTGGATGTTTTTCATCTTTGCCCAATCAAATGCGACAGTCTTCATGGCTGCATTCTTTCACCCACATCCGAACTGTTTACTTGAACACTACATCTGCAGGCATGCCGATCTTCAACTTGCCTTCACTATCAGTAACCTTTAACTTGATGGCGTAGACAGTTGAACTGCGCCCTTCCACGGTTTGGACGTTGCGCGGGGTGAACTCGGCCTGGTCTGCCATGTGGATCACCTCGGCGATGAAAGTTTCACCCGGGAAGGAGTCAACCGTTACGGTGGCTTCCTGGCCCAGCGTGATCTGACCGTAGCGATCCTCAGGGACATAGACGGTAATGGTGAGATTGCTCAAATCTGCCATCGTGAGCGCCACTGCCCCAGGTTGGACAAATTCACCGGGCTCGATGTTGCGTGTGAGAACGACGCCACTCATCGGTGCGTATACGGTGATCTTTTTCAGTTGGGTATCAATCGTATCCAGTCTCGACTGCGCGGTTGCTACATTGGTCTTTGCCTGTTCGAGGGCGGCTTGTGCCTGTTCCACTACCTTGCTCGCGGCTTGAACCTGTGGAGAGTCTGTGCCTGTTTGCAAGGCACGCAAGTTGTCCACTGCGTTGTCATGTACTTCCTGCGCAATAACTGCATCTGCGCGGGCTTCGAGAACATCGGCTGCGCCTTCGGTAGTGAGGGCGTCATCATAGTCCTTTTGCCCGTCTTCCAGATCGATCTCTGCTTCATTGAGGATGATCTGCGCGGAATCACGCAAATCCTGGCTGTCGGATGCGCCGCTGGTGCGGTCAAATACATCCTGTGCATTTTGGAATGCAAGACGCATTTGCACAAGATTTGCTTCGAGCTCGAGGAATTCCGCGCTGCCAGCCCGTTCGCTGATATCATCCAGTTTATTCAGGGCTTCGTCGAGGGCAGTCTTCTTCGCGTCCACTTCGGCTTGCGCGGCTTTGATGCGCTCTTCTTTGGAAAAATACCAGATAGGCTGATCGAACTCTGTGGGCTTTGCCTCCTCCCAAATCGCAGTGCGGGAGGATGATTCCTGTGCGAGCGCGTTGGAAAGAGTCAGATCGTATTGCAGTTGGGCGGATTCCAATGCGATCTCAGCGGTCTTGACCGCGGCATGGGCGGAATCCAGCGCGGCTTGGGCGGTCTCCTTTTCGGACTGAAGCAGGCTGTTATCCAGGCTAAGAAGCGGGTCGCCCGTCTGAATGGGCTTTCCCTCATTGGCAGAGACTTCCGTCACTTTGCCGCCAAGTTCAGGTGAGATATTCACCGTCACAGATTCAATCGTGCCTGAGGCTTTGAGTTGTCCGTTATCGGTGGTATTCAACGAGCTGATCGCAAAATAGGCAATGGTCCCAAGTACAACCAGCGCGACAACGATCCGAACAGGAAGAGGGGGAAAGTTGCGTTCCATGATGAACTCCTTAATCCAAGCGTTTTCTAAATCGAAGTGACGCAGCGGTCATGATAACCAGGCCAAAGACCGCCAGTGATATGATTTCGTTTTGAAGCGCGGCAAAGCCAACGCCTTTGAGCAATAATGAACGGACGATTACCAGATAGTAGCGAAGAGGTATCGCATACGAAACGATCTGCAAAAATCTCGGCATTGCCTCAAGAGGAAACAAGAATCCAGAGATAAAGACACCGGGCAATATTGTGACAAAGACCGTAAGTAGTGCCTCCTGTTGCGTGTTGGCAATGGTGGAGGCAAACAGCCCAATACCGAGACTCGAAAGCAGGAGCAACCCCGCCGTGCCGACAACCAGAAAGAGATTACTGCGCACGGGAACATCGAACCAAAACCGTCCGATGACCAGCACCTCGAGTAAATTGAAAAATCCGAGGATGACATACGGTGTAACCTTGCCAACGATCAGTTCCCATGAACGAATCGGCGTGACGATGAGCTGCTCGATGGTGCCGCGCTCGCGCTCACGCACAACGGCTGTGGCTGTGAGCATTGCCATAATGGCATACAAGACCATGCCGATCACGCCGGGGATCATGAAGTACGCGGAGCGGAGGTCGGGGTTATACCAAACCTGTGTGCGAACTTCGAGAGGCGGCTGGACTGCGGAAGCGCGTCCCTGACGCGTGGCTTGTTCAGTGAGGACTTTGATGGAATGGGATTGCCCGATCAGTTTTGCTGTCGAAAGCGCGGTCGCGCCGACGGTGGCATCGGAGCCATCAAGGATCATCGAGACCTGTGCATTGCCTTCCAACAGTTTGCGGGCATAATCCGGCGGGATCACCAACGCGCCACGCACATCGCCATACTCGATCAGGGTTTGGATCTCCTCTCCAGAGTGGACTTCATATGCAAATTTGAAGTAGTCCGCTGAGCGGAAAGCATCCAGCAATGCGCGTGATTCAGGCGAACGGCTTTGATCCCAGACAGCGATGGGGACATTCCTTACATCCGTGGTTGCCGCGTAACCCAGCAGAAACAACTGGATGATCGGCATTACAAGGATCAACATGAGCGTACGCGGGTCGCGGAAGATTTGGATGAATTCCTTGCGGATGATGGACATTAAGCGCGAGTTCATGCGGACTCCTCGATTCGGTTGCCGTAGATATATTTGATGTCAGGCAATTCAGTGAAGTAGAAATGCACCCAGATGTAAAGATGATTAAATGCGGCTACCAAAAGAGCGGCTTTAGAGAGAAAGACAAGCGCAATCACCCAGAGAATGAGGAAGCCGAATTTGTACATGGCATTGTCCGTGTACTTGAACATGCCTAGTTTGACAAACGGTTTGTTTCCATAAGTCAGGGGATCGAAGTGATCCATGCCATAGGCACGATTTATGCCAAAGTAGTGGACAACAGAGTACATGGTGTAAGCAAATGGGATGAACAATATCCCTGCAAGCACATTCGCCAGAGTTGAATTCAGGTCGAGGGTATAGGCATTTGAAATCCCAAGCAGAATAAGCGTGATTGGTCTCCCAACAAATAGAATTGTGAAGATGACTTTGTAAACAGGAAACGCCTTGTCACCAAACCAATCGGTCATCTTACGGTGGTGGAGTTCTGCGCGCCAGAGAAGCGCGACAACTATTTGATGAAGAACTGGTGTAGCCACGGCAATCCAAAGCCAGGTCTGAGTGGAGATCCCCCACAATTGACCCGATAGCATATCCCCCGTTGCCAGGAAAGTAACACTCACAAGCAGAACGATGAGAAGAAGATAATGCTGTGCCTGTTTTTTGAACATTGTTACACCTCACTCTTAAGAATTCCTTGCAGAAAGATATCCACGTAAATGTCCGCAGCATCTTTCGGCATTAATTTTTCAATTATGGAATCGGAAATAAGCATTCCTGTAAGGAAATAGGAAAGGATCATCCCAAAAAAGGAACGCATCAGCATCGCCGGGTTTGTAATGCGAAGATTCTTTCTCGATTTGATCAATCTCTCAAAGACAGGCAATACTTGGGGGGCTATCAGCTTCAAAAGTGAAGCGCCATGCCTGCCATTGAATTCGATCAATTCCACGAGCAGCAACTTCATGTAATATGGTTCGCTGCCCAGCTCCTTGATGACGATCCGCATTGTGTTCCTTAGGAATTCCTCAATGTTCACCGCTTCTGTTGCAAGAATAGTTGGCAGGATTTTTTTATAGGGGTGTTTGTCAATGATGATGGCTTCGAATATTTCCTCCTTGCTTTTGAAGTGATTGTAGATCCCACCCAAAGCCAGATCAGCCTTATCTGCGATCTGCCTCATGGAAGTGGCGTGATAACCCTGCTCCATGTACAGTTCGAGCGCGGCATCCTCAATAACGAGGCGGGTGACATCTCCCTTTTTCAGTTTTTCTTTTTGCATTTTGTCTCCAAAAATGAACGAACGTTCGTATTTATTTTATTCAAAAGATATAATTTGTCAAGGGAAAATAATATCAAAACGACCGGTTGATCTCAGATGAAGTCGCAACTTCCCCACCGTATACCCGTATATTTACACAAGGTATAATTGACTGGACAAAAAGAAAGGGACAAATATGTTTGGTCTTACATTGATCGAGGTCATCTATTGGGCTTCCATCATTATCGGCGGAACATTGTTCATCCTCCGCCTGGGAATGATGCTCATTGGCGGAGGTATGAGCGACGATGGGGTGGACGCCGCCCTTGATGCAGGGGATATGCCAGGCGATCACGCCGATGCCGATATAAGTTTCAAGTTACTTTCTTTTCAGGGATTGACATCCTTTTTCATGATGTTCGGGCTGGTGGGGCTGGCATTGTTGCGGGCAAACCTGCATGAGCTGATCACCATCGTTGGCGGAATACTTGCGGGGCTGGCTATGGTCGCGATCACGGGTTTGGTCTTCACACAGATGAAACGCTTGCAAACGGAGGGGACTATCAATATCCAGAACACGGTCGAAACGGATGGGACTGTCTACCTGACCATTCCTAAGAACGGCACAGGGCAGGTGCAGATCATTGTGCAAGGCTCGCTAAAGATCTTTGATGCAGTTTCCAACAATAAAATTGTGATTGCCACGGGAGAAAAAGTACGCGTTACAGGTGTGGCGAGTGGTAACACCTTGATCGTCGAAAAACTATAGTTATTAAGGAGAATGTTATGGACGCATTAGGTATTGGTGTCATTGCTTTGATCGTTGCTGTAGTGCTTATTTTCTCCATGATCGTATTCATGGCAAGCCGCTACAAACGCTGTCCATCGGACAAGGTACTTGTCATTTATGGACGTGTTGAAAAGGGGCGCTCCAGTAAAACCATGCACGGTGGCGGCGCTTTTGTATGGCCTCTCATTCAGGATTTTGCATACCTGAGCCTCACCCCCATCACAATAAGCATACCGCTTGAGAACGCATTGTCACTGCAGAATATCCGCATCAACGTGCCGAGCACATTTACAGTCGGCGTCAGTACCGTATCGGAGATCATGAGCAATGCGGCGGAGAGGATCCTGCGCCTGCCACAAAACGCCATAGAAGAAATGGCGAAGGAGATCATCTTCGGTCAACTGCGTCTGACGGTTGCATCGCTGACCATTGAGCAGATCAACCAGGACCGCGAAAGTTTTCTCGAGTCCATCCGCCGCAACGTGGAACCTGAGTTGAACAAGATCGGTCTGCAACTCATCAATGTCAATATCACGGACATCACCGACGCGTCCGAGTATATTTCCAGTATCGGTAAGAAAGCTGCAGCCGAGGCGGTCAACCAGGCAAAAATTGACGTGGCGATTCATGCCAAAAATGGCGCCATCGGTGAGGCAGGTTCTATCCGTGAGCAGGAGATCAAGGTTGCCGAAGCCATGGCAGAAGCTGAGATCGGTCGTAAGACAGCCGACGCAAATCAGCGTAAGCGCGTGCAGGAGCAGGAAGCCGCTGCAGTACAAGGCGAAAACACCGCAAACGCTAACATTGCCAAATACAATGCCGATCTTGAGATCCAACGCGCCAAAGCCAATGCCGATTCCGAAAAAGGAAAGAAGACAGCCGAAGCCGATCAACGTGTCTTTGTGCAGGAACAGGAGGCACAGGCAATCAAAGGCGAAAACACCTCCAAAGCCAATATCGCGGAATACAACGCCGAATTGGAAGTGAAACGCGCGATCGCATTGAAACAGGCTGAAGTCGCTCGCTATGAAGCGCAGGTTGCCATCCAACAGGCTTTATACAAAGCAGAGCAGGAGCGTCTGCGTGCAGAAGAGGTCGTCCGACAGGAGATCGAGAAGAACAAGATCGAGATCGCCGCAGAGGCGGAAGCAGAAAAAACCCGGCGCGAGGCACAAGGCGAAGCGGATGGCATCCTTGCCAAATATAAGGCTGAGGCAGAAGGCACGCTAAAACTGCTCGAAGCAAAGGCAGATGGGTATCGCAAGTTGTTCGAGAGTGTGGGAGGCGACGCGCAAGCTGCATCCACATTGCTTATGATCGAAAAACTCGAGGAGCTCGTTTCCCGCCAGGTGGAAGCCATCAGCAACCTCAAGATCGACAAAATCACCGTTTGGGATTCGGGTGGCAACGGAGATGGGTCATCAACGTCGAATTTCATTTCCAACCTGCTCAAGAGCCTGCCGCCGCTTCAGGATATTTCTGAAATGGCTGGCGTGCAACTGCCTGAGTATCTTGGCAAGGTAAGGGGACAAAATGTTCCGAGCCAGATCTCACTTGCCGAGACGAATGAAACACCCAGTGCGCCCCCTGCCGCAAAAGGCAAGCCGAAAATTCAAGATTAGATAATCTATCATGTTGAAAGCCCGGTATCAACCCCGGGCTTTTTCATGTTTTAACCAGGGTTGGCGACAAAAGGGAAACAATGAAAATCAATTGCTGGAGTAGAATCAAGCAATGCTCCCCCTCACCAAAGTTGAACAATTTGCGCGCAAACACTTGCGCTATAACGTTACTGTCGGTTTGATGGACGGCGGCATGTTTGGCGCCGCTCTGGGATTCGCGTCCTTCGGAACCATCCTCCCGCTCTTTGTCGCGACAATGACTGATTCCGCCACACTGATCGGGCTTGTGCCTGCCATCCATTCAGCAGGCTGGCTTCTTCCACAGCTGTTCACGGCAAGCAACACTTCACGACTGAGGCGGTTTAAGAAAACAGTCTTAAGAAATACAATTCATGAACGCCTGCCATTTCTGGGGTTTGCCATCGTCGCTTTACTTCTTCCAAAAATCGGACTGCAAGCCGGGTTGGTACTTACCTTCAGCATCCTCACCTGGCAGGGACTGGGTGGAGGCTTCACTGCCAACCCGTGGACAAGCATGATATCGAAGATCATCCCTTCAGAAAATCGCGGCACGTTCTTTGGCACACAAGCCGCGGTTGCCAACCTTTTCATCAGCGGGGCCGCGGTGGGAGCCGGCTATCTTTTGGACTGGTACGATTCACCTTTCGACTTCGCGGCCTGCTTCTTTATTGCCACAGTATTTTTCACCATCTCATGGTTTGCGCTCGCGTTCACTCGTGAACTCGCAGACCACGATAAAGTGATCGAGGAGAAGCCCCTTCCTTTCTGGAACGGGGCATTGACCATTCTCAAACGCGACCGCAATTTCAACTGGTTCCTCGTTGCACGCACGCTCTCGCAATTTGCAACGATGGGCTTCTCGTTCTATATCATTTACGCCTTGCGCCGTTTCGACATGGACGAAGTCACAGCCGGTTACCTGACCGCCGCCCTCACGATCTCCCAAACCGTTGCCAACGCGAGCATGGGCTGGCTCGGAGATAAAGTTGGTCATCGCGCAATGCTCATCATCGGCGCCGCTACCGCAACATCCAGTTCGTTCCTGGCGTGGATCGCACCATCGCTCGCCTGGTTCTTCCCCATCTTCATCCTTTCAGGCTTTGCAAACGTATCCATCTGGACCAACGGCATGACCATGACCGTTGACTTCAGCGATGAGAAAGAACGTCCTTTTTACATTGGACTCGCACAAACGCTTACAGCGCCTGCCACCATGATCGCGCCGATCATCGGGGGATGGATCGCAGATACACAGGGCTTTGTCATAACCTTTGCCCTCTCAATGATCTTATCCATTGTTATGATGAGCATCCTGGTTTTTCTTGTAAAAGAACCGCGCAGTTTCCGTCGTCCCAGCCCGCTTCCCGTGGAATAAACCATCAAAGGAGAATACATGACCCTCATACAGGAAAAGATCAACCAAGCCATTGCAATCCTTAAAGAACAGGAAACCGATATGTGGCTTACCTTCGTCCGTGAGACGAGTGGTGTGCGTGATCCCATGCTGGATTTCCTCATCGGTCCCAATGACCTGACGTGGCCCTCGGCGCTCATGCTCACGCCCCTGGGAGAGAAGATTGCCATTGTTGGAAATCTCGAAAGGGATGCAATTTCCAGACTGAATATTTTCGACACCATCCTTGGATATGACGCTGCGGTGAGTGGACCTTTGCGGGATACGATCACCCGCCTCAACCCAGACCGAATCGCTGTTAACACTTCGAGGAACAACGTCCACGCTGATGGGTTAACTCACGCCATGTACGAGATCCTTCGAGACCACCTGAAAGATACACCTTATGCAGACCGGCTCGTTAGTGCCGAACCGATCATCAACGCGCTGCGCGGGCGCAAGACTCCTGACGAATTAAAACGTATTCGTAAGGCAGTTGAGATCACAGATGAAATCTACAGGAAGACCTTTGACTTCATCAAAATCGGCATGACCGAGCTTGAGATCGGCGAGCATATGCAAAAGCTCGCGCGTGATTACGGTGTGGGACTCGCGTGGCCTGCAGAGAGTTGTCCCGCCGTAAATAGTGGTCCCAACTCTCCCGTTGGACATAGCGGACCCACAAATATCAAAATAGAACGCGGACACATCATCCATTTTGATTTTGGTGTCAAATACAACGATTATTGCTCTGACATCCAACGTATCGCGTATGTCTTATGCGAAGGTGAAACTGAAGCGCCTCCCGAAGTCCAGCGTGGATTCATCACGATTCGCACTGCAATCGAAAAGTCACATGAAGCAATGAAACCAGGCGTAACGGGTAACTCGATCGATATGATTGCACGCGAAATCCTGGCTGATGCAGGTTATCCTGAATATCCCCATGCGCTCGGTCATCAACTTGGGCGTGTGGCGCATGATGGCGGCGCTTTACTTGGTCCGTTATGGGAAAAATATGGCGACGACCCGCATCGAAACCTGGAGGCCGGGCAGGTCTTTACGATAGAACCCGGACTGGCTGTGCCCAATTACGGCTATGTGGCTTTGGAAGAAGATGTTGTCCTGACTGAAAAGGGGGCGGAATATATCGGCGAGCCGCAAAGAGAGATAGTGCTGATAAATGGCTGAGAAACAAAAAATTGACGGCAGACACAGTGTCTGCCGTCAATTTTTTAAATGGAACCCGGCTGAGTCTTAGTAACTCACCTTACGCAGAATGGCGTAAACTGAGCATATGAAAGACGAAAAACTGCTCG
>DATKED010000333.1:0-3438 GCA_035512375.1 Anaerolineales bacterium
ACCTGTTCGAGCCAGGCGATCAACTTCCACGGGCCTTCTTCATCAACAAGACCAGCTTCGACGCGCAGTCTCACTTCCAATTCCAACATTTCCTCAACGTCGTCATTCAAATCTTCTTTTACAAAAATACGGTCACGCTGACTATAAATCTGCGAGCGTTGCTTATTGAGCACATCATCGTATTCGAGCAGGTGTTTACGCACATCGAAATTCGCGCCTTCGATGCGGTGCTGGGATTGTTCGATGATGTTGCCCACCAGCCGCACTTCGAGAGGCAAGGAGTCATCCACGCGCAACCGTTCCATGAGGTTGCTTACTTGCGAACCGCCCTGCAGGCGCATCAGGTCATCCTGAAGTGAGAGATAAAAACGTGAAGAACCCGGGTCACCCTGACGTGCCGCGCGACCCCGCAGCTGGTTATCAATGCGGCGCGCCTCATGCCGCTCCGAACCAATCACATGCAGACCACCAAGTTCCTTCACACGCTCCATATCTTTGAAATATTGCAGGAAGAGTCTAACTTCCGCGTCGTAAATACCGTAGTTCGCCGGGTCAACGTGCTTCAACGCCTCGCGCCGTTCTTCCTGGGTCATGTCAAAGGGATTCTCGTATCCCGCTTTGCCAAGAACACGATTGACGGCGGCAATTGCTTCTTCAGCCAATTCACCACCCAGCTTGATATCCACACCACGCCCGGCCATGTTCGTGGCAATGGTCACTGCACCGAACGCGCCGGCACCCGCGATGACCTGCGATTCCTCGGTGTGCTTGCGTGCGTTCAACACCTGATGAGGGACTCCTCCCTGCAAGGCTTTCTTGAGGCGTTCCACATCCCGCTCATCGAGGCGCAGAATCTCGAGAACAACCTGCAGATTGGATGGGTCTTCGGGATTGATATTCGTCAAACCAAACGGCTGAATGAATTTGCGCAATGCATCCGGTGTCACTTTTTCAAGAGGCTCGCTGAAGGGCTGCAACTCGGGGATAAGACGCCCATCTTCCTCGCGGTTGTTTGCCTCCATCCACACGTGTCGGACGAGGGCGACCTGCATTAACCGGCGGACCGGCTCCGCCTTGAGTCGATTCGAGAGTTGTTCCGATGATTCGACGGAGGTTGTGCCAACCAGCAATGGACGTCCGCGCACATGTTCACGCACGATCTCCATCACGATGGAACGCAATTTTGCTTCAAACGTTTTGTAGATGACATCCGGATAATCCTTGCGGCGATAGAAAAGTGGTGATTGTTCTTTCTCTTCACGTTTCGCAAAGTACATATATGAATATCCATCTTCATCTTTTGCTTTGACCTCAATTAAAGGAGCGGTGTTCCCGAAAGCCTGGTATTCCAGGTTTGCTGGTATCGGTACTACTTCAAGGCTGTAAATCTTGCTGAATTCTTCAGCTTCCGTGAGGGCAGTCCCTGTCATACCCGCAAGTTTCTGATACATACGGAAATAATTTTGCAGTGTAATGGTCGCGTAGGTCACGTTCTCAGGCTCGATCTTCGCACCTTCCTTGGCTTCGACAGCCTGATGCAAGCCATCGCTCCAACGGCGGCCAGGCATGAGACGGCCCGTGAACTCATCCACAATCACAACTTTGCCGCCTTGCACAAGGTAATCCTTGTTTCGTTTAAAAACGAATTGAGCGCGCAAAGCCTGTTCCAGATGACCTCGCAAACGTGCCTGTTCCGGGGTTACGTCTTCAGGACGGTCGGGGTCCATAAGCGGCTGGCCCAGCAACAGTTCGACGCGCGCCAGTCCCACTTCCGTGATCGACACATTACGATCTTTTTCATTTAATTCATAATCTTCGGGCCTAAGTTGCTTGACGATTTGTGCCATCCTGCCATACCATTCCAGGTCACCCGAGGCAGGGCCGGAGATGATGAGCGGAGTGCGCGCTTCGTCGATCAATACGTTATCCACCTCATCAACGATCGCGTAATGATGCCCGTGTTGTACGCGGTCACTCAGGCGCATGGTCATGTTATCGCGCAGATAATCAAAGCCAAACTCAGCATTGGTGCCATAGAGCACGTCGGCTTCATAAGCCAGATTGCGGTCAACCATGCGCAGATGACGCTGATCTTCATGCGGAGACTCGCGTTCAAAGTCAATAAGAAATGCTTTCTTTCCATTCTCGGTTACCGCTGCCATCTGCAGAACACCGACCGATAACCCAAGCATGTGATAGATGGGCGCCATCCAGCGCGCATCACGCCGCGCCAGATAATCGTTGACCGTGACGAGATGGATGCCCCTGCCAAGCAGCGCGTTGAGATAAACTGGTAATGTAGCGACCAGCGTTTTACCTTCACCCGTGCGCATCTCAGCGATGGAGCCGCGATGCAGGGCAATCCCACCGATCATCTGGACATCGAAGTGGCGCAAACCTATCGTCCGTTTGGATGCTTCGCGGACCACCGCGAACGCTTCGGGCAGGATCTCCTCCAAAGCATCCTGTTGAGCCTTGAATTGCGCCCGTTCCTCAAGCCCATCCACATTCCCAACGGATTCGGCGATCCGCGCCCGGAATTCTTCTGTTTTTGCTCCCAGAGCATCATCACTTAATGTCTCGAACTGAGCTTCCAGAGAGTTGATGTGTTCAGCAATGGCACGGAACTGGTCAATCGTCTTTTTGTTGGGGTCTCCCCCAAATATTTTGACAAAGTTTTTCAGCATGATTTACCTTTTCGGGAAAAATTATACTGCCTCTTAACTAAATATCTAAATTGGGTTTGTTATACTTTGAAGCAGTAAGTTTAGCATGAGAGTATTAGCAAAACGTAAAAAAGAGGAGGGATGCGATGTCTGAGTTCAATCTTATGGTAAAATCGCATCCGCCCCCCGAGAAATCGTCGGGACTTTGTGGAGGGATGGCCGAGCGGCTGAAGGCGCATGTCTTGAAAACATGTTTGGGTCACACCAACGTGGGTTCGAATCCCACTCCCTCCGCCAGTTAGCAGATTTACGATTTCGTATTGACGATTTACGATTGGCTAAAAATCGCAAATCCAAAATCGTCAATCGTAAATCGATATGGGGAGGTGCCAGAGTGGTCGAATGGGGCCGCCTGCTAAGCGGTTACCGGGGCGAAATCCTCGGTCGCAGGTTCGAATCCTGTCCTCCCCGCCACAAGAAACGCGTTCCCGCCAAAGGTGAGGAGCGCGTTTTCGTTCGGTCGCACGCCCCCATTCAGGGGATGATATTCGAATCCTGCGCCCGCGTCCCCGCTGAAACACGTCTGAAAAACAGGCGTGTTTTGTTTTAAACACAGAGGACGCGCAGAACACTAAGAGAGTGTTTCTTAAGTGGTCAGGTAAGATGGGAGAATGGCTAAATTCACCCAAACTTACCCGACCGATCTCAAGTATACCGAATGGCAACTGATTGTCGACTACTTTCCAACGCATCGTCTGGGACGTCCCCGGAA
>DATKED010000334.1:0-6333 GCA_035512375.1 Anaerolineales bacterium
CCCCTTTCTCCCACACCGGACTGGATGGAGTTCTTACATACTTTGGCAGGCCAGGCGGCAATTGCGATAGACAGTGCGCAATTGTTTGAGAATCTGCAGCGCTCGAACCAGGAATTGATCCAGGCCTACGACACGACGCTGGAGGGCTGGGCGCGTGCGCTGGAGCTCCGGGACAGGGAAACGGAGGGGCACACACGCCGGGTGACTGAATTAACCATGCGCCTTGCAAGATACATGGGAGTTGCTGAGAACGAGAAAGTGAATATTTACCGCGGCGTATTACTTCATGATATAGGCAAGATGGGTGTCCCTGACCACATTCTCAAAAAGAAGGAGAAACTGACCGAAGAGGAATGGGTTGAAATGCGTCAGCATCCGGTCTATGCCTATAATCTCCTTTCACCGATTTCATTCTTGCGCGGTGTATTGGATATACCCTACTGTCATCACGAACATTGGGACGGAGGCGGTTACCCGCGCGGACTGAAAGGTGAGCAAATCCCCCTCTCGGCGCGCATCTTCTCAGTGGTTGATAATTGGGATGCCCTGCTGTCGGATCGCCCCTATCGCACAGCCTGGCCGCGTGAAAAAGTTAAGTCCTATATAAAGGAAAATGCAGGCACGCTCCTTGACCCAAGGATCGTAAGTATTTTCCTTGCCATGATCGAAAATGATGAAAGACAAACGGGATAGCGTTCGCCATCCCGTCTGGTGAATTACTTAACCCTCAAAAACTTCCGCTTGCCCACCTGCAACACACCAGGATGTGGGAAAGCCGTATCTCCTCGTTCAACCGTTTCTCCATCTAATCGCACACCTTTCTGATCAAACAGGCGGCGCGCCTCGCTCTTGCTCGCCGCCATTTTCGCGGCAAGGATAACATCCAGGACAGTTTGTCCGGACTGCATCTCATACTCAGGCATCTCATCAGGCGTCTCTTTTTGCTGGAATGTTTTGACGAAGGCATCCTGCGCCTTTTGTGCTTCGGCATCATTGTAAAAGATACTGGTAATCTCGAAAGCCAGCTTCATCTTTGTATCACGCGGATGCAATGTACCTGCTTCAACGCCTTTCTCGATCTGTTCAATCTCATGCGGACTCCAGCGCGTAACAAGCCGCATGTATTTACCCATAGCAAAATCGGGAATGGACATCAGCTTGCCATACATATCCTCCGCGCCTGCATTGATCGGCACGATATTCCCGGTTGATTTGGACATGCGCTGCACACCATCTGTGCCCGGCAAAATACCGGTGATGATGCCAACCAGTGGTTTCTGCCCCAACGCCTCCTGCAATTTGCGTCCTGCGACAATGATATTAAATAGTTGATCCGTGCCACCGACTTGAACATCAGTCTGTTGGGCCACCGCGTCATAACCCTGCATTAACGCGTAAAACGTTTCATGGAGGTAGATCGCCTCTCCCTTTTCAAGGCGGTTGGCGAAATTCTCGCGCGCCAAAAACTGTTGAACAGTGAAGTTCTGTCCCAGACGGATCAAATCAACCAGGGAGAGTTCACTCAGCCATTCGCCGTTATAACGGATACTCGTCTTTGTACGATCCAGCACGCGGAATGCCTGTTCTGTGTAGGTGCGCGAATTTACAGCGACCTGCTCCTCGGTCAGGATGGGGCGCGCCTTGTTTTTGTCCGAAGGATCGCCCACCAGCGCGGTGTAACTCCCGATGAGAAAGGTCACATCATGGCCCAAATCCTGGAATTGGCGCAGCTTACGCATGGGGATTGTATGTCCCAAATGAAGGTCAACATGGGTCGGATCAAATCCACAATACACACGCAAAGGTCTACCTTCTTTTTGTGCATCCAGCAATCGCTGGCGCAACTCATTGGTCATCGCCTTCTTCAATTCCTCGTCGCCGTATTCCGTGCCCTGCATGAGCAATTCAACTTGTTCTTCGATGTTCATATTAACCTCCTGGTGGAATCCATCGGCTTGCCGATGTCGATGGAGCAAGCTCCCTCACTCCAAAAATTGACAAACAAAAACGCGCCCGCGATGGTGGGCGCGTTTGGTACACACCACCGCAAATCTACGTGTGGGTGCAATAATACATGCCGGCAAACTTTGAAACAGACATAGAACAATTATACAACATCACTGACCCAGATTGAAAGTGAACGACCATGGACCCTTGACGGTGTAGAACTCATCGCTATAGACGATCTGTTCCGCCTCCTCCTGTGACATGGTATCTGGCTTGCTTAAGATTTGCATCGTTTGCACCCCGTTGGCATCTGCACAATGGAGCGTGATGGCAATGCCGCGTTCGGTGAGGGTCTGTTGGATCTTGGGCATGTAGATCGTGCAGTAATCTTCGGCGCGCGGTTGCGCAGCAATCGCATCCACCGTAATGATCATGTTGGAGAGATCAG
This sequence comes from Anaerolineales bacterium, assembly GCA_035512375.1. Lineage (GTDB taxonomy): Bacteria > Chloroflexota > Anaerolineae > Anaerolineales > Villigracilaceae > Defluviilinea. The sequence goes on from DATKED010000334.1 coordinate 2,396, forward strand.
CATCAGGTGGAACGTTGAGGAACGAAAGGGTATCGCAGCGCAAACCGGATTGACCTTCGACCGGTTCCTGTAAACTAAGCATTGTCGAACCAAAATCCAAAATGGATGCACCAGGATACTGCAGGCTGGCACTCCAAATGGACCAGTCGGATGCATCCAGCAAGGTAAAGCAAATATCCACATTCACTAGTTTGCCGTCTCGCCAGGCGCGTTCGGCGCGCACTTCGATGCCGCTGGAAGTTTGCATTAAAGTCACCGGCGCCGATTCCATCGTGGGATAGGAAGGGTCAATGTAAGCTGTCGGGCCTATCGCAACAGGTTGAGGTGGGACACCAGACAGGTTGCAGGCGCTCAGCAGCAAACAAGTGAAGATCAATACGTATTTCATCGAATCTCCTCTGTAAATGTGAATTGAGTCAGGCTACATGCCAGACGTAGCGGGTATTTTTCGGACGAGCAAATCTTCCATCGCATTTTCCAGCCTTCCGAATTGAAACTGGAAGCCCAATTCTATCAAACGTTTGGGTTGGGAATAACGACCTTCAGTTAAGAGAACGCTCATTTCACCTAATACCAATCGCAGCAAAAACTGTGGAACATGGAACCAATAGGGACGACGCAAAACCTTCGTGATGGCTCGCATAAATTCCGCGTTGGAGGCCGGTTCCGGTGCGATCAAGTTAAAGGGACCCTGCGCATTCTCCTTATCAACCAGGAGCCGCATTGCCCTGGTTTGATCTGAGATATGGATCCATGGCATGGCTTGTTTGCCGTCACCAAACTTCCCGCCAAAAAAGAGGCGCGGCGCGAGCAGCATGAGCGGGAACAAGCCATCACGCTTCGCGAGAACTACGGCGTTTCTCACGATCACGCGGCGCACCCCAAACTCTTCCACGGGTTTTGTGACGTCTTCCCACTTGACCGTCAGCTGCGCCAGAAAGTCCTCAGCTGGAGGGGTGGATTCGTCTGCAATCCCCACGCCTCGCAAGCCATAACGATTGATCCCGGAAGTTTGAAGGAAAACGCGCGGGCGACGCGACGCGTTTTGTATGGCGGAAACCAGCGCAAGGCCAGGAATGACACGAGAGTCCACAAATTTCTGCTTCTGACGTCTTGTCCACGGCCAATGTTCCAGTCCAAATCCAGTTAAGTTCACCACCACATCCACATCGTTGACAAGAGGTCCCCATCCGTTGGTTGTCCTTCCATCCCATTGGATCTCCTTCGGGTTTTTTGAAGCGCGGCGTGTCAATATGAAAACATCATGCTTATCTCTTAAAAGAGAATTTTTGAGAGCCGTGCCCAGAAAGCCCGATCCACCTGCTATCAACACTTTCATTTGCACTCCTATGGGTTTAGCCTTGCAGTACTGGGTTGGTTAATCCAATACACCAATTTGGTGACAGTTTCATGACATGACCCAAAGGCTATTTTCCGAATCCAAAAAATCAGCAGTATAATCGTGCCTGTTATAGAGGCAGTATGCATGAACCTGTGCTAGTGCTCAATGCCAATTTTGAACCGATCAATGTTTGTACCACGCGGCGGGCTGTTGGCTTGCTCCTGGCGGGCAAAGCGGATATGGTGGTTAATGGGCGTGGACACATTCGTACGGTGAAACAATTCCTGCCACGTCCTTCCGTCATTCGGCTGGAGAACCAGGTTCATCGGCCGCGCCCGCATGTCAAGTTAACCCGCCGCGAGGTCTTCCGCCGCGATAATTATACCTGTCAGTACTGCGGAAAACGCGATGGCGGATTAACGGTTGACCACGTTATGCCACGACATCTTGGCGGTGAACATATCTGGACAAACGTTGTGGCAGCCTGTCCCCACTGCAATCATCGCAAAGGCGGGCGCAGGGTGGATGAAGTGCACATGAAGTTGTTCCATATTCCGAAAGAGCCGCCAGCGAACGCGATGTACATTTTTGGCAGACATTTGAATGATTATCAGGAATGGGAGCCGTATATCAACGGCTGGTAAGTCAGCCTAAATCCCCTCCCATCCAGTCCCTCTCCCTGCTTCGCTCACATCGTCCCGACGTCTTCCGGAGCGCAAAGGGAGAGGGAAAACGATTTAAAGCTCAATCGTCATGAAATCTTTGGCAATAACTACTTCGCCTTTGTACGTTTTGCGGGCTTCAACAATAAGATCCCCATTTGCGAACCGTCCGGTCGGATAGTGAATAAGATAGAGTTTGCCAACCTCTGCTTTTGTGGCAATCTCCCCTGCCTGCTCTGCCGAGGAGTGACCGTAAAACGCGCCCGTCGCCTCATGGATGAGGATATCTGCGCCGTCGGCAAGACGAACGGTTTGTTCGCAAGGCTCAGTGTCACAGGAGTATGCAAGGGTTTTGCCTGGATCCTTGCATTCCACCCGCAAGCCAATCGTTGGGATCATGTGATGGACAGGTGAGGCCTGCACCTTAAATTCATCGCAATCAAGCACATGCGCCATCTCTGCTTCCGGTAAGCGATAAAAACCAACTGGGAAGAAATTGGGCCACTCTGCCCAACCATAGAAGCCCATCAAGTCTTCGAGGCGATCCATGGTGTAGTGGAGACCGTAGATGTTAATTGGCTTGGTGCGTCCCAACAGCCACATATCCATCAGAAGGAGAGGCACACCTGAAACGTGATCAGGATGGAAATGCGTGATCACAATGTCTGTCAGATCATTGTGGTCCACACCAGCCTGTTCCAGCCGAACGATAGGATTGCTTACACAATCCACAAGAATGCTACGCTCCTTACCGACAATGACAAGATGTGTGTTTTCATGGTCTATGGATGGTATTGCATTGGAAGAACCAAGAATAATGACTTTTGGCATTAAGACCTCATTGCTAAAAGTATGGGAATGCCAGTTTAATCAATAACGGTGTTATATAAATCTCGATCACAGCTGCGATTGCAAGGAAGGGCAGAACAATGCCGATAAAAATGCGGAACCAGTCTGCAAGCGAGACCAACAGGACTTCTCCGAGACTCTTATCAGGTTGAGGAGTGACCAGCTGCGCTCCAACTTTCAGCACGGCAGCTGTGGCAATGAATATCGCTGGTAACTCAAAAACCCCGTGTGGCAAGATTCCTGCGGCAAACGCCAGCCATGGCGAATAGCCCACCAAATGCGCCCCGCCCAGCACCCCTCCGACGAGTGCAATGTTCCCGATGAACAGCGTCAATCCCAGCGTGCCAAAAGAAACCAACCCGAGCAAAAGGAACGCGACCGTCGTCCGCGCATTGTGATAGAACAGAACGGGAGCCGGAAGTCGTTCGCCCAGCGAGTCCAGGTTGGTTAAATTATCTGCAATAAATGTCCGGAACTCGCCGATGCGTTCAGGAGAGAGATCGATATAAGCAGGCACATTTGCAGTAACCCACATGTAACTTACAATGCCGGCAATGAGGCTGAGTCCAATGACAATCATAAGTGGCTGACGCAATTCTCTTAACGAAATCGGGATTTCAGTGCGATACCATTCCAGAAGGGATTTTGCCTGACCCTGAAAGCGGTTGCGGAATGTCCGACCGATCCATTTTAGATCAATGGTATCAATCTCACGACCCAGCAGGTATTCGCGGCGGAAATGCGAAAGCCCCAGGCGAACCAACATCGTCGCCAGTAAAGTGACACCAACAATGGCAAACCAGAGTACATCTTCATTTCCCCAAAAGATCAAGATTGTCTCGCCCTGCAAGAGAAATGCCACCGGCACAACAACAAAGGAGGCGAGCAGATTCGCGGCGCGAATTGTTGTCGCTTGCACAGAAATGACAATTGCGGAACTAACCATTAGTACTGCGTGCGCGAACGTCAGTAAAAGGATCAGGGCGAGCATGTACGCGCTGGGAAATGCCACCTCACGGCGTGTCACCAGGATCAGATAAATTCCAATCGAAGCGTAACTGAAGACCAGTGGGGTGGTAATGCCC
>DATKED010000335.1:0-20430 GCA_035512375.1 Anaerolineales bacterium
CGGAGATTGCCGAGCAGCTGCATATGCCTGTGCGAGATGCGTTCAACCATCTGTCATTTCTTGTGCACGTGGGCGTGGTCAATGAGACCGATGGAGTCTACGACCTGGACGAGAAGGCAATCGAGTCCTTTGCGCGCGGACAGTTCGAGGGCAAGCGTCCTTCTTATGATGTGGACGATAAACCCGAAGATGTCCGCAAGGTGCTGAAGAACTTCCTCAACTCGGATGGTTCCCTCAAGCAGATTCCGCCGCAGGGGAACAAGCTGCTCATTGTCCTGAACTTCATCGTGGACGCGTTTGCCTATGATACGAACTACACGGAGAAGGAAGTCAATACCGTCCTGCGGCGCTTCCATGTCGATACGGCGGCGCTGCGTCGTTACCTTGTGGATAACGGTTTGATGGCGCGTGAAAGCGATGGAACCCGTTATTGGCGAGTCAAAATCAATTAAACACAGAGGACGCTAACTAAGGATACAAGGCTGGAAGACTTTGGTTTCCCCTTTGTGACCTTAGTGTCCTTCGTGGTGAAAACCATGACAAACTCAAGCGAAGAACTGGTCACTTTTTTCAAGGCGCTGGCAGACAAGAACCGGCTGAAGATCGTCGGCCTGTTGGCGGAGAAACCGTACAGCGTGGAAGAACTGGCGACCCTGCTGGACCTGAAGCCGCCCACGGTCTCGCACCATCTTGCAAAGCTGGTGGACGTTGGTCTGGTGAAGTCACACACCGAAAGCTACTACAACGTTTATCAGCTCGATCAAGCGATGCTGAAAGAGAAGACTCGCACTATGTTCTCTGAAAAGGAGCTTTCCATGGTCGTTTCCGACGTGGATGCGGATGCATACGATAAGAAAGTGATCAAAGATTACGCGCGGCGCGATGGCAGCCTGAAAACGCTCCCTGCGCAGCAAAAGAAACTGGAGGCGATCCTGCGTTATGTGGTCAAGGCGTTCGATGTGGGAAAGCGTTATAGCGAAAAGCAGGTCAATGAGATCCTGTCGCGCTATCACGAAGATACCGCCACGTTGCGGCGTGAACTGGTCGGCTTTGGGCTGATGCAGCGCGAGGGCGGTGGAGGAGAATATTGGCGTATTGAAAAGAATTAACCGCGAAGGGCGCTAAGCTCGCTAAGAAAAATTGAAACTTAGCGTTTTCACCTGCATTTGCGCCAGGGCAGCTGTGGCGGTTCGAAACAAAAAGACACGGAATTTTCCGTGTCTTTTTGTTTACTTTTTGCCCATCTGATCTTTGTTTACCAATCCCCGTTGCCAGGCGTACACCGCGACCTGTGTTCGGTCTGCCAGGTGCAATTTGCTCAGGATATTGCTCACATGACCCTTCACGGTATATTCGCTGATGACCAGCTTCTCCGCGATCTGGCTGTTCGTCATCCCGTTGGCGATCAGGCGCAGGACGTCCAGCTCGCGTTCGGTCAGCTCGGTGAAGAGGGGCTGTTCGTCACTGTTATCGCTGCGGATATTTTGCAGGACGCGCGCCGCAACCAGCGGGTGCAGAGTCACTTCCTTTTGCGCGGCGCGCTGCAAAGCCTCCACCAGCTTTTCCATTTTCATATCCTTCAAAATATAGGAAATCGCGCCTGCCTTCAACGCAGGGAAGATATGTACATCTTCATGGTAGGAGGTCAGCACCACCACCTGGGTGCGCGGACTGATCTGCTTGATGCGCCGCGTCGTTTCCACGCCGTCCATACCGGGCATGATCAGGTCGAGCAGGACAATATCGGGAATATGGTCGGCTACCAGCTTGAGTGCCTCTTCCCCCGAGGCTGCCTCCCCGACCACGTTGAACTGCGTCAGCGTTTCGAGGTAGGAGCGGATCCCGTTCCGCACCACCTCGTGATCGTCCACGATCAGGATACTGACACGATTATTATGATGGTTGTTGCTTGCCATTACCGCCTCCTTCTTAGCTCTTTATTGGCACCTGGACCAGGAGCCTTGTGCCGTGCCCGGGCGCGCTCTGGATCTGTACCGTGCCACGGATACTGCTCACCCGTTCACGGATCGAACGCAAGCCCATTCCATGTTTTACGCTGACATCGAATCCGCAGCCATCATCGGCCACCAATAGCTGGACTGAATCGCCGTTGTAGACAAGCGACAGGTCCACACGCCGCGCGTGACTATGTCGCGCCACATTGGCAAGCGCTTCCTGCGTGATTCGATACAGCGCCTGCTCCACTTCCAGGGACAAATGGTGCCCATTGTGGGTGATCAAATGAACTGGTATATCGTTGCGGTTCTCCCATTCAAAAATATGTTCACGCAGGGTAGTGACAAGTCCCTTTTCCTGGAGCGCGATCGGGTAAATCTCCTGCACGAGGAACGTTAGTTCCTGGATGACATCCGTCACCAGATTTTCTGCTTCGTTGAGATGCATCGTCGCGGAATTGCCATGTCCGTTGAGGAGGCCGCGCGCAGTGCCAAGTTGCGCGAGCGCCGCGAATGCCTTTTGTTTGGCGCTATCATGCAGGTCCCGCGCGAGCCGGTTGCGTTCCTCCATCACCGCCAGATCCTTGGTCTGCTCGAAGAGTTCCATATTCGCGATCGAGATCGAAGCGCGATGGGTCAACGCGGAGAACAGGCGCGTCGTATCATCACCGATCAAATTCGGTCTTGTAAAACCAACATTGAATACCCCCACTACTTTATGATCCACGATGATGGGCAAATGCACAAAAGAGCGAATGCCCTCTGCCACGATGGCAGCGCGTACATCTGGCCGAAAACTATCAGGCTCCACCTGTCTGACGATCTCGGGTTTGCCGGTTGCCATCACTTGGCCCACAATCCCTTCGCCTTTTGCAAATTCCATTACCTTAAGCGTTTCAGGCGAAAACCCGTGACTGACACGCGGGACGATCCTTGCTTGTTTCTCGTCCCATGCAAAGACAACACTGCGATCTGCGTTGAGCATTTCTACAGCAACATCTACAAGCGTCTGAAATACCTGGTTTAGACTTACGTTGCGAAGGATCCTTTCATCCGCCTCATAGAGCGCCTGTATTTCCTGATTGCGTTTTTCAAGTGCGCCTGTTCGCTCCCGAACGAGACGCTCCAACTGGCGGTTACGGTCCTGGATTGTCTTGGTGCGCAACCGAACGCCACCGGCGACAGCTGCAATGGCAATCAACCCCAGCAACCCGCGGAACCAGACTGTCTGCCAGAATGGAGGGATGACCGTAACATTGATACGAACCGGGGCCTCGTTCCAAACGCCATCACTGTTGGATGCTTTCAGCAGTAAAGTGTATTTGCCGCCTGGCAGATTGGTGTAGCGTCCATCGCGTTTTGTCCCTATGAGGTGCCAATTTGAATCAAAGCCCTCGAGCATATAGGCATATTGGTTCTTGTTTGGCTGGTTGTAACTCAACGCCGCAAACTCAAATTCCAGTGAGTTTTGCGGCCATTGTAACGTCACGTTTTGCGTGGTCTCCACACTGGAATCTGTTGTGATGGGATTGTCTCCCTGGCTGAGTGAGATGAGCGTAACCTGCGGTACATATGGATTGTCACTGATGCTCGAAGGGTGAAAGATCGTCAGACCGTTGATCCCACCAAAATAAAGCTCTCCATACTTCCCTTTGGCAAAGGCACCCGAATTAAATTCGTTGCTTTGCAAGCCATCGCCTGCGTCGAAGTTCCTGAAGGTTTTCGTCTCGGGGTCAAAGCGGGAAATTCCAAAATTCGTGCTCAGCCATAATTTGCCTTTTGAATCTTCCAAGATGCCATACACAACGCCGTTGGGAAGGCCATCCTTTTCCAGATGATATGTAAACGACTCTGTTTCGGGATGGTACAGATTGAGCCCGCCGCCCGCTGTGCCGATCCACATGCGACCCTTGCTGTCCTCGTGGATCGCAAGGATCGAATCGTTACTGATCGTTTGCTTGTTTTTGGGATCGAAGCGATAACGAGTGAATTTCTCCGTTTCCGGATCGAACCTGTTCAATCCGCTGTCAAATGTGCCAATCCATAAGTAGCCATTGTGGTCTTCGAAAATGGTATTGATGTTCGTACCACTTAAGCTATTTGGGTCGCCTACCCGAGGAGTATAGTGCTTAAAAGTCTCTGTCGCGCGATCGAAGCGGTCTAACCCACCGGCGGTTCCGACCCAGACGTTGTTCTCACTATCGACATAAACCTCATAGATAAAGTTTGCGCTTAAACTAGCCGGATTGGATGCATCCCGCTGATAGTGACTGAATTGGAGGGAGGCGGGGTCGAAGCGATCCAGCCCATTTGAAGTCCCGATCCACAACATACCATCCTGGTCTTCATACATGGAATAAATTTCGTCGGCGCTAATGCTGTTGCGTTTATTCGGGTCGTTTCGATAGTGCATCACCTGGCTGGTATGCCACGTAAAACGGTTCAGCCCTGCGCCGTCGGTCCCAATCCATGTATAGCCTTGCGAGTCCACGTAGATGGTAAAGATCAAGTTGCCGCTGATGGAGTTTGGATTTTCCGGGTCGTGGCGGTAGTAAGCAAACCGATCGCGTTGGCGGTCATATTTATTGACGCCGCCGGCATATATGCCAAACCATAAAACGCCGCCGCGGTCTTCATAAATGGAGAGGACATAATTATTGCTTAAACTTTTGGCAAAGGTCGGGTCATTACGATAGTGGATAAAACGGGTTCCAATTGTGTTCAAACGGTCCAGTCCATTGGTTGTTCCTACCCAGAGATTGCCGGTGCTGTCCACATGCAGGGCAGTGATCATGCTGGCTGCAATGCTTTGCTTATCGATTTCGGAGTGCATGTACCGTTCGAACCTGCCGGAATCAGGCATGAACCGATTCAAGCCATCCCTTGTCCCAATCCAAAGTGTCGAACTCTTACCTTCAGCGATCGCGGTCACATGATCATTGCTGATGGAATTTTCGTTTTCCGGGTCATGCTGGTAGGGTGTGAACGTTTTGTTCTGCGGATTAAAACGGTTCAACCCGCCGGCGGTCGTGCCGACCCAGAACCGTCCACGGCTGTCCTCATAAATGGCTGTGATGGTCTTTCCGGTGATGCCCTGAGGTCGTAACGGATCGTAATTGTAATGGGTAAACGTGTTCCTGTTCCGGTCGAACAGATCCAGCCCATTGGGTGTGCCCAACCACAGGTTACTCTTTTTATCCAGATAAAGGACATTGACTCGGTCGCTGCCGATGCTCAAAGGGTTCGAGTCATCGTGACGGAAGTGTATGAATTGCTCGGTACGTGGGTCGTAACGGTTCAATCCACCGAGGCGTGTCGCGATCCACAGATATCCCTCCTGATCCTCCACGATGGAATTGATCCAGCGATCGCTCAGGCTGTAGGGGGCATCAGGATCGGGTTTGTAGGTCTTGAAGGTATACCCATCATACCGGTTGAGTCCGTCTTCCGTGCCAAACCATAGGAAGCCGCGGCTATCCTGAAAGATAACGCGCACAGAACTCTGGGATAGTCCCTGTTCGATGCTGATGTGGTCAAATCGCAGGACACAGTCACAGATCTGCGGAAGGGATGCAGGAGATACACGTTCCGGGTCGGGGGGACGGCTGGTCGGCGCGGTAACAGGTTCAGCCGTGGCGAGGGCGGGAGGAGTGGCTCCACTTCCGCAGGATGCCGAAGTAAGCGCAAGAAGGAGAGCGAAAAAGAGGACCAGCGTACGTTTCATCTATTGACTTCCCTCTAGAGTATAGTACATAAACCCTGCATTTCATTTGAATTTAACACCCCTCTAAGGAGGGGTTTTTATCCACCGTTCATCACGTTGGATGAGTGCCTGGGCAACCCTTGAAGAGGGAGGCTAATCCATCGAATCGCAGGGGATGAAACACGTTTGCAGGCGGATGCTTGATTCATTCTCAAAACGTATGATGGGGTCAGATTAGCCAGGCTGATCTGCTTTGCTTTCACAATTCTCCTCATAAGAAAGCAATTCGTTGAAGGAGAGGCGGGCGCCAGGGCTACGCAACCTGGCTTCCGCCTCCCTCCGTGTACCCTCAAAGGAGGTGGTTGTATTTTCAGATGACTGAACGATTGAGCCTACCCTCACGAAAAATTCCATTTTCAAGGAGAGAAGAGCATGAAAGTTAAAAATCTGTATTATGTCATCAGCTTTTTGGTGGTGATCAGCATGGTGCTTGCAGCCTGTGCTCCCCAAGTGGCGGCGACTGAACCGCCATCAGTGCAGACTGAGGAACCTGCAATGACCGAATCGCCTGCGACGGAAGCACCAACTGAAGAGCCAACCGTGGAGTCCACTGAGCGCCGCGGCGGCTGGCTGGACGAGATCGATATCTCTGTTGTAGATAGTGCCTCGGCGATATCGCAAATTCAAGCAGGCGCAATCGATTTCTATTCCTTCGCGCTCGCTTCAGATGCACTTCCGGCCATTGAGGATGCCGGGCTTCCCAGCGCCAGATCCGTTGGTGGCTATTATGGCTTTAGTTACAACCCTGCAGTATTTACGGATACCAGCGTTTTGAATCCATTCTCAAACCGCAAAATCCGTGAATCGACAAACTGGTTGATCGACCGCAACTATCTCAATCAGGAAATTTTTGCAGGCGGTTCTTTGCCGAAGCTTCTGCAGATCACTACTCAGTTGGCGGAATACACCAACCTGATTGACACGGCCCGGGCATTGGAAGCCCAGTATGCCTACAACCCTGACAGAGCAAAAGAGGTGATCGACGCTGAAATGGAGGGCATGGGCGCTGAGCTTGGAGCGGATGGCAAATGGCAATTTAACGGCGAACCCGTTACACTGATCTTCATGATCCGCCCGGACGGTGATGGCACGCGTTTGCCCATGGGCGATTATTTCGCGAACCAGTTGGAAACCGTCGGATTTACCGTGGATCGCCAGTATAAGACATCCTCGGAAGCCTTTCCGATCTGGCTGGGTACTGCGGCAGCGGATGGGCAGTGGCACATTTACACTGCCGGTTATATCCCTGGCGGTTTCCCGCGCGATGAGCGGGCGCAGCTTCAGCAGGGTTATTTGAACACTAGCATCCAGGCGAGTGAGCCTTTCATTTCCAATGTAGCAGATCCGGAATTCCAACAAATTGGTGATGATCTGGCACAGGGAAATTTCTCCACCAAGGAAGAACGCGATGAGATGATGAGGCGCGCGCTGGAGTTGTCTTTGGAGGATTCCCTCTTTGTCTGGACGATTGAGCAACAGAGCTATGCGCCCTTCGACACTGATGTCCAGGTCACCTGGGATCTGGCTCTGAACTATGAGTCTGCCCCGATTGGTACTTACAACCTGCGCTTTGCTGGTCAGGAAGGCGGCGTCATGCAGATCGGCACGAACGATCTCTTTACGCAGCCGTGGAATACGGTGGGTGGGAGTAACTGGGTTTGGGATGCGCATGTAATGCGTGCCACAACTCAGGGTACATCCAATATTATCGGTGGCGGTGGTTTGATGGCTGATCCATTTACAGGCCTCGCCTATCCCCAACGAATCGAAAGCGCCGAATTGACCTACAGGGAAGGTTTGCCAATCACGCAGAACCTGGACTGGCTGACCGTTACGTCCGTCCCGCAGGTTGATGTTCCCGAGGATGCCTGGGTGGATTGGGATGCGACGGAGCAGAGGTTTATTACTGCTGCGGAGAAATTCCCGGATGGGTTGACCGCCAACATCAAGAGTGTCGTTGTCTATCCTGCCGATCTGTTCGATACGATCAAATGGCATGACGGCAGTCCACTCTCGATGGGTGATTTTGTGATGTCCATGATCCAGGGTTTCGATCCTGGGAAAGAGGAAAGCGCGATCTACGATGAATCACTGGCTCTGAGCATCAACGCAGGTCTTATAGCCTTCAAGGGATATCGAATTACTTCCACCGACCCGCTGACAATCGAAGCTTATAGCGATTCTTACAACCAGGATGCCGAATTGAACGTCCTGACCCTGTGGCCCCTATCTCCCTACGGTCTCTCAGGTGAGAACAGTTGGCCAGTCCTGGCGATTTCGAATCTGGCGGAAGCCAACGAAGAACTCGCTTACACTCAGGATAAATCCGATCAACTGCAAGTGGAAAACACCAGTTGGGTTGGCGGACCCAGTCTCGAGATCCTTGCCGGTTACCTGGAGCAGGCAGCGAGCGAGTCGCACATTCCATATGAGCCGACCCTCGGACAATATGTCACTGCCGAAGAAGCCGCTCTGCGTTATGAAAATCTCCAGAATTGGTTTGATGCACATGGTCATTTCTGGGTTGGAACCGGTCCTTATTTCCTGGATCAGGTCTTCACAACAGAGAAATCCGCGGTTCTGAAGCACAACCCCGAGTTCCCGGATCTGGCCGATCGCTGGGCAATCTTCAGCGAGCCAAGGCTTGCAGAGAGCGTTCTGGACGGGCCTGCGCAAGTCAAAGCGGGCGAAGAAGCTGTCTTTGACGCGACGATCACATTCAACGGGGAGCCCTATCCACAGGCGGACATTCAGGGAGTGAAGTACATTCTCTATGATGCCACCGGCGCTGTGGCTGGCTCCGGCGATGCCACAGCCGTCGCAGACGGTCAATATCAAGTCGTACTCAGTGCAGATCAGACAGCGAACCTGCCCTCGGGTGCGTCAAGACTCGAAATTGCCGTTGTGCCGATCCCGGTAGCTGTTCCATCGTTCACCTCGCTCGACTTTGTTGCGATCCCGTAAACGGATTTTCGATGTATAGAAACAGGGGTAAGGCTGCAAGCCTTACCCCTGTCCCCTCCTTAAGCAAGATTGTGAGGATCTTATGGCAGTCGTTGTCCAACCACCTGTAGAAAACGCAGTTGTTAAAAAAGTGCGTCGTGAAAACACCCTGCTCCGTGTATCCCGTTATGTGGTACTGCGATTGTTGACTTTGTTTGTAACCGTTGTGATCAGTATATACCTGACGATTATGATTGCAAATATGGGTGGGTACGTGGATCAGATCATGAAGGGCGAAATCCGTGAACGTGTCACGGCATCGATTGCCGGCAACCCCACCTTCCAAATGATGGAGCCTGCGGTCCGACAACAACTGATCAGTGAGCGGATTGCCGCGGAGGAAGAGCGCATCGGCCTCAATATCCCGATTGCGATCCGCAACGCTCGTTATCTTTCCAATGCATTGACTCTGCAATTGGGACGCGCCCTCAATATGACCAGCGACAGTGGTTCGAAACAGGTCCGCCTCATTCTTCTGGAACGATTGCCTGCCACTCTTTTACTCATGGGGATTTCTCAGCTGTTTCTTTTCTTTTCGAGCGTATTCCTGGCGTTGAATCTTTCGCGCCGCTACGGAAATTTTTGGGACAAGTTGGTGGTAGCGCTTTCGCCCACTTCCGCTGTGCCGCCGTGGTTTTATGGGATATTCCTCATCTTGATCTTTGCTGCGCTGCTTAAAATTCTCCCCTTCGGGGGCATGGTGGATTCACCACCCCCCTCGAATCCAATTGATTATTCATTGAACCTGTTAAAGCACCTGACATTGCCAGCCTTATCGCTGATCCTCAGTTCCATCTTCCTTAGTATCTACAACTATCGTACGTTTTTCCTGATTTATTCCAGCGAAGATTACGTGGAGATGGCGAAAGCCAAGGGACTTCCCTCGCGCGACGTGGAGCAGCGTTATATCCTGCGTCCGACACTCCCAAACATTATTACCAATTTCGCGCTGCTGATCATTACTTTATGGGGCGGTGCGCTATTCACGGAAACCGTTTTTCTCTGGCCGGGTCTCGGACGGACTCTATATCAGGCGATCGGGCTTTATGATATTCCCATTATTGTTGGTTCTACAATCATCTATGCGTATTTGCTGGCGATGACCGTCTTCCTGCTGGATTTCGTTTACGCGCTTGTCGACCCGCGTGTCAGAGTCGGAGGCAGGTAGGTAGCATGAATAACCTGAAGAGCTCATTCCGGAATCTTTTTTATTACCCTTCCGCAGTCCTGGGAATACTGGTCGTTTTTCTGCTGGTCTTCACAGCGGTGTATGCGCTTGTAAAAATTCCTTACCAGGAAGCCATCCGCTTGTGGCGCGGGGGCGAAGAGGTCTGGTATCAGAATCCAAAATTTGCTCCACCGGCCTGGATCAATTTATTTTCGAGCAAAAAGTACGCCGAGTCGTTTGCCGTAAGAACCTCGGACGGGACAATGACCAACGAGGTTACGCCAGGTGCGGAAGGCACTTCCACGATGACGGCCACCTACACCTTTGATTTTTCGTATGATTACTATCCTCAGGACTTGATCCTGTATTTTACGTCTCAATACAATGAAAAACAGCCATTTATTTCGGTGGAGTGGATCACCCCCGATGGCAGGGAAATCAGGGTCGTAAATACGGCACTTACTCGAAAGCAAACCTACCGCTTTTCGCAGGACGCAAAACTAAAGACGAAGCTTAAGGCAAAAGAGGTCATCCCAGCGCTGTTCTCAGACCCCGAGACCGGTGATCTGATCAAAGGCGAGTATCAATTGCGGATCACCGGCGCGACCTTCGAGCCTGATGCCAATATCAATGTGGAATTTGTTTCCCATGGACAAGTCTATGGTCTGGCAGGGACGGATCAGGCGCGGCGTGATCTGGTTGTGCCATTACTCTGGGGTGCGCCGGTCGCTCTGGCATTTGGGCTGCTCGCTTCCCTCGGGACATCGGTTATGACGCTGGTCATCGCGGCGGTGGGGACGTGGTACGGCGGCTGGGTCGATGAGCTGATCCAGCGCATCACCGAGATCAATCTGGTATTGCCATTCCTTTCCATTCTGATCATGATCGGCACCTTTTACTCACGTAGTATCTGGGTGATTCTGGGAGCAACGATTGTGCTCAGTATATTTACCGGCGCGATCAAAAGCTATCGCTCGATCTTTGTGCAGGTAAAAGAATCAGCGTATATTGAAGCCGCGCGCGCCTATGGCGCAAGCAGCCCAAGGATCGTCTTCCTATATTTGATTCCACGCATGATCCCCCTGCTGATCCCGGGTCTGGTCTCTTCGGTTCCTGCGTTCGTTTTTCTGGAAGCCTCCCTGGCATTGCTGGGGTTGGGTGACCCGGTCCTGCCCACATGGGGCAAGATTATCCAGGATGCAAACTCCAATGGCGCTCTATATCGTGGTTACTACTACTGGATCCTGGAACCGGCGACCCTGCTCATGGTTACCGGTCTCGGTTTTGCAATGCTCGGGTTCGCGCTCGACCGGGTCTTCAATCCAAAGTTGAGGGATGTATGAATACGACAACGAACACAACGCCGCAAAAACTTCTTAAGATCGAAGAGCTTGTCCTGCACTTCAAAACCCGCGCTGGCACGGTACAGGCTGTAGACGGGGTGGACTTTGAGCTGGATACCAACCGTGCGGTAGTGATCCTGGGTGAATCGGGCTGCGGGAAGAGTTCACTCGCCAAAGCGATTCTGCGCCTCCTGCCGCGCAATGTCGAAAAGTACAGCGGCGAAGTCTATTTGCAGGGCACAGACGTCATGAAATTTGACGAGGAACAGTTCCGGCAGAATGTGCGCTGGGCAGAGATTTCCCTCGTTCCTCAGGCGGCGATGAACGCCCTCAACCCTGTCATCAAGGTCGGAGATCAGGTTGCCGAACCCGCCATGGTGCATCTTGGCATCAAAAAAGAGGAAGCGCTCGGACTTGCAAAGCGCATGTTCCAGCATGTAGGTGTACCTGAGGATTTTCTCAACCGCTATCCGTTTGAGTTGAGCGGCGGGATGCGCCAGCGAGTGGCGCTAGCCATGGCGCTCGTCACCAGCCCCAGCCTGATCGTCCTCGATGAGCCGACCTCCGCCCTCGACCTGCTCACACAAGCCAACATCATGAACGTCCTCAAGCGCATCAAGCAGGAACTGGGTACATCGTTCATCCTGATCACGCATGACATTGCCACCTCCAGTGAGCTGGCGGATGAGGTGGCCATCATGTATGCCGGTCAGATCGTGGAAGTGGGACATGCCCGGGATTTCTTCCCTGCACCGCTTCATCCGTATGCGCAGATGTTGATGGCAAGCGTCCCGCGCCTGCGCAGCGACTCGGACCCGATGTTCATCACTGGTCAGCCGCCGAGTCTGATCGACCTGCCAACCGGCTGCCGCTTCAAAGCCCGCTGTCCGTTCCGGTTTGACAAATGTGACAAGGAACCGTCCATGTTTGGCAAGAACGGTCGCAAAGTGAAATGCTGGTTGTATGAGTAAGTCACGTCAAAAACGTGACTTACCTTAATAATAAGGAAACGATGCCAACCCAGGCTCTCTACGATGTGCTTCACAGTTTCAAGGATATCCACAAGGTGGTTCTCAACCTGGCGGATGTCCTGAACGATGAACAACTTAATTGGAAACCCGAAGGCTACAGCACCTCCATCGGGTTCCATCTCTGGCATCTGGCGCGCGAATCAGATTACCTCAAGGCTGCACTTCTCTATCACAACCCACAAGTCGTGCCGGAATTCGGGGATGGGAAGGAAATTTGGGAGAAGGAAGCTCTCGCTCACAAATGGGGCTTTCCGGAAGAACTGCATAAAACCGTTGGCACAGGTCTAAGCGAGGAGGCTGCGGCGAGCCTGCCCATCCCAAAGAAGGATGAATTATTGGGTTACCTGCGCAATTCCTATGAAGCGATCGAATGCTTCATCGAGCTGCTCGATTCGAAATACTCGACTTTCGACAATATGGACGAAGAATTAAGAAAGAAGATCGAGATGATCCGTCTGAACCTTCTGGTGTTCCTGACCCATGACTGCCGGCACCTCGGCATGATGGAATGTTTGAAGGGATTGCAGACCGGTTTTGGTTCCGCAACGGAGAAGAGAAAACAATAAGGAGAAATCCTATGCTGGATGAATTCAAAGAGGTTCTCATGGCCAGTGATACCGTGGTACATAAAAACGGAAAGAAGCAGCACGACACTTTACTGTCGATCCAGGACCTGCATGTGTGGTACGAACTGCGCCGGTTCGGGTTCGGCCATGCGGGCTACGTCAAGGCAGTGGACGGCGTCAGCTTTGAGATGGAGGAGGGTGAAACAGTGGCCGTTGTCGGTGAGTCGGGTTGCGGCAAGTCCAGTCTCATGAAGACGATCCTTGGGCTGAACACCCCGACAAGCGGCGAAGTCATTTTTGACGGTGAGATTTTATCCGAGCTGAAAGGGCACGGCTTGAGTCATTATCGTTTTAAGGTCGGTTATGTACAACAGGACCCGTATGGCGCGTTGCCGCCATTTATGAACGTGCAGAAGATTTTGGAAGAGCCGCTCATTATCAGCGGCATGAAAAATAAAGAGGAACGAATTGCGCGTATTCACAAGGTGATGAGCGAGGTGAAAATGCACCCTGTGGAGGATTTTCTGGCAAAGTTCCCGCACACGTTGAGCGGCGGTCAACAGCAGCGCATCGTGATCGCACGCGCGATGCTGCGTGAGCCGAAACTGATCGTAGCCGACGAACCCGTTTCGATGCTCGATGCCTCTGTGCGCGTGGAAATCTTGAAGCTCATGCGCGCCCTGCAAGAGTCTCATGGGCTGTCGGTGATCTATATTACGCATGACCTTTCCACGGTGAAGTATTTTTCGCAGCGCATCTTTGTGATGTATGCCGGGAACCTGATCGAAAAAGCGGACACGCGCCGCCTGCTCGAGAACCCACTGCATCCATACACGCGTGCATTGCTTGCCGCAACGTCTGATCCGGATGCGCGCAATGCCGACACGTTCAAGGAGGTGCCGCCTGGCGAGCCACCGAGCCTAGTCAACCCTCCAACAGGATGCCGCTTCCATCCGCGCTGCCCGCATTTCATGGCAGATCTGTGCGATGTTAAAGAGCCCCCCGACTTCGAGCCCGAGCCTGAACATTTTGTGAAATGCTGGTTGTATCAGTAATGATGAATTCCCCCGGTCTCCTTCTAAGCCTTGGCTTGGTCCTGATGTTCCTGGGCATCGCTCTGCCCTTCCTGATGGTCATCAAGATGTTGGACTCCACGTTCTTTCTAAATTTCTTTTCGTGGGGCGCATCAGTTGCTGGGTTGTCTCTGGGTACGATTGGTTTCGCGATGTGGTCGAGATCGAAAAAGGATGATTAGCTCTGTCCCAGCGCATACCCAACAGCCTGATCGAGTGTCATTGCCTGACCTTCATCATAGGCGTCCGAGAACGCGGCCTCGCCCATCTTTGCCAGGCAAGCCGCGATGACTTTATCCGCATCCGCCTGCTCAATATCTGGGCGCGTATCCTGTATTTTTTCACGCGTGAGATCGGCCCAGCCGATCAGCCGCGCGGCATGTTCGGGTTTTCCCACGGAAACAAACAGCTCTGCCATTCCTTCCAGGGCGAAGACTGCCCCGATGGTGTAACCGTCCTTCTCGAAATTTTGAGCAGTTTCCGTCAGCACTTGATGTGCTTCTGTCAAACTGCCCGAACGCAACAGAACGTGTCCCAGACGAACCTGCGCCCAAAAATACGACATACGATTCCCCCTTTCCTGAGCGGAGATCATGACGTCTCTCAGCAGAGTCTCCGCCTGCTCATACTCCCCTTTCATCATCGCGATCAGGCTTTTTGTGACCCTGGGGTTATCCCAAATATTTGCCCGCCGGTTGGCTTGCCACAAGCGCATTGCCTCATCCACGCATTTTTCACCCAGCTCAAAATCTCCATGCAATACCCTAAATTGCCCCAGCAAACCGAGCAGGTTAGCCAGAGTAACTTGGTCGCCCACTTCGCGATATAAGGAGATTGCCCTTTCCCAGTATCCAAACCGTTGCTTAAGATCGTGATAACCCCAGCCCAGATAAAGAAGTGCATTTGCCTGCCGCCAGCGATCGCCCAGGGACTCTGCCAGGAATAGAGCCTGCTTGCCAATTTCCAGGGATGTCTCTATCTCGTCCTTAAACTGGTACATATTTTCCAGGGCAATGAGCACATCCACTTCACCCTGACGATCCCCGGCTGCGCGGAATAATGCCAGGCTTTCCTCCGCCACAGCAAGAGCCTGATCGAATCCCTGGAGCCATGTCAAAAGCCAGCTGTAGGTACTCAGGGCATGTGCACGGGCCAGAGGAAAGTCTTTCGATTCCGGCTTGTCAATGAATTTTTCCAACCAGCGCCGCCCTTCGGGCAAGTTCGCACTTTCCCAGTAACGCATCAGCTTACTTGATAGATACAGGCCCGCTTCCACATCGATTTTATCCGCCCAGTGCAGCGCGACGCGGAAGTTGTTTCGCTCATCATTGAGGCGTTCCATCCAGTCCACCAGTGCAGGACCTCTCAACTCCAGTTCCGCTCGCTCAGCCAGGCCCAGGAAATATCCCAGATGCCAGGTATGGAGCCTATTCTGGTCGCCTGAGTCGATCAGCTTTTGCAGCGCATATTCGCGCACAATTTCGTGAAAACCGTAGCGCGTTCCACGCCCGGTCTGCTGGACTACAATGAGCGACTTCTTCACGAGCGCACCGGTTAAATCCAAGACATTACCGCCGCAGACGGCCTGGGCTGCTTCCAGGGTCCAACCGCCGGCAAAAACGGAGAGCTGCTGGAGAAAAACGCGTTCCATTTCGTCGAGCAATCCCCAGCTCCAATCCATTGAGGCTTGCAGCGTCTGGTGGCGCGGCAAAATGGTCCGGGTGTCGCTTGCCAGGAGGGCGAAGGAATCTTGCAGTTGAGCCAGGATCTCTTCCACATGCAGGATATTCACCCGCGCGGCAGCCAGTTCGATCGCCAGTGGGATTCCATCCACCTTGCGGCAGATGTCAACCACCGTCTGGATATTCTCTTCCGACAATTGGAACGAGGTCAGAGCGAGCGCCGCCCGTTCAGCAAACAACTGAACAGATTCGAATTCAGTCAGTCGCTCTATTGAGACAATCCCCGGCTCGGGCAAAGGCAGGGATGGCATGGTGTAGATTGCCTCGCCGGGTACGCCCAACGCCTCGCGGCTGGTGACAAGGACTTTGATGTTTGGGCAGCTCGTGAGCAATGCTGTGATCAATTGCGCACAGGCATCCAACAGGTGCTCGCAATTGTCGAAAATGAGCAGGGCGTTTCTCGAGCGGAGTGAATCGATTAGCTTTTCAAGCAGCGGTCGATCCGCAGCCTCACGAATATCGAATATGGAGGCAACAGTTTGCGCGGTCAATGCCGGGTCGGAGAGGGACTCCAGGGCGATGAACCAGACTCCGTTTGGGTAGGTATTGAGCACTTTCCGTCCCACCTGCACCGACAGGCTGGTCTTGCCGATACCGCCTGCTCCCACCAGCGTGACAAGCCGCTTCTTCGCAATGAGATTGATGGTCTCGGTCTGTTCCTTTTCACGCCCGACGAACGTGGAAAGCTGATGTGGAAGATTGTGTTGGGGAATGATGATTTCTGTCTGTTTTTTTGCTTGAACAGGTTTCATTTCCCCTTTGCGGATCTTCTTGTAAAGCTCGCGCGTTTCCGGCTGCGGGTCGAGGTTTAACTCTTTCCGTAAAATTTGTTCGCAGGTCTCATACTGCTTCAATGCCGCGTTCTGTTGCCCGGCCTGCAAATAGACTTCCATCAACTGGCGGTGCGCAGCTTCGTTGAGCGGGTCGAGCGCGACCAACCGGCGCGCATGGGGAATGGCTTGACCTGCCTGACCCATGGCGCAGTAATCTTCCGAGAGCTGGCTCAGAACCATCGAAAATTTATGTCGCAAATCTTCTGACTCGGCAAAAGCCCAATCGTTGAAGGGATGGGCATCTTTCAGGCTGAACCCGGTCAGGAAGTGGTTGCGATACAGTCTGGCGGAATCAGTCAAAAGGGCGATACGGAGCGGAAGGTCCTGCTGCGCGCGGCTTTCCACCAACCGGGACTTAAATTCATGAACATCCAGCCAGATGCGTGCTTCATCACGTAGTCCCACTTTCCCCTGATCGGTCATGAGCCAGCCCTCGCCCACCGTCTTTTGGATCTCCCACAGGATTTGCCGCAGATTTTTGAAGGCATTCGATTGGCTGGTATCGGGCCAGAGCAGGGCACTGAGCGACTCACGCGAATGCCCTCCCCGCTCGAGAGCAAGATAACCCAGGAGAGCCAGTGCTTTCCGACGCTCCAACGTGATGGTTTCATTATCCAAATGGATTTGTGGGGGACCCAAAAAGTGCAGGGCAAGACGCGGGGACATGCCTCTCCTTTTGCTCCAGCCGATGGTTGATTATATCCCCGAAATTTATCCGAATTCAGCAATCGATGTGTTTTGAGACGCTCCCTGAGACGAATGGAAGACATGTCATAAATAAACTATGGTCATATTCAATCAATTCAAAAGGAGAAAAAATGAACAAGTTTTTCAAAACCATCAGTCTTATTATCCTCGTTGTCCTCGCTGTCGTTGTGCTGGGCACACAGGTTGTCCGAGCGCTGAGAGACGCGGCAGCTCCACCGGCCTTACCTTATGGTTTGACAATGCAGGATACCATGGCAGCCGTGGAGCACAGGCTTGGTCAGCCAAGGGTGGTTTATGCACCCCAGGCGGGATGGGAGCCCGGTCTGCCCGACGAAGGCGGATCACCCGGATCATTTTCACTATTGGGCTGTTTACAAACGCTTTGGTCTGACCATTGTCTACAACACACCTTCTGCGAAGGACAGGAGCGCAACGATCCATTCTTTTCGCGCCAACTAATGAGGACACGAAGCAACGCTTATTAAAGATGATTCATGGATTAAGTCATGACAGGAGATAAACGATGACGAAATATCGAAATGCACTTCCACAGCTTGGGGGCGGTCTTTACCTCACTGACGGCGGAATCGAAACCACACTGATCTTCCATGAGGGATTGGAATTGCCGGACTTCGCGGCATTCGACCTGCTGAAGACGCCGGAAGGCGAAGCGGCCCTTCGTAAGTACTTCCGTACGTATGCAGAGCTTGCTAGGCGCTTTGGCACCGGACTTATTCTTGAAAGCGCGACCTGGCGTTCGAACCCGGACTGGGCCGGGCGGCTTGGTTATCAGTCTGAGGACATGGCGTATGCGAACCGCAGGGCGATCGAACTGCTGGAAGATATCCGTCAAGAATATGAAACGGAACGGACCCCCGTGGTTATCAGTGGATGTATTGGTCCGCGCGGTGATGGCTACATGCCTGATAATGTCATGTCGGCGCAGGAGGCAGAATCCTATCATGGCGAACAGATCCGTACTTTTGCCGGTTCCGGTGCGGACATGGTGACCGCCATCACGATGAACTATGTTGAAGAGGCAATTGGCATCGCGCGGGCTGCCCAGCGGGCGGATTTTCCTGCTGTCATTTCCTTCACCGTCGAGACCGATAGCAATCTCCCGACCGGCCAGACTCTCGAATCAGCCATCAAGCAGGTTGAAGCAGCGACATCAGGCTTTCCCGTCTATTATATGATCAATTGCGCTCATCCCACTCACTTCGAGCACATCGTGGCAGAGGGCGGTCAATGGCTGGACCGGATCCGTGGCATCCGGGCAAACGCTTCTCACAGCAGTCACGCGGAATTGAATGAAGCTCCCGATCTCGATATCGGCAATCCCGTTGAACTCGGAAAGCAATACGCTCGCCTCAAGAAACGCCTCTCCCATCTCAATGTTATGGGTGGATGCTGTGGCACGGATCACCGCCATGTGCGGCAGATCGCGGAAGCCTGCCTGCCGCTGTTTGCAGCGGTAACTCAAGCATGAGGAGATCTTCCCATGAAAAACAAGATCGAGAATTGTACTCTCGGTCTTGTTTTTTATCGTTTTATGGAGTCGAATGCTCTTAAACGATGAATAAAATATATTGCCAGTGTAAAAAGCACCAGCGCATTTGCCTGATGGATGAGCGCCACCATAATATTGACATAAGACAGAATGGTCAACACGCCGAGAAGAATCTGTAAAGCGACAGCACCAGTCAGCCACTGTAATCCATCCCAGATCTCACGTGGATAATTTTGTTTCTTGGCAAAGTAATATACGACTGGCACAGCAATCAATCCCAGCCAGGCGAACCAGCGATGGATGAACACAATCGTCTGCGGCACTTCGAACAGGTTGATCCACGAGTTGAAAAGATTGGGTGGGATCAGCCTGCCAAACATCAGGGGCCAGGTATCTGAAACGTGGCCTGCTTTGAGTCCTGCGGTCATGCCTCCATAGGTGATTTGAATAACAAGCAGGATAAATGAGATCAAAGCCAGTTTGGATGGCAATGACCATTTTGCTCCAGTATTTGCATTGGGAAAACCATGCTTATGCCCAAGCGCAGTCCATAGAGCAAGACCAAATAATGTCAGCGCGAGAAGCAGATGGATGGTCAAATTGAAGTGGCTCACGGAAGGACGGTCCACCAGTCCGCTGGCGACCATGACCCAGCCAGCAAACGCCTGGGCGATAAAGAGCGATCCCATCACAAAGTAGATGCCAAATTCCTTGAGCGAAATGGTCTTCGTGAAAAGGAAATAAAATACGGGGATGGCATACACCAGGCCTGCAAGGCGGGCGATGAAACGATGGATCCATTCAATGTAGAAGATATATTTGTATTCTTCCAGCGTCATGTTGAAATTGATCTGTTGAAACTCGGGCGTCCTCTGGTATTTTACAAACTCCTCGAGCCAGGCTTGTTCACCGAGCGGAGGAATCGTTCCACTGATCGGGTTCCATTCGGTGATCGAGAGACCAGAGCGGGTGAGGCGGACGAATCCCCCAAAGACAATAAGAAACGCCACGATGATGGCGAAGAGGAAAAGCCAGTTCATCACGGCGCGGTTCTGCAAAGTACCGGTGTTCTCCCGGCGAGTTTGAGGCATGTTGTATTCTCCAGAAAGAAATCGCTGGGATTATAGCATCTGGAGTTTCACTTCAGATGTGAGTTTATTAAGGCGGTCGAAGATTACGCTCAGGGTGGTGGAGGTGTGAGTGCATCCTGCACGGTCAATGTGTAATCAACCTGTTCGTTTGCTGCGTTTCGGACGAGGATGGTGTAGTCGCCCTCTGTTGGTATGAAGAAATTGACAAGACGTGCAACTCCCGGGCTCTGCTGCTCCTCCACATAGGCGCGATCAACCCCTGAAGGATCACGCACGATCAGAAGCGCGCTTCCGAAGGGACCGACATCCAAAATGATCGTGACCGGTGCCGGTCCCTCACTAAAAATCCAGACACCTGCTTCCGCTTGATACAGGGTGCCAGTCACGGTTTGATTCAGTCCAATATGATTTCCAAGTATTTGTGGACTGGCTACGGCCGTATTCGACGGTGATTGGGATGAGTCGGTAGCTGCTGGTTGTTGAGAAAACCATTTTTCCAGCAAAGGACTGGCGAGCAGGGCGGCAATGATTGTGCCGGCCAGACCGATGAGTGCTACGATGATCATTGGATCGAGACGACGGTTTGTTTCAGCTTTTTTCTTTGACTGCCTGCGCATGAGCAACCTCCAGTTTTGGATCTACTC
>DATKED010000336.1:0-14529 GCA_035512375.1 Anaerolineales bacterium
CCGTAAACGTGGTCAATGTAGCGGTCGGGATGTTCGGCAATGCGGGCGTGAGCAATTTTGATTAGCTCATCGCGTTCACCGTATTCCAGAGCGTCGGTGGGACAAGTCTGTACGCAGGCAGGCTCCTGTCCATTGTAGATACGCTGCGGACAGAAGGTGCATTTGTCAATAAATGCACCTTCAACGATGCCCTTGTCATAGTCGAAGTGCGGTACACCAAATGGACAGGCGTTCATACAGTACCGGCAGCCGATGCACAGGTCCGGGTTGTAAGTCACGGGACCGTCTTCCGCTTTTGTATACGCGCCGACGGGGCAGGCCGACATGCAGTCGGGATGCTCGCAGTGCATGCAGTGATAGACCATCGTGCCGCGTTCCAGATCGGGGTATGTACCTTTGATGCCAATGCCGGCGACCCAGATGCGGGTCTTATCCATTGCGATGTTGTTTTCTACGCTACACGCAACCATGCAGGCACGGCAGTCGATACAACGTGTGGCGTCGAAGAGATAGGCGTGATGTGTGATGTCAGTCATGCTACACCTCTAGGCCTTTTTGACCGTGACGAACGTCTGGCTCAATGCCTGACCGCCGCTGATCGGGTCAGTGTAGGTGACGTGCAGAGCCGAGTCGCTCGCGCCGATGCCGAAGGCTGTTTTCAGCCCCTTGGAGAGGTGACCGTAGCCTGGAGTCAGGTAAACACAATCGGGTCGAATCGCCTCGGTGGCAAGCAGGAGGCTGTGGGCTTTGCCGACTTGACTGGTCACTTCCACCCAGTCGCCGTCTTCCAATCCCATTTTTGCGGCGGTCTTGGTGTTCATCCATAAGCGCGGCTCGTCGGAATATTTATGAAGCAGTTGGTTGTTCTGCGTCCCAAACTGGGTGTGTTGCGCCACTTTTCCAGTCAGCAGGTAGAACTCGTCTTCACTGGGCATGGGTGGTTCTTCCCAGGTGGGCCAGGGCGAGAAACCTGCATTCTTCAGCGTCTCGGAATAGACTTCGATCTTGCCAGAGGGTGTATTAAAGGTAATTTCACTGCTCTTTTCCACTTCCGGCATTTCGGCATAGCCTTTTTCCTTCACTTCTTCGAGGGTAACGCCAAGCGGTTTCAGTTGCTGGCGGATATAATCTTCCTCATTTTCATATTGGAAGTAATCGCCGAGTCCGAGTCGTTCGCCCAACTGTTTGTAGATCCACAGCGCAGATTTTGCTTCACCCTGAGGCTCAACCACGGGCTGGCGAATAAAGGCTTTCCCGTCAACAGACAGCAGCGGGTCATAGTGTTCGAGATATGATGCTTCGGGCAGGACAACATCCGAGAACCAGGCGGTGTCGTTCATGATGATGTCCACTGTAGCGATGAAGTCCATTTTGCCGAAGGCTTCAAGTGTCCTGGCGCGATCTGGCAGAGCCATGATCGGATTTTGTCTGGAGATAAACCAGCCATGAGCTTGATACGGTTCACCTGTGATGATGGCATCGCGCAATTCCTGGAATACACCCAACTTCAGCGGGACGAGTGGATACTTCCACGGTGTGCCATCCAAGCGCAACGCGGACACACGCGGGTAAGGCGGCTGAGGCGGCGCGCCCAGACCCGCACCTTCTGCCACGAGTTCTGCAGAGAGACAACCGCCAGGAGTCAGCACATTGCCACTAATGGCATTGAGCGTGGCGATCGCCCGCTCTGTCTGAAAGGAGTTAATGAAATTGGACGTGCGCCAGCCAGGATGTGCCAGCGCGTTGTGTTTGGCAGCGGCGTATTCGCGCGCGATCCGTTTGATGGTGGGCGCGGGTATACCAGTGATCTGCTCCGCCCATGCGGGTGTATATCTTTGCATGGCGGCAACAATGCCATCGCAACCGACGACATATTGTTTGACGAAATCGCAGTCCGCCAGTTCGTTCGAAACGATGACATTGATCATCGCCAGCAAAAAGGCTGAGTCCGTACCTGGGCGGATGGGGATCCATTCGGTCGCTTTTGAGGCGGTCTTTGTGTAACGCGGGTCGAGATAAACCAACTTCGCGCCGCGGTCGATCGCGTGAGCTAGTTCGGAAGTCTCCGAAGTGGAAATGGCTTCCATCATGTTGCGTCCAACCATCAGGATGAATTCAACATCGTCATAATTGCGGGACGGTTCTTCGACGCCATACGTCAACTGGAAAGCAGTGATCATGGCGTTGAAACACAACGAACGCTGCGTGCCATAATTGGGTGAACCGAACGCATACAGCAGATTCTCGAACTGTACCTGACTCAAATTATGCGTGGATGAAAAGACCATCGCCTCCGCCCCAAACTTTTCCTTGATCTTGAGCATGTTCGCTGCGACGAGATCCAGCGCTTCATCCCACGACGTTTTGCGGAACAACCCTTCGCCGCGTTTGCCTGCTCTGACCAGAGGAGTCAGCACACGGTCGGGGTCGTAGGTGTTCATCAGCCCCGATTGCCCGCGCGGACAAAGATTGCCGCGCGAATGAGGATGTTCGGGATTTCCGTCCAGTTTGACGACGCGCCCGTCCACGACCTTTGCCAGCACACCGCAGCGCCATACGCACATCTCACACATGGTTGGGATGACGCCATCACCTGCGGCAGTGAGATGCCCTGCATCACGCGCCGCCTTTGCCACCTTCGGAGGAAGCATCTGCCCCACAGCAAGTGCCCCGATGGATGCCGCGCCCAGTTTGAGAAAATCTCTTCTTGAGATCGTTTGTGTCATATGATTCTCCATAGGTCACGATTGAAACGTGACCTACCCTTTCTCCGTGCGCTGCCATCCCGCGCGGTCAATCAAATAAAAGAGCAGGATTGACATCAGCGCAAAGAGTAGAATAAAAAGGAAGGGACTGACATTCCACAGCTCAGGAATGATCGTGTTGCCGTAACTTGCAAGCGCCGAAATCTGAGGGAAAACCTGCTGATAGGTCAAGCCGTAAATTACTGCACCAGTCAGGAAACCGAGCAGGCCAGGAATGAGGTAGTCTAGTTTGCCTTCGCCGCCACCGGCGGCGCAAGTACCCGGTCAGTATCCTGTGAGTGCCATGCCGACACCGAATATCAGACCACCCACAAGATTTCCAACTATGTATGTTGCAGGGACATTCGGGAAGGTAATCAGTCCGAGCGCGCGCAGTGCATACAGTCCGCTCATGGATACGACCAGAGCGGTCATCATGAATTTCAATACAGCCAGATCCGTGAAGCGGAAGACATTCACGATCTTGTTGTATTTTGTCAACCCAGCCTTGTTCAATGAAAAGCCGAAGAAAGCGCCGAGGACAAGTGAAAGTATAAAGTTTGTCATATCCGTCTCCTCGCGATCCTAATAATTCTTGCGGTAGATAATAAGCGCGGTGAGAATGCCCGAAGCAAACATTCCCATGATGAACAGAAAGGCGGCGGGAGCCAGCAACATGCCGCCAGAGATGGCGAGACCACTGGTACATCCGCCCGCGATGCCTGCGGCGTATTCCAAAATGATCGCACCGCTGAAAGCCAGCACCCAACGCTTCCACGTTTGTGGACCAAAGATGCGCTTCCACTGCGCTTCCGAGTTTGCCGCGTCCTTTTTGCCCCACATCAAAGTTCCGCTTGTCGCCGCGCCGATCATACCTCCAAAGAAAATACCGACCAGCAACATCACACCCCAGGTAATGCCCGGCGGCATGATGAAGTTGAAATACATATTGTCAAACGCTGCAGGCGCAACCCATTTACCGATCATGCCTGCGAGATTTTCAAATGCGCCGGAAGCACCCAGCAAACTGTCACTCAGCCAGACTGCCGCAATGCCTACGATGCCGAGGAGAACGCCCGCGACGTACGGCGACCATTCTTCCTTGCGGATGTAATTAAAGATGAATTTCATGGCTTACTCCTCATCCTTGCTGACAACTGCGTCCATCAGATCAAGAACTTTTTCAGCCTTTGTGTTGTTCAGAACATTCTTCAACGAGTTGCGTCCATCTGCCTTGAGCGCGGCAATCTTCGGAAGCATTTCCACCACGTCCGCGGGATATTCCTCTTCCACCTTGCGCGTGTCGCCAAACTTTACATGGATCAACTTCTCGCGCGTAACGACGAATCCGCCGCCGCCCACTGCGATCAAACCGATCATCCCAATCAAAATCATATTGCCCCAATTGATCGGCTTCCTTTCCAAAACGATCTCATCGTAATTCTGTGCGTAATCCATGACATTTGGGTCGTCGACCACGACCTCATTACAACTCTGATCGGATGCTACACTGGGAGCGGATTCCGGATTAACAACCACCGCTTCAAACTCCCCATCCGAAGCGAGTGCAGCAGACCCCGAACCGATATCCACGCCCAAAGCGCTCGCGTATGCCTGCGCGCGTTCCGTCAAATCCGCGACGTGGCATTGCTGGCACGCTGCCTGCACATCCGAGAGCGGATCAACCATCCCTTCGTGTGCGGCGGCTTTGTCTTTCGCCTGGTTATTTCCCGCGTGGCAGATGTAGCAAAAATCGCCGAACGAGTGAGACTGGTGCCAACCCGTCCCATCCGCGTTGACGGACAACTGTCCCTGCACCTCGTGACAGTTCTTGCATGATGATGCTTGTGAACCGCATTGTGCTTGAGCAGGCTTCACCCCTACGAACGCAAACGTGCTGATCAACAACAGCAGAATCCCGGCGGTGATGGGGATGACGAATGGCTTCCTACTTTGCATATGTTCCTCCTGGAGGAGAATGGGTTTCAATCGGCAAAAGGCTACTGGTT
Organism: Anaerolineales bacterium; assembly: GCA_035512375.1. Lineage (GTDB taxonomy): Bacteria > Chloroflexota > Anaerolineae > Anaerolineales > Villigracilaceae > Defluviilinea. The sequence continues at coordinate 4,754 of DATKED010000336.1, forward strand.
ATGTTGGTCAAGATATACTTCTTCTACAAGGCTGGCTTGTTGGGTCAATCGGTCCCTCATGGCGGACCTGAGAAGGTCGAGTGCCTGCGTGACACGTTGATCTGTCAGGTGATAGGTAATCACCGTTCCCTGGCGCTCGGTGTAAACCAGCCCGCGTTCGCGTAAAATCTTCAAATGCCGCGAGGTTGTGGGTTGGGGGATGCCTAATTCGTTCGTCAGCTCGCTCACGTTGAGAGGTCTCCCGTTCAACGCGTATAAGATAAAAATTCTTGTCGGATCAGAGAGCGCAGCGCAAAAATCCGCCTCAAGTTGCATAATTTCCTGTTTTAATGTTGGATTGACCATTGTTGCCTTTCTATATTCGTATGAACGAATATATGTAGTCCCATCATAATATTGTGACACTTTGTACAATAGTGCATGATGTCACTTTAAACTCGGTATAATGTCACGGTAAATGATGCACAGCAATTTAGCTATATTTGACTTGCAATCGAGAGAATATAAATGGCACTCTATCAACATAATGCGATTTCTGTAAATGTGGGGGCACGGCTGCGCGAACTTCGCGAACAGCGCAATATTTCCATGCGCGCGCTTGCCACAAGAAGTGGACTCTCTGCCAATGCCCTGTCGATGATTGAGCGCGGAAAGGCATCGCCCTCTGTCAGTACCTTGTACAAGCTGGCGGATGCGCTCGGTGTCTCTATTACATCGTTTTTTAGTTCAGATGTGGAAAGGAAACAAGTTGTCTTTCTAAAATCAGAGGCGCGGGCGCGGGTATCGTTCACGCGCGGGGTATTTGAGGGCCTGGGTGGGGAGCAGTTTGCTGGCAGAGTCGAACCGTTTATGCTTACACTTGAGAGCAACGCGAACAGCGGGCCGCGCCGCATGTCACATACCGGACATGAATTTGTCTTTTGCCTGCGTGGCGAATTGGAATACCAGGTAGAACGGCAATTTTTTCAACTTTCCGCCGGCGACAGCCTTCTCTTTGCTGCAAAGTTAAAGCATCGCTGGAAAAATCCTGGTGGGACAGTGGTCACTGCACTAATCATCATTTCGGGATTCGAAGAGGGGGAGCAACCACACGCCATGCATTGGAAAAAAGGCGAATAGAAAGCTAAAAAGCGACTCGATTGAGTCGCTTTCGCTACATGGCACGAGCCATCCGGGCCGATCGCTGATTTCGATTAACCGGTGTTATCCCACCTTAGGCGTACAAACCCCAATCCAGCGCGGACGGATCCTCCATCATCGAAAAGTCCCACATATCCATCCCCATTTCAACTGTGACGGGCATGTCAAGTCCTTCAATGGCTTTGGCTTTGGTCATCTCGATCATCGCAGGACCGTAGGGGCAAAATGGAGTAGTGAGGATCATCTTTAAGCGCCCTATATCATTCTCAATCGTGATATCACGTACCAACCCCAATTGGATGATGTTCATACCAATCTCAGGGTCAACCACTTCCGATAGTTTTTCGCGGGCAAGTTTTACTTTATCTGGGTGTGTTTCGTGAATTGTCCACTTGATTTCGTTAACGGTTTCTTCAGTCATTTTTCCTCGATAGATGACTTTAAAGTCAATACTTAGATATTTACTGCAGCAGTCTGTACAACGTAGGTACAATGTGTACCACCATCAAGAATACACTGTACTTTGCTGGCAGGTAATGCGAGCATTTTGGAAATCAATGTCTGGTCTACGGTGCAGACTTCAGGATGGGCCACGCCGATCTGATAGTAGGGACATGAAATCTCGTGGATCTGATACTCGGTGCCCTTCTTTTCCCATTCAACCGTGAAGCCTTCCTGCGCCAGCAGCTCTTTGACGAACTCAAGTCGCTCTTCCATGCTCAAGCCCTGGATCTGACTGGTGTATTCATTTGCCATATCTTCCGCGATTTGATTGAACAGCTTTGCCACCACGGGGCCTGGCATGCTTTCTTTCATCTGCGCCAATAGACGTGTGGTGAGTCGGAAATATTTCGTAGGGAATCTCTCCATGCCATCTTCGGTGAGCGAATACACCAGGCGCGGACGTCCCACGCCGTGACGTTCCTCATCTGCTGCGATGAGACCTTCCATCTGCAAGTTGGTCAAATGATGACGAACCGAGATGGGATTGATGCCCACCGCCTCAGCCAGGTCATTGATCGTGATCTTCGGCTTGCGGAGCAGGGTCTGGAGAATTTTGTCTTTCGTGCTTTTCATGCAAAAGAGTATAACAGTCACCTTTTGGCTTGTCAATATATTAGATAAATATCATAAATATCCCCTCTAAGTAGGTTGATAGCCTAGAGGGTGGTAATATACTAGAAAAATATGATAAATATTGACTTTTTAGCCTGTTCCTGCTATAATGCCGCCGGTAGGTAAAATCCGCCAAAAGGCGTTTTTCAGGAGAAGGAATGTCGCAAATTGAGATCAAGAATCTGCACGTCAGCATCGAAGGTAAGGAAATTCTCAAAGGTGTTGATCTGACTGTCGCGCAGGGCAAAGTCCATGCCATTATGGGGCCAAATGGGACAGGCAAATCTACGCTGGCTTATACATTGATGGGGCATCCGAGTTATACCGTAACTGAAGGCGAAGTCATTTTCAAAGGTCAAAATGTCCTTGAGCTGGAACCTGATGAACGTTCACGTCTGGGCATTTTTCTTGCGTTCCAATACCCCGTAGCCATCCCTGGCGTGACGGTCGCGAATTTCCTGCGCACAGCATTGAATGCCAGGCGCCGCGCCGCGAACCCTGAAGACAAGGGCATGCCTATCCCTGAGTTTCGCAAGATGCTCAAGGAAAAGATGAATCTGCTCAAAATGGATCAAACCTTTGCGGGCCGCTATTTGAACGAAGGGTTCTCTGGCGGTGAGAAGAAGCGTGCTGAGATCTTGCAAATGGCGACCCTTACTCCGGAGATCGCGATTTTGGATGAAACCGATTCGGGTTTGGATATCGACGCTCTCCGCATTGTGGCAGATGGTGTCAACGCCCTGATGAGCAAGGATATGGGTGTGCTGATTATCACCCACTACCAACGTTTGTTGAACTATATCAAGCCTGATTTCGTCCATGTGATGCTCGCTGGGCGGATTGTCGAATCTGGCGGCCCGGACCTGGCGCTGCACCTGGAAGAGAAGGGCTACGAGTGGATTCGCGAGAAGTACGAGGAAATTCCTGACCGAGTTGGTTTGTAACACATTAGCAGGTGGCGGCCGAGCAACAAACAGTTCGTCATCTGAAAGGTATGTCTCATGAGTGAAGATGCAAAAATCTTAGAAGATGTAGGTCAATACAAATATGGCTTCCATGACCGCGACGATAATTACACGTTCAAATCACAAAAGGGTTTGAGCCGCGAAGTCGTGGAGAATATCTCGCGCATGAAAGGCGAGCCAGAGTGGATGCTTGAGTTCCGCTTGAAGGCGCTCGATCACTTTCTGAAACGCCCCATGCCCAACTGGGGACCGACGCTGAAAGATCTCAACTTCGACGAGATTTACTTCTACGTCAAACCCACCGAGAAAAGCGAAAAGTCATGGGACGACGTGCCCGATGATATCAAGCGGACCTTCGATAGGCTTGGCGTGCCTGAAGCGGAACGAAAGTTTCTGGCGGGTCTTGGCGCGCAATATGAATCCGAAATGGTCTATCACTCCATCCAGGAGCATCTTGAAAAGCAGGGTGTGATTTTCTTGAGCATCGAGGATGGTTTAAAACAGTTCCCCGATATGTTCCGGGAATATTTCGGGACAGTAATCCCGATTGAAGATAACAAGTTTGCGGCGTTGAATAGCGCTGTGTGGTCCGGCGGCTCGTTCGTGTATGTGCCGAAGGGTGTAAACGTGGATCTGCCTCTGCAGGCGTACTTCCGCTTGAACACGGCTAACCTTGGGCAGTTCGAACGCACACTTATCATTGTGGATGAGGGTGCCTCGGTGCATTACGTGGAAGGTTGTACTGCGCCGCAATACACTACCGACTCGTTCCATAGTGGCGTGATTGAGATTATAGTCAAGAAGGGCGCACGCTCGCGCTATTCGACTATTCAGAACTGGTCAACAAATGTTTATAACCTTGTGACTCAGCGCGCGAAAGTCTTTGAAAATGCCTCGCATGAGTGGGTGGACGCGAACATCGGTTCAAAGGTTACAATGAAATATCCCTCGTGCTATCTCATGGAACCCGGCGCGCGCGGCGAAATGCTTTCGATGGCGTTCGCAGGTCCTGGTCAGACCCAGGACGCGGGCGGCAAGATGTACCACTTCGCGCCCAATACCACCAGCAAAGTCACGTCCAAATCCATCAGCAAGGGCGGCGGACGTGCATCCTTCCGTGGTCTGCTAAAAGTTTATAAAGGCTCGAAGGGTGTCAAGTCCAATACGGTTTGCGATGCGCTTTTGCTTGATCCGCAATCGCGTTCGGACACCTACCCCTACATCGAGATCGATGAAGATGATGTCACCATCGGTCACGAAGCTTCGGTCAGCAAAGTGGGGGAGGAGCAACTCTTTTACCTCATGTCCCGCGGTCTGAGTGAAGAGGAAGCAACCACGATGGTTGTCTCTGGTTTTATCGAGCCGCTCGTCAAAGAACTACCAATGGAATACGCGGTCGAAATGAACCGCCTGATCGCATTACAAATGGAAGGGTCAATCGGATAATATGCAGGAGAAACCCAAAGTAGTTGTTTCAAAGACGCGACGTGCTGATACTGCCGCAAAGGAATTTCCTTTTGCTGAATCCGATATCCGCGTAGCAGGCGACAAGCGAAGCAGTCCTGCGGACTCAGTCGGTTCCTACCGTACCCTGGCCTGGAACGCGTTTAAGCGACTTTCTCTGCCCGACACGGCTCAGGAAGCCTGGCGTCGCACCGATATTCACAACCTACCAGTGGACAAATTCAGGCTCGCGCTGGACGGCGCGATCAACGACTTGCCGCCCGTGCGCGAAGACCTGTTGAAACCGCTCGTTGCTGACCAGCACGGCGGACAGATCGTCCTTACCCCTGGCGGCGTAAAAATTGATCTCGAAGAAAAGCTCGTGCAGCAGGGCGTTATTTTTACGGACTTAAAAACCGCTGAACAAGAACATCCTGACCTGCTCGCTCGGATGATCGGCAGGACTGTGAATGTTGAGGAAGGGAAATTTGCCGCGTTAGCGGGGGCATTTGCTCAAAACGGCATTGTGCTCTATGTTCCCAAAGGTGTGACCGTTGACGAACCCCTTCATTCCGTACTCTGGGGTCCTGGCGCGAACATTGCCCACGTCTCGCATATCCTTGTTCTGGTGGATGAAGGCGCGTCGGTAACGTATGTCCACGAGTCGGCGTCTCCGGATGACATGGTATCAAACTCGATGCACGCGGGACTCGTCGAGATCCAGGTGATGCAGGACGCGTCGCTGAAGTTTGTCGAACTGCAATCCTGGGGACGTCACGTCTGGAATTTCTCACACGAGCGCGCCCGGGTCGAACGCGCTGGCAACCTCGATTGGATTTTCGGCGCGATTGGTTCGCGCCTCACCAAGAACTTCTCCGAGCTTGACCTGGCTGGTGAAGGTGCGCAGGGACGCATGTCCGGTTTCTATTTCACCGATGGCAATCAGCACCTTGACCATGATACGCAGCAGAATCATCTTGCGCCTCACACCACCAGTGACCTGTTGTTCAAGGGCGCGTTGAAAGGGAAGAGTCGGTCTGTATGGCAGGGTATGATCTATGTTGCCCCTGGCGCGCAGAAAACTGATGGTTATCAGGCAAATAGGAATCTGGTCTTGAGCGACAGCGCTCGTGCCGATTCCATTCCGGGTCTGGAGATCCTTGCGGACGATGTCCGCTGTACCCATGGCGCGACAGTTGGCAAGCTGGAACAGGAGCCGCTGTTCTACGTCAAGTCGCGCGGCATTCCGCAGGCAGAAGCGGAGAAAATTGTGGTGGAGGGATTCTTCGATCCTATTTTCCAACGCATTCCATTTGAAGGCGTGCGTGAACGTTTCCAGGAATATATCGCCAATAAAATGGCGTAAAGAATTCCCATGTTAAAAAAGTTTGAGAAGGAATGAGGGCATTCATGGCAGTAAAAACAAAGAAAACGAAAGTTCAGGCGAAATCGAAGAAGGTCGTGGAAGCAAAGTCTGTGACGAAACCTAACGGTTCGCAAACAAAATTGCGCGAGGCTGAGAGTCCCCGCGTGGTGAACAAGATCTCGCCTCCGCGCTCCCTGACAAAGAATGATGATCGCAAAAAGGGACCGCGCGTTCCGCAGTTCGCGTACATGCGGGCCCCGGGTAGCGAGCATGATTTTCAGGTAGGCGACACGGTAGAAGTCTATTGTGATCACGAGAAGAACAAGGAACGCGTGCGGGGTTGGATCCGCGGGATTGTCGTTCAAGTGGATAACAAAATGGTCGCAGTGCAGTTCCGTTCGAATGTCTTTCTGACAGATGGCTGGATGGTTCCTGACCGCATCCTCTGGTATCCGCTGAACTCTGAACATATCCACACCGTTGCCAAGAAATCGGTCAAACGGGAAAAGGCAATTCCAGATTATTAATAGGTATACAGGTAGACACGGAAACATGTTTACCTGTATACCTGTGCACTTCCCATGCCACTGAACATAAGCGAGATCCGTAAAGAGTTTCCCATTTTCCAGCGTGAAACCAAACCTGGTATTCCGCTGGTTTATCTTGATTCCACTGCTACTTCACAAAAGCCGCTGGTTGTGATCGAAGCGATGGATCGGTTCTATCGTCGTTCGAACGCCAACATCCATCGTGGTGTTCATACGCTTGCCGAAGAGGCGACAGCGATGTATGAGCAGGCGCGCGTGAAGATCGCCAAGTTTATCAACGCGCCTTCTGCACATCAGATCATTTATACGCGCAACACCACCGAATCGATCAACCTGGTTGCCTATTCATGGGCGCGTGCGAACTTGAAAGCAGGGGATCTGGTCATCCTTACGGAGATGGAGCATCACTCCAATCTCGTTCCGTGGCATATGCTCCAGACGGAGCGCGGGATCGAACTGGATTTCATCCCCGTGACAGACGGTGGCTTGCTGGACCTGGACGCGTACAAAACGCTGCTTTCGCGCAGCCCGAGGCTGGTCTCGTTTGCACATATGTCCAACGTCCTCGGCACTATCAACCCCGCCGCGGAGATCATCCGCCTTGCCCATCAAGCCGGTGCGATCACATTGGTGGACGCAGCGCAATCTGTGCCTCACTTGAAAGTGGATGTGCAAGCCCTTGACGCGGATTTCCTGGCTTTCTCGGCGCATAAGATGTGTGGTCCCACAGGCATCGGCGTGCTGTACGGGAAAATGGACCTGCTTGAATCCATGCCACCATTCCTGGGTGGCGGTGACATGATCAAGGAAGTGCATCTGCGTACCTTCCGACCTAACACTTTACCTTATAAATTCGAAGCCGGGACTCCTGCCATTGCGGAGGCGGTCGGCTTTGGCGCGGCGGTGGAATATCTCTCCTCCCTTGGCATGGACGCGATCGCTGCCTATGAGCACGAGATCACAGAGTATGCGCTCGAGCGGCTGGAAGAGGTCCCGGGTGTGAAAGTGTTTGGTCCCAGCGTACAGCACAAGGGCGGGGTGGCTTCGTTCACGCTGAATGGCGTCCATCCGCATGATGTGGCGCAGATCCTGGATCAGGATGGGATCGCTGTCCGCGCCGGTCATCACTGTGCGCAGCCCTTGCATGAGAAATTTGGACTGCCGGCCACCTCGCGCGCCAGTTTTTATTTGTACAACACCAGGGAGGAAGTTGACCTGCTTGTGAACGGGATTTATAAAGTGAAGGAATTATTTGGATAATCGGAGTCCAATGACTGTGCACAGCATCCCCGTGAACCCAGTCTTTGGGTTTTTGCCAAAATCTGGCCCCACAGGGGTACTACTCAAAGATTTTGGACTCCAGGAGAACTATGGACGATCTCTATCGTGAAGTAATCATCGAACACTATAAAAATCCTGGCTATCGCGGGCGCCTCGACCCGCATGATATTCAGTTCGCAGATAACAACCCGCTGTGCGGCGATCACATCGAGATCACGTTGCGCACCGATGAGAGCGGCAATGTGACTGACGCGCGCTTCGACGGGCATGGCTGCGCCATTTCACAAGCCTCCGCCGATCTGCTGGTCGAATCCATTATTGGCAAACCATTGGATGAAGTGAAGCAACTCAACAAGGAATTTATCCTTGACATGCTTGGAATTGACCTTGGTCCGGTGCGCTTGAAATGTGCCTTGCTTTCCCTCAAAGTGTTGAAGGCCGGCGTATACGGTTTAGGGGAAGCCAGCGACAGTTTGGTGGAATAATCGTTTATCCCGCTCCCTTTGGGAGAGCGGCAGGGTGAGGGAAATAATGTTCAATTACACAACTTTTGACGAAACGAAAGCTGAATTTCTTGAAATCGCTCCTGCCTCCGAGCTACCCAACGGGGAACGGTTGTTCATTGAAGCGGAAGGCAAGTCGATTGTCATATTCAATATTGCAGACCAGTTTTTTGCGATTGCCGATATCTGCACCCACGATGATGGACCTCTTGGTGATGGGGACCTCGAAGGCTACAATATCGTCTGCCCGCGGCATGGTGGCGAGTTTGATGTAAGAACAGGGAAAGCCGTGCAATTGCCCGTTGTAGTCGATGTGCCGGCTTATCCGGTAAGAGTCGTTGATGGGATGATCCAGGTGGGTATACCGAAGGAATAACTTATGCAAAAATCAAAAGGATGAAAGCGTTTGGCTTTCGTCCTTTTGTGATCTTACCAATCTCCTGCATATTCAAGATTGTATGGTTTTGTCATAATTTCTACCTTCATTCGCCTGAGTTCAACCAGTTGACGGATGTGCAGATTGTCATGTGCGATCCAGCATGCCAACATTTCTCCCGCGCTGGTTGTGCCGTACTGGGATGTATATGTTGTTTCCCAGTTGGCGTTAGCGAATTCCTTTAACCAGTTCAGCGATTTTTCTCTTTCGGCAAAGAATTTCTCTTGCGCATCAGCAAAGTCTTGCTCATTGTATTTCCGTTCCACAACCCAGCTCTGTGGATCAATCGTATGCCATTCTTCATGTCGGCGATGAAGGATAAAATCCACATGTTCACGGAAATCCTCACGTTCTTCATCATATAGGTGACACACCACTTCGAGGATGGACCAGGACTCGGGATCAGGTTTTATCCGCGCTTCCTCTGCTGTAACACCGGACAATAAACCACGGATCATCTCCGTGCTGTGTTGGAGTTCCTGAAACAGAATATGGAACACCATTCCTACCTCTTTTCAGAAGCTCTCATCTCTGTAAAACTCTCCCACGATCCGCAAGATGTCGAACCCCTCGGCGAATGGGCATTCCGCCAGCGCGCCGTGGCGCACCATGATGGAACGCGTCAATTCACTGTTGAAATAATATCGATCGCGGTAGGTTTCATACTTCGACAAGGCTTCGATCTTCTTGTTCACATCTTCTTCAGTCACTTCCACCAAGAAATGAGGGAAGAAGCCGTAAGAAGACCGGACAACGTCGAAGCCGAGTACTGTAATGCCTCGAAATGCCCGCAGGGCCTCATCGGTCATGGTGAGATGATCCTGGTGCACATCCTGCCTGGAGTGGACGAAGATCAGATCCGGGCCGAACTCCCTGCGGAGTTTTAGGAAGTATTCCAAAATCTCCTGCCGGGCGTCAGGGAAAACGCGAGTGGCAAATGGACCAAATACAATTTTCTCCTCTGGAACACCCAAAACC